>CAYVOP010000069.1:0-17679 GCA_964453105.1 uncultured Aquabacterium sp. | reverse complement strand
GCGGCGTCATGTTGATCTCGGCCATGGGCTGGCTACCTTGCGGACGCTCCAATCGACCAAACGCCATGGTGCTTATTCCTTTTCGGCCAGCAAAGTCTCGCGCAGGTCATGCGCGAAGCCTTCCAGGTCGGCTTCGCAACCGGAAATGATCTTGCCGAAGATGTTGTAGGCCAAGACCGCAGGAATGGCCACCGCCAGACCGGCAGCGGTCATGATCAGGGCCTCACCCACAGGCCCTGCCACTTTGTCCAGACTGACCGAACCAGCCGTGCTGATGCTGATCATGGCGTGGTAAATGCCCCAAACAGTGCCAAACAAGCCGATGAAAGGCGACACCGCGCCCACCGAGGCCAGCAAGACTTGACCATGCTGCAAACGCAGCATGACGTCATGCAAGCTATCACGCAAGCGACGGGTGAGTTGGGCTTCGCGGTCCGAGCGGGCCGCCAGGGTACCGGCCCCGGAAGGGGTGCTACCGGAGTCAATGATGGGCAGCAAGACCTGCTCGCGATCGACCTCGGACACAGCTTGTCGGCCTGACTTCAAGTCCACCGAGTCCCAGAACACTTGGGCGCCTTTGACCAAATCATGACGCGCACGGTTCAACAGCCAACTCTTCCAGAAGATGACGACCCAAGCGCTGATGGACATCAGCAACAGCATCAGGGCAACCGCCTTGCCGACGGCATCGCCCTGCTCCCACAAGTGCATCAAGCCGTTCATGCCATCCCCAAGACGTCGTCCATGCCGAACAGGCCATGAGGTTGATGAGCCAAGAAGCGAACCGCACGCAGACTGCCTTGCGCATAGGTCGCGCGGCTGGAAGACTTGTGCGTGATCTCGATGCGCTCGCCTGTGCCGGCAAACAGCACGGTGTGGTCGCCCACGATGTCGCCGCCACGCACGGTGGCAAAGCCGATGGTGCTGGGGTCGCGTTCGCCCGTCACGCCTTCACGGCCATACACGGCGCAGGCCTTAAGGTCACGGCCAATGGCATCGGCCACCACCTCACCCATTTTCAGGGCCGTGCCGCTGGGAGCATCGACCTTGTGGCGGTGGTGGGCCTCGATGATTTCGATGTCGTACCCTTCTTTCAGGGCCTTGGCGGCCTGCGCCAGCAGCTTCAGCACCACGTTCACCCCCACGCTCATATTGGGGGCCATGACGATGGCGATGTCGCGTGCGGCGTCTTTGATTTCGGCCTTCTGCTCTTCGGTGAAGCCGGTGGTGCCAATGATCAGGTTCACGCCCAGCTCGCGGCACACGCGCAGGTGGGCCATGGTGCCTTCGGGGCGGGTGAAGTCGATCAGGTACTTGGCATTTTTCAGGCCTTCGCGCAAATCGGAGGTAATGAGCACGCCGCTGGTCTGCCCCAAAAATGCGGCAGCGTCAGCGCCCAAGGCGGGGCTGCCAGCAATATCGAGCGCCCCAGCCAGAGCCGCGTCATCGGCGTTCTGAACGGCTTCGATCAGCATGCGGCCCATGCGGCCGGAGGCGCCAGCGATGGCAATGCGGTGGGCGTTGGCGGAAGCGGTAGAAGTCATGCTTGCTAGGAAAAGAGGTCTCGGATCAGATTCAGGCAATCAACGGGGGGTTGATTCCAGGGAGGGGTAGGTTCGAGCGGCACCCAGCGGCACTTTAGGAGCTGCGGTGCCATTCTTGGCCGGCACAGGCAAGGCTGCGATTTGCTCGGCGCTCAGGTTGGGTTCGGCCTGGCGACCTTCGCGAGGCTTGTCGATGGAGGCCACGAACTCGCGCTCGAGCGGCAAGGTTTCGGAATCGAAGTGATCGACGGCGTCATTCTTGAAATAAACGGTGACGCGACGCTTCTGATCGGGCACGCCCTGGCGACGAATGGTGAACACGTAGTCCCAACGGTCGTTGTGGAACACATCGGTCAGCATGGGGGTGCCCAGAATTTCTCGAACCTGCATGCGCCCAAAGCCGGGCTGAATCTGGGAGATGAATTCCTGCGTGACCACATTGCCCTGCACCACGTCGACCCGATAGGGTTCGAGCAGGCCGAACAGGGTTTCGGGCTTGGACAGCGAGACCTGGCCGGTGCTGCTGCAACCAGCCAACATCAGGATCGCAGGGGCCCACGCCGGCAGGGCGCGACGAATGAGGTTCAATGTCATGGCAGGCAAGAAGACCCCACTTTGCCGAAGTGGCGTCCAAATCGATATGATTGCCCATTCTAGCGGCGCGCTTGATGTGGTGCCGCACCTCGGAGTTTTCCCATGACCAACGCAGAAGAACTGAAAAGCAGCGGGCTCAAGGCCACGCTGCCCCGCATCAAGATCCTGGAAGTTTTTCAGCGCGCGTCTGATCAGCGACACATGACGGCCGAAGACGTGTTCAAGGTCTTGCTGGCCGAAGGCTCCGACATTGGTCTGGCCACCGTTTATCGGGTGCTGATGCAGTTCGAGCAAGCGGGCATCTTGTCACGCCATCATTTCGAGGCGGGCAAAGCCGTGTTCGAGCTGAACGAAGGCAAGCACCACGACCACCTGGTGTGCGTGGTGTGCGGCCGCGTGGAAGAATTTTACGATCCGGAAATTGAGCGCCGTCAGCAGGAAATCGCGGCCGAACGCGGCTACAAGCTGCACGACCATGCGCTGTCGTTGTATGTGGTGTGCAACAAGGACGACTGCAGCGGCAAGCTGGGTCACCAGCACCACCGCCAATTAGGCTGATCGCGAGGGGCTTAGGCGCCCCGCTCCATCGCACGCTGGTGGCGCTCGATGAATTCCTTGTAGGTGTCGATGCCGCGCAGTTGCAGCACGGTGTTGCGCACCGCGGCTTCCACCAGAACGGCCAAGTTTCGGCCCGCATCCACCGCAATCACCGCCTTGCGAATGGGCACCCCCAAGATTTCTTCGTACAGGGGCTCGTAAGGCAGGCGCTCGAATTCGCGCTCCATGGTTTCCTTGCGAACCAGGTGCACGATGAGCTTCAGGCGCATCTTGCGACGCACGGCCGTTTCACCAAAGATGGCTTTGATGTCGAGCAGGCCAATACCGCGCACCTCAAGCAGGTTGAGCAGCAGGTCTGGACAACGCCCTTCGATGGCGGTGCGTGACACGCGGTAGAGGTCGACCGCGTCGTCGGCCACCAGGCCGTGTCCACGGGAAATCAATTCCAGGCCCAGTTCGCTCTTGCCGAGGCCCGACTCGCCGGTGAGTAGCACGCCCAAGCCGAGGATGTCCATGAACACACCGTGTCGGGTGAGGCGTTCGGCAAAGTGCTGGGTCAAATAGCTGCGCAGCACGTCGATGACGTGACCCGCGGGCTCTTCGGTCACAAACAAGGGAATGCCGGCTCGGCCACACATGGCCACGAGCTTGTCAGACGGCGTTTGCGCGTCGGCCACCACCACCACGGGGGGCTCGAGGGTGACGATGCGCTGAATGCGGCGTTCCTGGTCTTCGGGGCTGGAGCCCGCGAAATAGGCTGTTTCCCGGCGCCCCACGATCTGGACGCGATAGGGGTGGATGTAGTTCAGGTAACCCACCAGGTCGGCGGCCGACTGCGCCATCTGGACGGCTTCTTCGTCAAAACGCCGCTCCGGGTGGGCGTGACCGGCAATCCATTCCCAGCGCAAGGCGCCGCGGTTGGCTTCAAAGAGCGCTTCAGCGCTGATGATGGCTAAATCTTTGGCACTCACGAATGGGTCTGCTTGGTCGGGGTCAGATCACCAATGATGCCTCAAGCCGGCCCTTTCAGGCTCAGGCAACCGACTTCAAAGGCTGCCAGCGTTCGATCAGCGAGTGAACCTGGGCCGCATCGGGCTCGGTTTTGAGGCGTTCGCGCAACTCGCGGTCAGACAGCAGCTCCGCTATTTCGGACAAGATTTCGAGGTGGCGCTGCGTGGCGGCCTCGGGCACGAGCAAGAAGATCAGCAAGCTGACGGGCTCGTCGTCGGGGGCATCAAACGGAATGGGGTGGGTCAGGCGGACCACGGCCGCCAGAGGGTTCTTCAGACCTTTGATGCGACCATGAGGGATGGCCACGCCATGCCCCAGGCCTGTGGAGCCCAGGCGCTCACGCGCGAAGAGGTTGTCTGTCACCGTCGCTCGGGCAATCGAGTGCTGATTCTCAAACAGCAAACCCGCGTGCTCGAAGACGCGCTTTTTACTACTGGCGTCCACGTCCACCAGCACTTGGCTGGCAGGAAGGATGGCTGAGAGACGATTCATCTTGATACAAGCAAGGGCGACGGCGTTGCCACCTTGACCCCCACTCCCGGGACGGACGAGGGGCGGATTATAGAAACCGGATGTAACGAGTGGCACATCCGATTCCCACCGGTTTGCGGGATTCTGCCCGGTTTGCTGCACCGCAGCAAGTGGCGTATGCCCTGAAATCGACCCGATGCGCCCCTCTGGCACCGGATGCCTTGACTCTATGCCCCACCCTGCGGCGCAAAAAATGAAAAACGGCCCCGAAGGGCCGTCAACTTGGTGCCTTGCTGCGCAGGCGACCTGCACTCAACTCAGACCAAGCGTGTTAGGTTGAAAGTTTCAGGCATACAAGTCAGGTGGAGGAAAGATCACGGATGGGCGTCGAAAACCTGATCGGCGTGACGCTTGTGGGAGGCATGGTGATGGGCCTGAACGCGGTCCTTGTGGCGGCAAACCTGCCGGTCCAGCTTGTCCATCAGTTGATCAATGGCGGCGTAGAGGTCTTCATGGGAGGTTTCGACAAAAATGTCCTTGCCCTTCATATGCAAGTTCACTTCTGCCTTCTGTCGGCGGTCCTTTTCCTTTTGCTTTTCGACTGTCAGTAGGACATTGATGTCCACGACTTGGTCGAAATGACGGGTCACACGGTCCAACTTTGTGAGTACGTACTCACGCAGCGAAGGGGTCACTTCGAGATGGTGGCCACTGATCGTCAAATTCATACTGCCTCCTTTCGAGAGCAGGAAGAAAGGTTAGAGACAACCCGGTTTAACGCCGGTTCAAAAGCGTCAACCGGAAGACCAGTTTGCACCGGAGTCTGGAAGATGACAAGGGTGTGACATCGGTGTTTGCATGGAGAAACACAACTGCGTGAACAAACCCCGTAAACTCTTGCCGCACGTCAAGCACGGGCTTGATTTTGGTTTGCCTGAGCCGACGCACCGCCTCCGTGCACGCGCACCTGCCCCACCCACCACAGCAGAACCAGGGTGGTCACTGCAGCCAGCCAACCGCAGCGCTCATAGCCTTGCACCAGGCCTTGCGGGCTTCGCGAGATCAGGCTGCCGCCCAACCAGGCCGACACCCCCATCGTGACCGACTGCAGCGCACCATTGGCGCTCATGAACGCCCCACGCATCGACGCCTGCGGGGCGGCAGTCAGCAGGGCCATGCCCGGCACCATGCGCCCGGACACGAACACGAAGAAGGCGGTGGTCACCACCAGCACCATCCACAACGGCACTGGGGGCAGCAAAGTCAAGGCCATCATGGGCACGACAGCCAAAGCACTGACCAGGCGAAAGGTGGCCACTTTGCCCCAGCGATCGCTCATCCACCCCCACAGGCGGGCGGTGAACAGCGTAGCCACCCCACCCGCCAGGTAAATAAGCGGGACTTGATCGGCACGCAACCCGACGTTGGTGGTGGTGTAGATGGTGATGTAGGGAATGATGCTGAAGCTGCCGGCCATCATCAGGCAGGACAAGGCAAAGGCTCGCCAATGGTTGGCCTCGGAAAACACCTGCCGCATGCCGACCCAAGCCGACCGCTTGGCAGATTGGCCCAGATGCTGCGACAGCACAGGCACCGATCGCACCGCGACCAAGCCGATCACCAACGATGCGGCCGCGATAGCCAGGAAGGGCAGATGCCACCCACCTTGGGTGGCCAGCCACAGCGATAACGGCACCCCCGCCACGGTGGACAATGAAAACGCCGACATGACCACGCCCATGGCACGCCCGCGTCGCTCGAATGGAATGGCGTCGCCCACAATGGTTTGAACCAAGGCGCCCAGCACCCCACCAAACACGCCTGCAGCCACCCGGGAGCACATCAGCGACACATACCCAGGCGCCAGGCCGCACCCCAAGGTGGCCAAGGTGAAGCCGGCATACAGAAACAGCAAGGCCCGCTTGCGCTCGAACCGGTCAATGACCGTGGACGCCAACATGCCCGAAGCCCCGGCCGCCAGCGAATAGGCCGACACCAGCAAGCCAAACTGCGCATCGGAAATGCCAAACAGCCGGGTCAACTCGGGGCCCAACGGCATCATGATCATGAAGTCGACAATGTGGGTGAAGTTGATCGCTGCCAGGCTCCATAGCAGCAGTTTTTCGCGCACCTGCACGCCGGCAGCCGTTTCGGAAGAAGGAGGAGGCACAGAGGTCATCGCAGAAGGGACGGTTGGGTCAGCCACACAGTTTGCCGGAACGCAGCAAAGAAGGCCCGACAATGGCGACATGACCCTGAGCACCGCTATCGATTCCCGCACCACCCCTGGTCTGCCCTTGGGGCTGCTGGTTGGCGCCTTGCTGGCCGTGGTGGCCCCCACCTTGATTGCGGCGCACGATCCCCCCTCGATCACGTTCTACAACCAGGTTCTGGCTGTTTGCGCCTGGGGCTTGTGGGTGTGGTTGCTCAACCGGGCCACCGGCGCCCAATCGCGCCCCCTTCGCCTGCAATATGGCGTGGACCAGGCCTTTGCCGGCCTGATGTTGATGGCGGGCGTTCAAGCGGCCCTGGCTTTGGGTGCTTGGGCCTGGGGTGCCTTGCCGCTGGGTCTGGCCATGATGGGTTCGGGCTTGTGCACCGTCGCGGCGCTGGTCTGCCTGACTGGCTGGCGCGCAGGCCTGACTGTGCAGCGAGACACCGTGTTCGACCTGTTTGCCACGGCCTTGTGCGTGGCCGGGGCACTGGGCATGGCTTTGGGACTGATTCAAGCCTTCCACCCGCAATGGGCGGATGGCATGCTGATTGCCGAACCCACCATGGCGGGCCGCGCCGTGGGCAATCTGCGGCAACCCAACCACCTCAGCACCCTGCTGGTCTGGTCGTCTGCTGCAGCCATTTGGCTGGGCGCACGCAAGCGCCTGCCGCCACTGCTGGCCGCCAGCCTGATGGCCTTGTTCATCTGGGGCATTGTCTTGACCGCTTCTCGCACCGGCATGCTGGCCATGCTGTTTCTGGCGGCCTGGGGCCTGCTCGATCGGCGCTTGCCCAAAAGCATGCGGGCGGCCTTGTTTGCTGCCCCGCTGATTTACGGCGTGTTCTGGGGGGGCATGTGGTTGCTGTCACACCTGGACCAGAACGTCAGCTTTGCCGCCGAAACGCGCCTGCATGACAAGAGTGACATTTCCAGTTCGCGCTTCAAAATCTGGGCCAATGTGCTGAGCCTGGTCTTGCAACACCCTTGGGCCGGCGTGGGCTACGGCGAGTTCAACCTGGCCTGGACCTTCACCCCCTTCCCCACCCGCCCTGTGGCCTTCTTTGACCACACCCACAATCTGGTCCTGCAATGGGCGGTGGAGTTTGGCCTCCCCACCACCATCGCCCTGGTGCTGCTGAGCCTGGCAGCCTGGCTATGCCTGGTGTGGCGAACCCAGTCCACCACCCTCACGCCAGCCGGGGCCTGCGGGGTGATCGTGAGCACCGCGCTGTTGCACAGCTTGCTGGAGTACCCGCTTTGGTACAGCTACTTCCTGCTGCCCACGGCGTTTGCCTGGGGCATCGGCCTGGCCAGTCGGGCTCGCACCGCCGCCCCCGCAACCACCCCAGGCCGGGCGCCATGGGGCTTGAGCCTGGCTGCCGCATTGACCATGGCAGGCGCCATCTGGTGCGCCCTGGACTACCAGGCTGCGGCCAACATTTATGCGCCACGCGCGGGTGCCGGGCCACTGGATGCCCGCATTGCCTTTGGCCAGAAAATGCCCTGGTTCGGCTATCAGGCCGACTATGCAGACGTGACCGTGCCTGATGAAGACGAAGCCCCGCTGCCACCACAGGCTTTCCGCCGCACGCTGCACAACCTGGTCGACGCGCGCCTGATGATTGCCTACGCCCGCTCGCTGAATGCCGCCGGCGAAACCGACAAGGCCCGCTATGTGGTGGCCCGACTCAAGGAGTTTCACAACCCCATGGAAACGGCCTTCCTCAGCCCCTGCACCAAGGCTGCGACAGCATCACAAGCCTTCCAGTGCCAGCCCCCACAAAGGGTCTACCACTGGCGTGAACTGCTACCCGATCAGGTCGCGTCTCGCACCCAGTGACCACTCTTGCCGCCTTGCTTTTCCAGCAGGGCGACATCGGTGATGACCATGCCCTTATCGGCGGCTTTGCACATGTCATAGACGGTCAACAGGCCAACCTGCACCGCCGTCAGGGCCTCCATTTCCACCCCCGTGGGTCCCACGGTATGCACCGTGGCGCGGCAAGTGACGCTGCTGCTGGCCTCGTCCAGATCAAACTCCACCGCCACTTTAGACAATGCCAATGGGTGGCACAGCGGAATCAGGTCAGACGTGCGTTTGGCGCCTTGAATGGCCGCAATGCGCGCCACGCCCAACACGTCACCCTTGCCTGCGCGACCTTGCGCCACGATGGCAAAGGTGTCAGGCTTCATCACAATGCGCCCCTGAGCCACTGCCACGCGGGTGGTGGCGGGTTTGGCAGAGACATCGACCATGTGGGCCTGGCCTTGGGCGTCGAAATGGGTGAGTTCGCTCATGTTGGTGTCTGGATGTAAAGATGAACCTTGGGGGCGAACCTCAGGGGGTGTCCCCGGTCCAACAGCGTCAGGATCGCAGCATACTGCGAGGTCCGGCCCAGATTCCCCTGCCCATGCATTTGACTCGTTTTTTGCGCCAAGGTTTGACCCCGATCCAATGGGCTGTGGCCTGTGTACTGGTCTGCGCAGGCCCCGCCCTGCAAGCCCAAGCCCCGCAACCCCTCGCCGACATCAACCCAGACTATCCACAAGCAGGTCATGCCGCCCCGCCGGTCTTGCCGGAACTGGGCGACACCGCGAGCCAGGATCTGTCGCCCGCAGCCGAACGTCGCCTGGGAGACCGCATCATGCGCTCCATCTGGCCCGACCCATCTGTCATCGACGACCCGTTGGTGCTGGAATACATCGAACAGGTCTGGCAGACCTTGCTGGCCAGTGCGCGCCAGCGCGGCGAGATCACGCAAGACCTCGACAGTCTTTACGCCTGGCGGCCCTTCCTGGTTCAGGACCGAACCATCAACGCCTTTGCGCTGCCCGGGGGCTACATTGGCGTGCACCTGGGCTTGCTGGCCATGACCAGCTCCCCCGACGAACTGGCCTCGGTGCTGGCGCACGAACTGTCACACGTGACACAACGACACATTGCCCGCACGATCGGCGTGCAATCACGCCAAAGCTGGGTCAGCCTGGCATCCATCATTCTGGGTGTGATGGCCGCCGCGCGCAGCCCTCAAGCGGCCCAAGCCGTGATCATGGGCGGACAGGCCGCCAGCATGCAGGGCCAGCTGAATTTCTCGCGTGACATGGAGCGTGAAGCCGACCGCGTGGGCTTTGGTGTGCTGACCTCCGGCGGCTTCGAGCCTTCTGGCATGGCCCAGATGTTCGAGCATTTGCAAACCGCCTCACGCCTCAACGACGATGGCAGCTACCCCTACCTGCGCACCCACCCCCTGACCACCGAACGGATCGGGGATGCTCGCTCTCGCCTGGGCCCATTGGCCTGGAGCGACAAAGCGCCCCACGGCGACCCCACTCGGGCCATACTGGCTCGCCACATGCTGATGGCCGCGCGAGCCAAAGTGTTGATGGACCCTCGTAGCAGCTTCATCGCTACGCTCACCTCACCGGCCGTCACCCCCCGCACACCCGCTTTAGAGGCCATCACCTTGCACTACACAGCGGCGGTGGCCTCGCAACAACTGCGCGAGATTGACCATGCCCAAGCCAGCCTCAATGCAGCCCGCAAGTTGCAGGCCCAACTGCCGGGCGCCCAGGCCACCGAAGTAAGCCGACTGCTGTCACTGGCCGAGATTGAACTGCACATGCAGGCCCGACAAAGCCAGCAAGCCCGGCAAGACCTGAGCGGGTTGTACCGCAACCCCAAGCGGCTGCAACCTCGCCCCGAGCTGATGCTGGCAGCCCATCTGGCCCTGACGCTGACGGGCCCGGAACAAGAGGCGGCCCTTCGCCAAGCGGCCTCCGACTTGCAGACCCACCTGAGCGACCAGCCCTACGACAGCACCGCCTGGGGCACCCTGAGCGAGTTGTGGCAGCACCTCAATGAGCCCATTCGGGCCGTGCGTGCTGAAGCCGAATCCAGCGCCACCAAAGGCGATCTGCCTGGCGCCATCGACCGCGTACTGGGCGCCCACAAGCGCTTCACCCACCCCTCAGCCGCCGACACCATCGAGTTATCGGCCATGGATTCGCGCCTGAAGATCTGGCAACGCCAGCAGCGCGAAGACATGCGGGAAGACGCCGCCGGTCGCTGACCTCGCCCACCACCAAACGAGTCAGAGCCTCACCCCACCCCACATTCGTGCGGCGTGGGTAGATTCACCACACCCCTTGCATACGCAAATGCGAACGATTATCATTTGCCTAACGATTCACCAACCAACGCATCCCCTTGCAAGGGATTTTCTTCATGTCACACAAGAAGCAATGGGCGGCCGGCTTGGGCCTGTCCCTCCTGGGCTCTGCCGTTTGGGCCCAAACCGACGCGGCACAAGGCACACGCGCCCCCCAATCCGAGTCGCTGCCCGAAGTCGTGGTGCAAGCTCCCAAGCGTGAGGCCACGCCTGACAGCAAACAGAACTACCAAGCGCTGACCACCACCGCCGGCAAAGGCAAGCAAGCGCTGAAAGACATCCCGCAGTCGGTCACCGTCGTCACCGAAAAGCTGATGGACGACAAGAACGCAGACACCTTGAAGGCGGCCATGCACACCGTCAGCGGCATTGCCTTTGAGGCCGGTGAAGGCGGCGCGATTGGCGACCTGATTCGCCTGCGCGGCTTCACCACCCGTGGCGACATCTTCCAGGATGGCATGCGCGACATTGCCCAATACAACCGCGACACCTTCAACCAGGACCGCATTGAAGTGCTGCGAGGCTCGGCCTCGATGCTTTACGGCCGCGGCTCCACCGGCGGCGTGATCAACCAGGCCAGCAAGCAGCCATTCCTGGCCACCCAGCACGAAGTCGAAGCCACAGTGGGCACCGACAACTATGTGCGACTGACGGGCGACTTCAACATCAAGACCGCAGACGATGCGGCGCTGCGCATCAACGTCATGAAGACCGATGCCGACAGTTTCCGCAACGGCCCAGAAACCCATCGCCTGGGCGTGGCGCCCACATTCACCTGGGGCATTGGCACTGCCAACGAATTCAGCATCGGGGCCTACCATCTGGACTACGACGACGTGCCCGACTATGGCTTCCGCTGGCTCAACGGTCGCCCAGTCAACGAAGCGGTCGACCGTTGGTACGGCTCGCAGTCTGACTACCAGCGCGACTCAGCCGACTACGCCATGTTCACCCACATCCATCGCTTTGACGACGGTGGCGAACTCAAGAGCAGCGTGCGCGATGGCACCTACAAGCGCGACTTGTGGGCCACCACCGCCGGCCTGGTCACCACAGGCAACAACCGCGTGACCAACATCAACCAGATCAACGACAACTCCGGCATCACCCGCGGCAACCAGACCCGCGCAGCCGAAGACCATCACACCTTCTGGCAGACCGATTACTCAGGCAAAGCCCAATGGCTGGGTCTGCGCCATGACTTGCTGGCGGGCGCCGAAGTGGCGCTGGAACGCACCACCACGTACACCTACACCGGCACCCCTACCAAGCCCACCATCACCTGGGGCACCACCGGTGGCACCGCGCCGTTGGCTGACACCCGTGTGCGCAACAAGGCCACCAGCTTCGATTCACAGACCACCGGCTTGTATGCACAAGACACCCTGCACCTGACCCCACAGTGGAAGCTGCTGGGAGGCGTGCGCCATGACATCTTCGACGGCGAATACGACCGCGCGACAGGCGGCCCCCTGTCGCGCACCGACCGCATGTGGAGCCACCGTGAAGGCGTGCTGTTCCAACCCGATGAACAGTCCACCTACTACCTGTCGCACGGCACCTCGTTCAATGCCTCGGGCGACCTCTATCAATTCGACGCCCGCACCGTCAACACCCCACCCGAGCAAAGCCGCAACTATGAGCTGGGCGCCAAATGGGAACTGCTGAATGGTGACCTGAGCATGCGCACCGCCTTGTTCCGCACCATCAAGTACAACGAGCGCAACACCGACGCGGCCAGCGCCAGCCCCACCAACTACCTGCTCAACGGCCAGCGCCACACCGACGGCATTGAGTTCGAAGCGGCTGGCCGCATCACCAACCAGTTGGAAGTGTTCACCTCGCTGGCCTTGCAGCGCGGCATCATTGACAAGGCAGGCGACCCCGCCATCAACGGCTCGCAGAACAACGAAGGCAAGACCTCAGGCCTGACACCCCGCTTGAGTGGCGCCATCTGGGCCACCTACAAGATCAACAGCCAATGGCGTGCGGGCGTGGGCGCCGATGGCATGACCGGCCGTGTGCCAGCTGCCGGCGAATCGAGTGGCAACCGGGCTCCCGGCTATGTCAAGGTGGATGCCCTGGTCGAATACGAAACCATGGACTACCGTGTCAAGCTCAACCTGAACAACCTGTTCGACAAGGTTTATGTGGACGGCGTGTACCGTGGCTTCACAGTGTGGGGCCCCACACGTGGCGCCCAGTTGTCTCTGACCCGCACTTTCTGACCCATCATGCTTTTACATCTTCCCGAGGTGCTGACCGCGCAAGAGCTGCAGCACATGCAACAGGTCCTGGCTCAAGCTCCTTGGGGAGATGGCAAAGTCACGGCCGGCACCCAGTCGGCCCAGGTCAAGAACAACGAACAGCTGCCACAGCAGCACCCTGTCACGCAAGAGCTGCAAGACATCGTGCTGCAGGCCCTCAAGCGCAACAAGCTGTTCTTCACCGCCACCTTGCCCAAGGCCGTTTTCCCACCCCTGTTCAACCGCTATGGTGGCGACACCAATTCGTTTGGCAACCATGTGGACAACGCCATACGATTCATCCACGGCAGCGGCGAACGCGTGCGCACCGATGTATCGGCCACGCTGTTTCTGGCCAATCCCGATGAATACGATGGCGGAGAACTGGTGATCGAAGACACCTTTGGCACCCAGCGCGTGAAGCTGCCTGCGGGTGACATGGTGATCTATCCGTCGTCGAGCGTGCATCGGGTCGAGCCGGTCACACGCGGCGCTCGGGTGGCCAGCTTCTTCTGGGTCGAAAGCATGGTGCGCTCTGACGAGCAACGCCGTTTGCTGTACGACCTGGACATGACCTTGCTCAAAATGCGCAATGAAATGGGCGACAACGCCCACACCGTGGCCCTGACCAGCACGTATCACAACTTGCTGCGCATGTGGGCCGACACCTGAACATATCGGGGTCTCCCTGCCTTAAAGCAGCCTCTTCTGGCATTGCCCCCCCATTTCTTGACGTTCGAGGGCCACAAAGATGCAGAAAGCTGATTTTTGAGAGGGAGAAAGCATTACCATCTGCTACGCGACACCGTACGAGGAACCCTGGCACATAGACCAGCGCCCGAGGTACGCATCAGATCTGACCCTTGATGGAGTGAATTCACATGGCAACTGCGAAAAAAGCCCCGGCCAAAAAGGCCGCCCCGGCTGAAAAGAAGGCCGCTGCGCCCGCCAAGAAGGCTGCAGCCAAGCGCGCACCGAACGCCGCCTTCCTGAAGCCCCTGACCCCCAGCCCCGCTCTGGCAGCCGTGATCGGCGCCACTCCCCTGCCCCGCACGGAAGTGACCAAGAAGGTTTGGGAATACATCAAGAAGCACAACCTGCAAGACGCCGCCAACAAGCGCAACATCAATGCAGACGACAAGCTCAAGGTGATCTTCAAGAAGCCTCAAGTCACCATGTTCGAGCTGACCAAGCTGATCAGCGACCAACTGAGCTGATGACACCCTGGTATGGCGTACTGACGAGCACGCCTCACCAGACCGACAACCCGGCCCCGCGCCGGGTTTTTTTATTTCGGCACTTGGACACGAACCCGGCATCGGACCAAGGGTAGCCCCCGTGCTGTGGCGCCCCGCCACTCATCCACAATGCTTCGCGCTGTTTCAGCGATTTGATGATCCCTTTAGGAGAGAAGTCATGTGGAAGATGCTTGTGGCTTTTGTGGTGTTCGCCGCCATTGCCATCCTGGTGTTGATGAAGAGCGGCGGCAACGTCGACATGAGCGGTGAAAAGCACGGCATTGACGCCAGCCACACCGAGACAGCGGCCTCGGCGGCCAGCGAGCCTGCTTCCGGCGCCAGCGACGCAGCCCCTGCAGCGTCCGCCGCGGCCAGCGCCGCCTCGAACTAAAGCGCACTCACCCGCTGAACCTGAGTCAGCGGGTGCTCAGTGGGAGCCCTCGGCTTCCTGATGCGTCAGCCCTGTATGGCCGCGTTCTGCGGCCAACCACTGCAACACCGGCACCGTGCCGGGTAACACAGGCACCATGTCCACAGGCAAGGTCTGCCAGGCCATGTGCTGGCCTTCCTTCATTTCAAACGAGCCCCGCCAGTCATAGACCTTGCAGAAGTGCAGCCGCACCCGTGCATGGGGATAGTCCATGACCTCGATCTGCCAAGGGTGCGCCTCGCCAATGGTGATGCCGATTTCCTCGTGCAACTCGCGTCGCAAGGCTTGTTCCACCGTTTCACCGGCCTCCAGTTTGCCGCCCGGAAACTCCCAGTAGCCTGCGTAAACCTTGCCTTCGGGGCGTGAGGTCAAGAGGAAACGGGTTTCGCGACCTTGCGCATCGCGCTCGATCAACACCCCCACAGCCACCTCGACCGGCGTGCGATCGGTGGGCTCCATCACGTGATACGACTTGCGCTCAGACATGGCCACGCCCCGCATAGTCACGCGCGAACTGGTAGGCGACCCGCCCCGATCGCGAGCCGCGCTCAATGGCCCACACCAACGCTTCCGGGCGCGCCGCCTCGATGGCCTCGGCCGACAGGCCCAAGTGGCGCAACCACTGAGCCACGATGGCCAGGTACTCATCCTGGCTGAAGGGGTAGAAGCTGATCCACAAGCCAAACCGTTCCGACAAGGAAATTTTTTCCTCCACGGCTTCGCCTGGGTGCAACTCGCCATCGGCGGTGTGCTTGTAGGTCTTGTTGTCTGAATGGTATTCGGGCAACAAGTGGCGACGGTTTGAGGTGGCCACGATCATGACGTTGTCCCCACTGGCGGACACCGTGCCATCCAGAATCGACTTCAGGGCTTTGTAGCCGGCCTCGCCCTCATCAAAACTCAGGTCATCGCAGAAGATGATGAAGCGTTCAGGGCGCCCGCTGACCAGCTCAATGAGGTCAGGCAGATCAATCATGTCGGCCTTGTCGACCTCGATCAAACGCAAGCCCTGCGAGGCATGCGCCTGCAAGCCGGCCTTCACCAACGACGACTTGCCTGTGCCCCGTGCGCCCGACAACAAGACGTTGTTGGCCGTTTTGCCGGCCACGAATTGCCCCAGGTTGCGGGCGAAGCGTTCCTTTTGCGTATCGACCTCGCGCAGTGCGGCGTAGTCGATGCGCGCCACATGGCGGACCGGCTCCAGCCACCCGGCAGCCCAGGCCGCCGAGGTGCGTTTGCGGTAACGGTAAGCCACCGAAGCCGACCAGTCGGGTGCGGCAATGGCTTGTTGGTGCGAGGGCAGCAAAGCATCAAGCCGAGCCACCAGGGACTCGGCGCGTTGCAGCAACTGGATCAGGGCGGGGTCTAGCGTCGACATGCGCGCAGTGTACAGATCCCGGCCCGCCGATGCAGGCCAGACCGATGCATCGTCCGTCAACGCAGCAGTTGCTGAACCGTGGCCTCAATGTGCTCGGTGGGCAGGCGCTTGAACCCACTGCGGTTGAAGCGCTGCATGCGCCCCAGCAGCACCGCCACGGCAAGGGCAGCCGCAGCTTGGGCATCAACTGTGGGCGTAGGCGTCTGGCGCGCATCAGCCACAGCCTTGTAGGCCTGGCGTAGCACCGATTCCAACCGGTCCCAGAATTGGTTCATGCGGGCACCGAGCCGCTCATGCTCCAACAGCAAAGCGTCGCCCGCCATGACTCGGCACATGCCCGGGTTCTTCTGCGCAAATTGCAGCACCGTGCCCAGCAAACGAGCCACTTGTTGATCTGGCTTGGGTTCGCGTTCCATGATTTGATTGGCCAGCGTGAACACGCTTTGCTCAATGAACTCAATGAGGCCTTCGAACATCTGGGCTTTGCTGGCGAAGTGCCGATACAAGGCCGCTTCGCTGACTTCCAGCCGGGCCGCCAAGGCCGCAGTGGTGATGCGGTCGTGCTGAGGTTGTTCCAGCATGGCGGCCAGGGCCTGCAGAATTTGGATGCGGCGTTCGCCCGGCTTGGGGCGCTTGCGTGCGGTCACGGCACCGACTTCTTCAGACCGAACGTCCTCACCCATGGCACCACCACCTTGTGCTTGTCAGATCATCTTGCAGATCGAGACCGCCACTGGTGCAGCGACCTCAGTTTTTTGATTCTGACACACACCCAAGGTGGCCGACCATGCAGGCCGATGCCGGCCTCCGGCCCGTGCGGGTTGTCTTTGAGATAGTGTTGCATCCACACGGTGCGCAAGCCCAGTTGGTGCGCACTGCGCAGGTTGGCGACCGTGTCTTCCACCAGCACACAGCGGTGAGCCGGCAGCTTGTGGCGGGCCAACACAACCCGCAACATGCGCACATCGGGCTTGGGGCGCAAGTCACCAAACACCCGCATGCCCTCAATGGCAATGATGCCCTCGAAGCACCCGGCCAAGTCCAGCGCAGTCAGCACCCGCTTGGCATAGTCGGCTGGCGCGTTGGTCAACAAAAACTTGCGCCCAGGCAAACGCTTGAGCGCGACTCGGTCGACCGCTGGCATGTGCAACTGGCCTTCCAGGCCTTCAAGCACATGGGTTTGCGCCAGAAAGTGCGCGGCACGAATGCCGTGGTGTTTTTCCAGGCCCAGTAAGGTGGCGCCATAGCGGCGCCAGTAATGGATTCGCAGGCGATCTGCCTCATCACGAGGCAGGCTCAGGTGCCGCTCGATGTAGTCCGTCATCGAGGTGTTCAACCGCCAGAACACCGCCTGACTGGCGTCGTGCAGGGTGTTGTCGAGGTCGAACAACCAGATGGGTTCAGGCATCAAAGCGGCGCACGCCTCAGTGCGAGCGAATCATGGTGCCGTAGGCCTGCTCGGTCAGAATTTCCAGCAGCATGGCATGAGGCACACGGCCGTCCACGATGTGAACTGCGTTGACGCCGCTCTTGGCAGCATCCAGTGCGCCAGCGATTTTCGGAATCATGCCGCCGCTGATGGTGCCATCGGCAATCAGGTCGTCAATCTGACGGGCGGTCAGGTCGGTCAGCAGGTTGCCCTCCTTGTCGAGCACGCCCTTGATGTTGGTCAGCAGCATGAGCTTTTCGGCCTTGAGCACCTCGGCCAATTTCGACGCCACCAGATCGGCGTTGATGTTGTAGCTCTCGTTTTGCACGCCAAAGCCGATGGGGCTGATAACCGGAATGAACTGGTCGTCTTGCAGGGCCTTGACCACGCTGGGGT
>CAYVOP010000068.1:0-17754 GCA_964453105.1 uncultured Aquabacterium sp. | reverse complement strand
CGCTCGAGCTGACGCGCAATGCGCAGCTTTTCTTCACGCGTCATGGACGCGCCAGGCGACTGTTCGCCGTCGCGCAAAGTGGTGTCGAAGATGATGAGCTTGTCGGTCATGATGATCTTTCCTGAAAACAAAACGGCCCGCGGGCTATGGTGCTAGCGGGCCGTGATGCGGTACTACAAAGTACAGACGTGTGCGATCAGCGCGCCCTTGGCACTCCTAGGAGTAGTAGAGGGAAGTGGCTGAAATTCGTCATGGAGAAAATATAACACGGGGCTTCGAACTGAATACCGGCATTAACACTGGAAAAATCTATCAGCGGTGTAGGCCGGCTTCATCGGGCTCGTCGGTGGAGGTGGAAATCACGCTGACGGGTTTGCCCTTCATGCGCTTCCACACATACACGCCATAACCCGACAGGCCATAAAACACGAAGACGCCAAACAGCACGATGGGCGGGTGAATCGTGATCACGGCAATGCCCAAAGCAATGGCCACCACAGCGATGAAGGGCACCGTGCGGCGGAAGTTCACGTCTTTGAAGCTGTAGAACGGAATGTTGGTGACCATGGTCAGGCCCGCGTACAGCGTAAAGCCAAAGGCCAACCAAACCATCCAGGGCAGCGATTTGGCGCTTTCACCCATGTCGGTCACCACCCAGATCAAGCCCATGACCAGAGCGGCAGCTGCGGGGCTAGGCAAGCCTTGGAAGAAGCGCTTGTCGACCACAGCGATGTTGGTGTTGAAACGTGCCAGGCGCAAAGCCGCGCCCGAGCAATACACAAAGGCGGCGATCCAGCCAGCCTTGCCCATACCCTTGAGCGCCCATTCATAGACGATCAAGGCGGGAGCTGCACCGAAGGACACCATGTCGGACAGGCTGTCCATTTGCTCCCCAAAGGCACTTTGGGTGTTGGTCATGCGAGCAACGCGGCCGTCAAGGCTGTCGAGCACCATGGCGCAGAAAATACCAATCGCCGCTTGCTCGAACTGGCCATTCATGGCCATGACGATGGCATAGAACCCACCAAACAAGGCGGCCAGGGTAAACAGATTGGGCAAGATGTAGATGCCCTTGCGGCGAGGACGAGGCGCGTCGTCCAGGTCGTCGATCAGAGCCTCAGCGGTTTTGAGTTCGCCGGCAGGGGAAGAATTGTGATCACTCATGTTGTAGGCAAGGTCGCCAAAATCGTTGTGGTGGCCGAAACTTTGTCGCCTGGGGCCACATTCAGAACCGCATCGGTCGGCAGGTAGATGTCGACACGGGAGCCAAATCGGATGAAACCGAAGCGTTGCCCTCGCATCAAGGTGTCCCCTGGTTTGACGTGACACAGAATGCGCCGCGCCACAAACCCAGCAATCTGAGCCAGGGTCACAATGCGGCCGTGGGAATCGATCACCAGGGCATTGCGCTCGTGGTCAGACGAGGCGCTGTCCAGGCTGACATTGAAGCAGCGCCCCGGATGGTAATGCACCTGGCGCACAACGCCGTCCACGCTGGCGCGGTTGGCATGGCCTCGAAACAGTGTCATCAGCACGCTGATGCGCACGGCATCGCGTTGCGCATAGGGATCGTGGGCGGGTTCGATCTTGACCACGCGGCCGTCAGCCGGTGCCAGGATGGCTCCAGGCAGGGCAGGCACGGCTCGCGGCTCTTCGCGACTGCGGTGAATGACCCAAACCAGCGTCAGCCAGGCCAAAGCGGTCAACCAGCTCGGTCCGGCCAGGAAGGTCACGGCGAGCGCGGCGGCAAAGGCGAGCATGAGGTCGGGCCAGCCGTCTCGCGCCGCCAGGGGAAGCGAAAGATTCATCGTGCGGCGGAGGATACCTCATGCAAGGGTGCCTGGCGCACCACTCTTTGCGGGAAGGGAATTTCGACCCCCAGTTCGTTGAGGGTGCGCAAAATAGCCAGATTGACGTCTGAACGAACAGCCATTTGCCCATTTTCCGGGTCAAGAATCCAGAACGCAATGGTCAATTCCAGACCATCGGCCGCGAAGGCGCTGAGGTGCACGGCAGGCCCGGGCTCTTGCAAAACTCGGGGCACTTGGGCAATGGCTGCTTTCAGCGCAGGAAACAAGGTGTCGAGTTGCGCCCCGTATTCAACCTGCACGATGGTGGTCAGCATGAGCTTGGTATCCGCCAGCGAGGCATTTTCGACACGTTGGGTCATCAGCACTTCGTTGGGCACAATGGCTTCACGCCCGCCAGAGGAGCGCAATACGGTGTAGCGGGTGTTGATGTCGGTGATGCGACCTTCGAAGTTGTCGACCTTGACCAGGTCGCCAATGCGCAAGCTGCGTTCTGCCAGGATGACGAAGCCGCTGACATAGTTGGCCGCCAGTTTTTGCAAGCCAAAGCCCACCCCCACGCCCACCGCACCGCCCAGCACGGACAGGGCTGTGAGGTCAATGCCCGCCACCGACAAGGCCATGATGAGCCCGAGTGTAAGCAGCAAGGCTCGCATGGCGTTGGCCGCGATCTTGCGCAGCGAGAGGTTGTCGCCCGCCCCTTTGAGCAGCCGAGACTCGATGGCCGACGACAAAGACAAGGAAAGGATCAGGACCAGGACCGCACTGAGGGCGCCTTCGATGAGGTTGCGAACCGAAACCCGCGATGCGCCCACTTTGAAGGTGATGGCGTCCAGTTCGTCAAGAATGAGGGGCAAGGCCCCGGTGATCCACAGGACCGTGCCCAGCCAAGCCAACCAGGACACGGTGCGCTCCACCACCTTGACGGCTTGAGATGCGGGAAAGGCTGCTTTGAGCACCTTGACCGTGAGCCGGATGACGGCCAGTGACACCAGCACTGGTATGGCCACCCGAAACACGGCCATGGGCAGTTCGTCAATGAAGACACGCCTCAAGCCAATGGACAGGAACAAGGCCAGCACGGGAAAGAGCACCCCATCGACCACGTGCTCGCCAAACCACACGGAGCCAACCGCACCCTGACGCCCGCGCCAGAAGCGCACAACCAACCAGGCCAACCCCAGGCAGACCGCCAGCAAGGCAGCCTCAATCAGGGCCGACCGTTCGTGCAAATGGCCCCACAGCGAGGCCAGTTCATCGGCAGTCAGGGGACGGGTCGAGTGAGCAGATACAGGTGTCATGCAAAAAGCGAGGCCAGCCACCGGCTGGGCTTAGCCTTCGATCAGGGTCCGGACATGGGCCGCCACGCTGCGAGCCAGGGAGTTGAGGTTATACCCCCCTTCCAGGCAGGACACGACTCGGCCCTTTGCGTAGCGATTGGCAATTTCCATCAATTTTGCCGTGAGCCAGGCATAGTCGGCTTCGACCAGGCCCATGCCGCCCAGATCATCTTCCTTGTGCCCATCGAAACCGGCGGAGATGAAGATCATCTCTGGCTGGAAATGATCCAGGCGGTGCAGCCAATAGGCTTCGACCACCTCACGCACGGTTTTGCCATCGCTGCGGGCAGGAACAGGCACGTTGACCATGTTGCCCGCCGAACACTCCGCGCCACTGTACGGGTAGAACGGGTGCTGAAAGAAGCTCAGCATCAGGACCCGATCGTCGCCGGCGAAGATGTCTTCTGTGCCGTTGCCATGGTGCACATCAAAGTCGACGATGGCGACCCGATTCAAGCCACGCACGTCCAAGGCATGGCGAGCCGCCACCGCCACGTTGTTGACGAAGCAAAAACCCATGGTGTGGTTGCGTGGCGCGTGGTGTCCCGGCGGGCGAATGGCGCAAAAGGCGTTATCCAGACGCCCGTCGATCACGGCATCGGTGGCCGCCACGGCCGCCCCGGCGGATCGCCACACGGCAGACCGGGTTCCAGGGCAGGCCCATGTGTCGGGGTCAAGCGCACGGGTGTCGCCCGTTTCTTCCAATTGGCGAAGAAAGTCGTCTAGCGTGAGGATGTAATTGAGGTCGTGCGCCAGTGCCAAGTCAGATTGCAGGACCAACGGCACCTCTTGCTGCACCATCCGAGCATCGAGCCCCTGTTCACGCAGCTGATCTTCAATGGCGCCAATTCGTTCCGGGCACTCCGGGTGACCTGACCCCATTTCATGAGACAAACAATCGGGATGTGAGAAATAGCCTGTTGCCATGGGTCAGAAAGGGGCCGCACGCGGAGCCGGTTTGGGTTATGGTGGCGAGATGCTTCGCAACGACTTGCACAACGTCATGGCGTCTGGCGCCACCTCCGCGCATAAGGCATCTCAGATTGTTCAGCTCATAGATCAGGTTAGCACGATCATTGTGGGCAAACGCGATCAGGTCACCCTGAGCGTGATCTGCCTTCTGGCTGGCGGGCACCTGCTGATCGAAGACGTTCCCGGTGTGGGAAAGACCACGCTGTCCCAGGCTTTGGCCCGATCTTTGGGTTTGAGCTTTTCACGCATTCAGTTTACGGCTGACCTGCTGCCCACCGACTTGATCGGGGTCAGCGTCTATGAGCGCCAGAAGGAAGCGTTTGTCTTCCACCCTGGGCCTGTTTTCGCGCAGGTGCTGCTGGCTGATGAAATCAATCGCGCGGGGCCGCGCACGCAAAGCGCCCTGCTCGAAGCGATGGAAGAGCGGCAGGTCTCGGTGGAAGGCGAAACCCGCCCACTGCCCTCGCCCTTCTTTGTGATTGCCACCCAGAATCCGTCCGAGCAGTTGGGTACCCACCCCTTGCCCGAATCGCAATTGGACCGCTTTGCCATGCGGCTGTCTCTGGGCTACCCCGACCCCGCTGCAGAACGTGCCTTGCTGACGGGGGAAGACAAGCGTCAATCGTTGCAGCAAATTCGCCCACTGATGAGCCAGTCAGACTGGCAGCAATGGCAAGACCGGGTGGCAAATATTCACGTGTCCGACAACTTGTTGGACTACCTGCAAGCTTTACTGACCGCCACGCGTGACGGCGCCTGGTTTGCCCAGGGGCTCAGCCCTCGCGCCGGGCTGTCGCTGCTGAAGCTGGCCAAGGCCCGAGCCCTGGTTTTAGGCCGCGGGCATGTGTCACCGGAAGACATTCAGACCTTGTGGGTACCGGCCGTGGCACACCGCCTGATGCCGCTGCCCCAAAGTGGTCGCAGCGCGGCCGCGCAAGCCCGGGTGCTGCTGGAGTCCACGCCGGTTCCATGAGCCCACCCACCCCGAGACAACGCCGCTCAGACCAGCCCGGATTGACCCAGCCCTGGCATGTGTGGTGGCGAAACTGGTGGGAAGCCAGGCTGCCCCGCCAGGATCAGCTCACCCTGACCCAGAAGAATTTGTATATCTTGCCCAGCAAGGCGGGCTGGGCTTTTGCCTGCGTGTTCATGGTGTTGCTGCTGGCATCCATCAATGAGCAGGTGAACCTGGGCTACGCCTTGAGCTTCATGCTGGGGGGCGCCGCTCTGGCTGCGCTGTACCAAACCCATGCGAATTTGCACGGCGTGTCGATGCGCTTACTGCCCCTGCGCCATGTGCATGCGGGCGATGTGCTCAGCCTGCAGGTAGCGCTGACCAATCAGCACCGCAAACAAGGCCGGCTGGGGTTACAGATCACTGCTGGCCCCAGGGCACCGGAAGGCACACGGCAAGGCCCAGGCTGCCCACAAGATGTGGAACTGGCCCCCGGAAGCGAGTCGACCGTGGAGCTGGATGTGGCCGCCTCGCAGCGCGGTTGGCTGGTCATTCCTCGGATCACGATCGAGACACGCTACCCACTCGGACTGTTCCGAGCCTGGGGCTATTGGCGCCCTCACGCTCGCGCACTGATCTGGCCCGCGCTGGACCCCCATGCACCGCCCTTGCCCGAATCCATGGGTGCGCAGCAATCTGAAGCCGCCCGGCAGCGGGCTCGCCACACCGAATCCATGCCTGAAGGGCTGCGTGATTACCGTCGCGGCGACCCCTTGCGCTGGATTGCCTGGAAAAAATCAAGTCATGCGCTGGCTTCGGGCAATGGCCTGGTCACACGGGAATCCATCTCTGGTCGCACACCAGATTTGAAGCTGGATTGGCACCACACCCCTGGCTTGCAAGGCCTGGACGCTGAAGCCAGGCTGAGCCGGCTGGCTACATGGCTATTGGAAGCGGAACAACGCGCCCAGGACGACGGACAACTCTACGGCCTGGTCTTGCCGGATCAGACCATTGCGTGCGACCGTGGACCGAGGCACTTGCGGGCCTGTCTGGACACCTTGGCCATGTGGGGGCAGAAGTGAACGCCACACGCACGCAGAAAACTGAGCCCTCACTGACTCTCCCTAAATTGGCCCTGAGCCGAGAAGGCCGAGATACCCTGTGGCTGCTGGCCGTGCTGGCCCTGAGCATTTATCCCCACACCGGGCATTTGCCTTGGTGGTGCCTGGCAGGCGTTTCGGGCGCCTTGGCCTGGCGTGCCTACCTGGCGGTCAAGGATGGCGCCCTGCCTCCGCGCTGGACTTTGCTGGTTGCGCTGGGCATCAGCGTGGTTCTGACCTTCATGACCTTTCGCTCCATTTTTGGACGCGAGGCAGGCGTCACGCTGGTTTCCGCTCTGGCGGGTCTGAAAACCCTGGAGTTAAGAGCCCGCCGCGATGCATTTGTGATCACTGCACTGGGCTTTTTCCTGATCCTGACGCAGTTTCTGTTTTCTCAAAGCATCTTGACAGCAGTCATGATGGGGGGAGTGTTCTGGGGGCTGCTGACCTCGCTGGTGCTGGCCCAACGACCGCTATACCGGCCGCCTATCTGGTCTGCCATGAAGGCAGCAGGCAAGACCATTTTGATGGGGCTGCCGGCCATGTTGCTGTTGTACCTGCTGTTCCCACGTATTGGCCCACTGTGGACCGCACCGGCCGATGCACAGGCCAGCATCGGCCTGTCCGATCAGCTGACGCTGGGACATGTGGCCGAACTGGCGCAAGACGATGGCATTGCCATGCGCTTGAAGTTCGACGGCCCTCTGCCCACGCCCGCCCAACGCTACTTCCGTGGCCCGGTGCTGGAACTGTTTGACGGCCGCAACTGGATGGCCCGCAAGCCGGCCTTGCAACAAGCCGAAGCCGCGCAGGATTTGAATGAGGTCCATGCAATTGGATCCACTGTGAGCTATCAGATGACCCTGGAGCCCACCCGCCTGAGCATCGTGCCGGTGCTGGAAGGCACCCTGGCCCTTCAGGCAGACACCTTGGGCATGGGGACCCCGGTCCGACAGGGGCTGCAATGGTTCACCCCAGGGCCGACTCGCGAGCGCACGCAATGGACCGCACGGGCATGGCCCGAATTCCAGTCCGGCCCCAAATTGCCTTCACCAGAACTGGCAGATTTGCTGCAGCTGCCGCCTGGTGTGAACACACAAACCCTTCAGTGGGCAAGAACCCTGCGTCAAGCCATGGGTGCGTCCGCCGACCCGAAGGCCTTGTCGCAAGCGGTCATGAAGCACATTGCCACGCAGGGCTATACCTACACCCTGGCCCCAGGCGATGCGCCCACCAATGACCGTGGCGAGGTAGAACGCAACCTGATTGACCGATTCTGGATCGATCGCAAATCTGGCTTTTGCGAGCACTTCGCCACTGCCTACGTCGTTGTCATGCGCGCCATGGGCGTGCCAGCCAGGGTGGTGACCGGCTACCAAGGCATGGAACGCAACCCGGTGGATGGCCTCTGGGTGGTGCGCAACAACCACGCCCATGCCTGGGCTGAATTCTGGCAACCCGGCGAAGGATGGGTCCGCGCAGACCCCACCGCAGCCGTGTCTCCCGACCGAATTCAACTCAGCCAATCGCTGAACCGACCCAGGCAAGGACTGAGCCGGGCCCTCCCCCAATTCGACTCGCCATTGCTGAAACATGCCAAGGCATTCATCGAAGCCAGCAACCACCGCTGGAACGTGTGGGTGCTGGAATACTCCCGTGGACGTCAGTTGGAGCTGCTTCAGAACTGGGGCTGGAAATCGCCGGACTGGGTCGAGCTGATCCGCCTGTGCGCCACCGTGATGGCCACACTCAGTGGGCTGGGCATTGCATGGCTTTGGTTCAACCGCCCCAGGCATGCACGCACGCCTTGGCAAAAATACCAAAGCCGCGTTGACCGAGCCTTGCGCGCCTGCGGCCTGCCCGCCCCTGATAACAGCCCCACACCGGCCCCGGCACTGGCTTGGCATCGACGCCTCAGCAGCTGGCCCAGCAGCCCCGCTGAATCAGAGCTGGTGTCTAAGCTGCTGGATGAGTTGCAGACTCTCGACAGCCTGCGCTATGGCCAGACTTCGGCGCCCACCTCGATGAGAGAAGTACGGCAACGAGTTGCCCAAATCGAACAATGCGCACGCCACTGGCGCCAAATCAAAGGAAGAAAGCAAACTCGGGCACACTGACTGCTCTGCATCTGTCTTGTCTGCTTTCATGCCCCGCACTGATCTGCGCCGCGCCCCCCTCCGCATCGCGCCCCTGGCCTGCCTGGCTTTGACACTTCTTCTGGCCGCCTGCGCTTCAACGCAAGAAGAACCCAAGCCCAACGTACCTGACAAAGTGGAAGGCGCTTCGACCACCGAAACACCGCAGCCGGACAGCGCCAAGGCCACGCCTTCCTTGACCATGTCACCCAGCTTGGCCGTTCGCCCCAAGGCGCCCCCCCGCAACGGAGCGGACTACGCCCAACGGGAAGACGCACGGGCGCTGTCTCAAACACTGGCGCAAACGCTCGACATGCCTGGAGACTGGGTCTGGAACCAGCTGTCGCAGGCCCGTTACCGGGAAACCGTGACGCGGCTGATCATGCCCGCCGCCAGCAGCACAGCCAAGAATTGGACAGCCTACCGCAGCCGCTTTGTTGAGCCCGTTCGCATTCGCGCCGGGCAAGCCTTCTGGAAGGCACAGGCAGCCGAACTCAAGCGCGCAGAACAACAATTTGGCGTAGCCGCCTGGGTGATCGCTGGCGTGTTGGGAGTTGAAACCATCTACGGCCGCCAAACCGGCAATTTCCGTGTGCTAGACGTTCTGGCCACGCTCAGCCTCGATTTCCCTAGCGGCAGATCAGATCGCAGCGCATTCTTCCGCAAAGAACTGGGTGAATTCCTGAAACTCTGCCAGGAACAAGGCCTGGCCCCCCAAACGGTTCAAGGCTCTTATGCCGGAGCCATTGGCTGGCCTCAATTCATGCCCAGCTCGATTCGCCGCTATGCCATTGACTTTGATGGTGACGGGCGCATTGATCTGCAACGCAGCCCTGTCGATGCGATTGGCAGCGTAGCCAATTACCTGGCCGCGCACGGTTGGCGCACCGGCGAGCCCGGCTACTACGAAGTAACCCCGCCAACCGATACAAACGCACTGGGCAAATTACTCGCTCCCGATATCGTTCCAACCTTCACGGCAGAAGAAATGCAAGCATTGGGCGCGGTATTGCCACCTGAAGCCCGAGAACATGCCGGCAAGCTGGCCCTGGTGCAATTACTCAATGGCAGCGATGCCCCTACCTTGGTCTTGGGCACCCAAAACTTTTATGCGGTGACCCGCTACAACCAGTCGAGCTATTACGCCTTGGCCGTGATTCAACTGGGCCAGACAGTATCTTCGCCATAGCGCATTGTGGAATAAACACGCAGGACAATTAAGTCACCAAATTGTCAAGTCGGCATTTTTTCAGTTATTGACCAGAGAATGGCGGCTTGCATAATATTTCGTTGCAAGCCCATTTTTTTTGTGTATAGAATTCGGCCTCGGCAGCCAACTGGAATGCAGCGCAGTAAATTCAACTCGCTCCCCCTGCCGTGTGGATCGACCAAAAGTATTTGCGCCCTGCCGGGCAACAAAGGACACTCTATGAGCAACTACCAGGACCTTCTGGCAAAAAAGGCAGCACTGGAAAAAGAAGCTGCTGATCTGGAAAAGCAGTTGCAGGATGCCCGCCGCGCTGAACGTGCCGGCGTGATCACACAGATCAAATCCCTGCTAGCCGAACACGGCCTGACCGTCGCCGATCTGGGCTTGAAGACCACTGGCACAGGCAAAGTCGCCGGCACCTCGGCCAATGCAGGCCGCAAGGTTGCCCCCAAGTACCGCAATGCGGCCACCGGTGAAACCTGGACGGGCCGCGGCCTGCAACCCAAGTGGGTTCAAGCAGCCATTGCTTCGGGCAAGAAACTGGAAGACTTCGCCATCTGAGCGCGGGAGGCTTCAGCGCCCCTGTGCTGCAAAGCTGAAAAAAAAGGCCGGTACTCTTACCGGCCTTTTTTACTTCCTGCACACCATCAAGGTTTAGGTTCAGGCTTGAAGTCCCCCGCCACACCCAGAACAAACTGATCTGGGCGCAGATAACGCTTCAGAGCAGCATTTACCTGCTCCAGCGTGAGCGACTCCAGTGCCGCATCAACCTTGGCTGACTCGGCAAATGTGCGCCCCAGGTACAGATTATTCGCCAAGCCCCCGGCCAAACGCACGTCTTGCGCGCGCCCCAGACGCCGGAAACTCAGCAAACCCTTTTTACCCGCCTCGAATTCAGCCTGAGTAAACCCTTGCGCCACAGCACGGTCCACCTCTTCGCGGAAGGCCTTCTCTACCTTGGCCCGATTTTGTGGGGCAAAAATGGCTGCGGCCATCCATTGAGAATTTTCCTCAAAGGAATTCCATTGCACCATGCTGTAAACGTTGTATGACAGGCCTTCCTTTTCGCGAATTCGATTCCACAAACGGGAATCGCCACCACTGCCCAGCAGGTGATTAGCCAGCATGAACGCCGGGTAATCAGCATGCCGATCATTCAAAGGCAGGGCCAAGGCCACCGTCATGGCCGCATTTTGCTTATCCGGTGTGATCAACTGCAGCCGAACGGGCTCTTCCTTGATCATCGGATTGGTCACTCGCGCCACTGGCTCACTCTTAGTCCAATCCGCAAAGGCCGTGTTCAAAGCCTGCTGCACCGCTGATTGGTCCAAATCGCCTACTGCAGCAAACTCACCTCGCGCGGCCGAAATAAATCGCTCGTGATATTGCTTGATGCTCGGCAAATTCACCGATTTCCAATCGGCCACCATTTCGTCAAAAGTTCGGGCATAGCGCACATCGCCTTTGGGATACGGATTGCCATGGCGGCCCATGGCCTCATCCAGCACGGCCGAAGGCTCCTTACGTTGCTCTTCAATCGCGGCCAGAGCCTGTGTTCTGACCTCTTCCAAGACATCGGCTGGCCACGCGGGCTCACGCAACAACTCGCCCACCAGGGCAATCAACTCGGGCAAATGCTCGCGCTTGGTCGACAGACTCACCAGCAAGTTCCCCGACACCGCATTGATCGCAACCTGGGCCTGCAGGGCATCGAGCTTGTCTTGAATTTGCTGGCGGTTCAGGCGCGCCGTTCCCTTGTCCAGCAAAGCGGCCATGGCAGATGGCACCTCTCCCCAATTCGCCAGCGATTGTTCGGTACCAAAGCGCAAAGTCAACGTGGCCTTGACGGCCTGCCCCCGCGTGGCTTTCGGCAGCAAGGCCACCTTCAGCCCCGAGCCCACCTGGAATCGCACCGTGCGTGCATCGATATTGGCCGGGCTGGCGTCGAACGCCTCGGCCTGTTGCGCAGCCGCCTGAGGTTTGAAGTCCTTGAACTGAGCCGTCACATCCACCCGCTCAGGCTGCGGGGCCCGCACCGGAGCGGCCGTGGGCACATACTGCCCCAAGGTCCGATTGGAAGCCACAAACACCTGGTTGGCCACGCGCTGCACCTCGGCCAAAGGCATATTCTTGACGCGATCGCGCAGCAGGAAGAACAAGCGCCAATCGCCTTGGGCAACCGATTCCGACAAGGCTACCCCCACATGCTGCGGGTCGGTGAAACCTGCTTCCCACTGCTTCAACCACTTGGCGCGGGCACGCTCCAGCTCTTCCTGCGTAATGGGCTCACGCGCCACCGCTTCCACCACATCCAGCATGGCTTGGCTAGCCTGCGCCGGGTCCTGCCCTGCGGCCAACTGCGCCCCCAGCAGCATGAACCCGGGGTCGGCCAAACCTTCGGAGAAGCTGAACACCCCGGCTGCCAATTGCTTCTCGGTCAAATGCTTGTGCAAACGGCCCGAGGGTGACTCACCCATGATCAGGCTCAGCAACTCCACTGCCGCATAGTCAGGATGCGCCCCTGGCACCACGTGATAACCGGCATACAGCAAGGGCACGCCACCTACCCGACGAATCGTGACGGCACGCTCGCCATCCTGAACTGGGTCCAGTGTGTACAGCTCAGGCAAAGCCCGCTTGGGCTTGGCGATGGCCCCGAAATACTGCTGAACCCAAGCCAGAACTTGCTGAGGCTTAAACTTGCCAGACACGATCAAAGTAGCGTTATCAGGCTGGTAGTACTTGCGATAAAACGCCTGCAGGTGGGCTATGTCCACCCCCTCCACATCGGTACGCGCCCCGATCGTGGACTTACCGTAGTTATGCCACTGGTACATGGTGGCCACGGTTTTCTCAAACAAGATGCGACCGGGGTCGTTCTCCCCCATTTCCATCTCATTGCGCACCACGGTCATTTCACTGTCCAGGTCTTTCCTGGCAATGAAACTGTTCACCATGGCATCGGCCTGCCACTCCAGATACCAACGCAGGTTTTCGTCGTTGGACGCAAAACTGGCGAAGTAATTGGTTCGATCAAACCAGGTACTGCCATTGGCCCGGAACCCCCGGCGGTTGAAATCAGCCCAGACCTGAGGGTGGCGTGGCGAGCCTTTGAACAGCAAATGCTCTAGCAAATGTGCCATACCCGTTTCGCCATAGTTTTCATGGCGAGACCCGACTCGGTAAGTCAAATTGACCGTGGTGGTGGGCTTGGAATCATCTGGAATCAGCAGAACCTGTAGCCCATTGGGCAGCCGGTATTCGCTGATGCCTTCCACCGACTGCACCACCGCCCCCAAACTGCTCGCGGAACGCGTCTGCGCCTGAGTGGCATTCGGTGCAGCTTGCGCATACGGCGCCGCCCCCATGCTCAAAGCAGAAACAAGGGCCACCCACAACAGGGTGCGCTGACCAGAAAAAGACTTGGGCATACAACCAGATCGGTATGAAAGATACCGTTGAGTGTATGCCCGCCTTTATTTAGTTCCCTACCCAGGGAATGACCTGACGACGTGGAAGCAACACGCCTCGCAATCGTCTTATTTGTCCTATTTTACTTAGCAGGTGGCGTCACCACCTTGGGCGCCAGCATGACGCGGGTCTTGCCCCCGGTTACCACCAAGATGACCGCATCGCCCGGGTTGAACACCTCGGTGCCCTTGGCCTGAACAAGGGCCTTGCGCTCACCAGAGGCCATTTGCAGCAGAATTTCATAGGCTTCTTCGCGTGTGCCAAATCGCTCCACCGCGTTCCCCACCACGCCGCCCACCACAGCACCCAACACGCCTGCGGCAGCCGAGCCACGCCCATTGCCGCCTACCGACGCATTGCCGCCAATGGCCCCCACAATGGCACCCGTGGCGCCACCCACGCCGCTCTGACTGCCTTCAACGGCCACCACGCGCACATTGAGCACGACCGCATCCTGCACTTGCGAAAGCCGCTGCGCATCTTCTGGCTTGATGACATCAGGGCTTGTGGTCGAACACCCCGCTGTAACCCAAGCCAAGCTGCTCATCACAGCAGCCAGGCACAGCTGACGATATCGATTGTTCATATGAGGTCTCCTCCGGCTTGATTCGGTCGCCGGCCACTTTAGCGCAGCCGGCCCCCATCAAGCGTTAGAGTCACTCATCCATCCCGAGTTCCTGAATCTTGCGCGTGATGGTGTTGCGCCCAATCCCCAACTTCTGTGCGGCCTCAATTCGCCGCCCCCGAGTCAACTCCAAGGCGGTGTGAATTAACTGCGCCTCAAACTGCCGAGTCAGCACATCCCACACATCAGTCTGGCCTGACTCCAGGCGCACCCGCACATCTCGCTCAAGGTCAGACAGCCAACCAGGCGCCACACCCAAAGCGGCAACAGTCGCGCCTGCGGTTCCACCCAATGCAGTTGCCACCACGTCGGACGCTGCGGCAGCAGGCATCCCCACCTCGGCAGATACCACTTCGCGCACCTCTGCCGGGGCAGCCATGGTCGACACAGGCGACGCTTCTGCCACCACAGCCTGTCGCGCCACATCGGGCGCACTGCCACCATCCAACAACTCCGGCGGCAAATCCTTGGTTTCAATGACCTGCGCAGGCGCCATCACCGTCAGCCAATGGCAGATGTTTTCCAACTGCCGCACGTTGCCCGGGAAATCAAACCCAGCCAACTTGGCCAAGGCCGCATCAGAAATGCGCTTGGCTTCCACCCCCAGGTCCTTCGCACTCTTTTGCAAGAAGTACCGAGCCAGGGTAGGAATGTCTTCCCGCCGCTCACGCAGAGCGGGCAAACGCAAACGAATCACGTTCAGGCGATGGAATAAGTCCTCACGGAACGCCCCTTGCCGCACCCGCTCTTCCAGATTTTGGTGCGTGGCCGCAATCACCCGCACATTGCTCTTGAGCGGATGGTGCCCCCCCACGCGGTAGAACTGACCATCGCTGAGCACCCGCAGCAAGCGGGTCTGCAAGTCAAACGGCATATCGCCGATTTCGTCCAGGAACAAGGTTCCACCATCGGCCTGCTCAAAGCGGCCTCGGCGCATGGTCTGAGCGCCAGTAAAAGCCCCACGCTCATGACCAAACAATTCCGATTCCAGCAAATCCTTCGGAATGGCTGCGGTGTTGATCGCCACAAAGGGACCATTCCCCCGTGGGCTGTGCTTGTGCAGCGCGCGCGCCACCAACTCCTTGCCCGCGCCAGACTCACCGGTGATCAGCACCGTCACGTTGCTCTGACTCAAGCGACCAATCGCCCGGAACACGTCCTGCATGGCGGGAGCTTGCCCCAGCATTTCCGGCATCTGGGTCATGCGCTCGTCGGACACATCCTCGCGCACTGACTCGTCCACCGCACGGCGAATCAGTTCCACCGCTTTGGGCAAATCAAACGGCTTGGGCAGGTATTCAAACGCCCCGCCCTGGAATGCCGAGACCGCACTATCCAGATCGGAATAGGCCGTCATCACGATCACCGGCAAACCCGGCAGCCGCGCCTTGACTTTGCTGAGCAAGTCGATGCCCGAACCACCCGGCATGCGGATGTCAGACACCAGCACCTGAGGCTCATCATCATCCAGCGCCGCCAGCACATCGCGCGGATTGGTGAAACTGCGGACCGGCAGATCCTCTCGCGTCAAGGCCTTTTCCAGCACGAAGCGAATGGATTGGTCGTCATCAACGATCCAGATGGGTTTCATGTGTGCTCTAGGTTGAAAGCCCCATCGCCAACGAACGACGCGCCGAGGTCAGGGCAAGGGTATCAGGATCTTGAATACCGTCTGACCTGGCTGACTTTCGCATTCGATGGTGCCGTGGTGCTGTTGTACAAAGGTTTGAGCCAAGGTCAACCCCAAGCCTGATCCGCCCTCGCGCCCCGACACCAATGGGTAGAAGATGCGATCGCGGATCGACTCCGGGATTCCCGGACCGTTATCCTCGATATGCAAAACCAATGCCAGCCTGTGCAATTCGCGGTTGATTGTGACGCGACGCGCCACCCGCGTCTTGAAAACCAGCATCGCATCGCCGTCTTGAATGCGATCAATCAATGCCTGCGCGGCGTTGTGGGCAATGTTGAGTACGGCTTGAATCAACTGCTCACGATCGCCCCGAAACTCGGGCACCGAGATGTCGTAGTCTCGAACGACCCTGAGCCCCTTGGGAAACTCGGCCAGGATCAATGACCGTACCCGCTCGCACACTTCGTGAATGTTGACGTCGCCCACCATGTGCGGCCGCCGATGAGGAGCCAGCAAGCGGTCCACCAGCAACTGCAGCCGGTCGGCCTCGTGAATGATGACCTGGGTGTACTCCGTCAGTGACTTCGACTCCAACTCCATTTGCAGCAATTGCGCCGCGCCACGAATGCCGCCCAAGGGGTTTTTGATTTCGTGTGCCAGATTGCGAATGAGTTCCTTGTTCGCCTGCGCCTGGTCCAGCGCACGCTCCTCTCGCTCCTGCCGGGTCTTTTGCTCCACCTCAACCAGTTCGATGATGACCAGGCCACCCCGCTCCAGTCGTGTCACGATGGCCTGCACATGCAATGCATCAGCAAACACATGCGGATGCCGCTTGAGCTCGGCTTCAACCCGGCTGGTCGCATAGTCATTGCGAGACACCGCCGAGACCACATCACGCAACAGCGCCGGGTCGGTGAACCAGTCAAAAATCGATTCACGCAGCACACTGCGGCGCGACAACCCCAGCACTTCCTCAAAGGCCGCGTTTACAAACAAACACTGGCCATCTGGTTCGACCACCATGACCATGGTGGCCAAGTGATCGAAGGTGTCCAATCCCGCCGGCAGCAAGCGCTGCACCTCGGCTGGATCCACTTGGGACACGCCACGAACCACGGGGGCCTGACGCCCCCCCTTCACCGACTCCTGACGCGCCATCTCACACCTTATTTGTTACTCAACTCACGTCGCAAGGCCGCCACATCGGCCTCCTTGCGCGTCAGTGCGGCCTTCATTTCAGCCACGCGATCCAGATACTTCTGATTGTTGCGCTCGTCGCCTTTGCGCTCGGGCTGCCCGTTGTTGTATTCCTTTTGCAGAGTAGACAAGGCCTCTTCGGCCTTTTTCAACTCGGCTTCCAAAATGCGCTTGGCATCCGAGTCTCGCGCCTTCTGCTCGTCAGACGATACCTTCTCGCCAGGAGACGCGGCGCCCCCTGCCTTGGCACCCGCCTTTTCACCTCGCGGCGCCACCGATTGAATCACCGTGATGGGCGCCCCTTCTAGAGTACGGCAGCCCTTGTCCGAAGCCTCTTTGGGCGACAAGGAATCGGTGTAGAGATTGCCCGGGCAACGGTACACCGGCTTTTCCTGTGCACTGACGTGCCCACTCGCCACAGCGAGCACCCCTACCGCGCACAGCCCATGCCAAACGGCCGAGGTCATCCACGCAGTCATCCAGTGAGGGGCTTTCACGCTTTGCATATTCGATTCCATTTGCAGTCACCAACAAAAACTGACGCCATAGTGGCGTGAGTATGCCTGCAAGCCCAGCCATTCAGTCGCCTGACAAATGAGCGGAAACCAGGGGCGCTTTCGGTTTGGCAACCCTTCACCCTTCGTGAAATAAAAAAAGGGGCAGCTTTCGCCGCCCCTTTTTGCACCCAGTGCTGAATCCGAAATCGGATTACAGGCTGTAGTACATGTCGTATTCGACAGGGTGAGTCGCCATACGGAAGCGAGTCACTTCTTGCATCTTCAGATCGATGTAAGCGTCGATGTATTCGTTGGTGAACACGCCACCCTTGGTCAAGAACGCGCGGTCGGCATCCAGGTGCTCCAGAGCCTGATCCAGGCTGTGGCACACGGTTGGGACCAGTTTGTCCTCTTCTGGAGGCAGGTGGTACAGGTCCTTCGTGGCGGCTTCGCCAGGATGGATCTTGTTTTCCACGCCGTCCAGACCAGCCATCATCAGTGCAGCGAAGGCCAGGTAGGGGTTAGCAGATGGATCGGGGAAGCGTGCTTCGATACGACGGCCCTTGGGGTTTGCGACGTAAGGAATACGGATCGAGGCCGAGCGGTTCTTGGCAGAGTAAGCCAGCTTCACAGGGGCTTCGAAGCCAGGCACCAGACGCTTGTACGAGTTCGTACCAGGGTTGGTGATGGCGTTCAGAGCACGTGCGTGCTTGATGATGCCGCCGATGTAGTACAGAGCGAATTCGCTCAGACCAGCGTAGCCGTCGCCAGCGAACAGGTTCTTGCCGTCTTTCCAGATGGACTGGTG
>CAYVOP010000067.1:0-18014 GCA_964453105.1 uncultured Aquabacterium sp. | reverse complement strand
ATCAGGGAGTTGCGGCGCCATGGGACGTCCGTTCATCGTATTGGGTGACAGCACCGATCACGGGGGCACCGTGATCGAAGCCTCGGGCGTGACCGACACCAATGGCAAACGCATTGCCCGCGTGGGCGACCAAGTGTCTTGCCCCATCAAGTACCACGGCAGTTCGGTCATCGTCAGCGGTGATCCGACCATGATCATCGATGGCAAGCCCGCTGCGCGGCATGGCGATAAGTGTTCCTGTGGGGCCACTTTGATCGCCGCCCAGGCGGTGTCCACCGGACAGTGAATCCAGGCACCGGCCTAGGCGCCTGGTGTCGGTGTTGAGCAAGCAGTTCAGGCATGACCCGATTTTTGAAAATCCTCCTGTTGTGGTTTGTGGTGGGCGCCATGGTGTGGTTGTTCACCCTTTGGCACTGGCAGCAAACCGCGCGCGACGTCGATTTGTTCGACATCGTGGCGTATTTGCTGGGTCTGCCCACTGCCTTGGTGCTGGGATGGGTGGTGATGCTGTGGGGTCTGAAGAAACTGCGCGAACGGGCTGGGCGCACTCCTCAGACGGGGGCCCTGAGTGGTGGTGCGGACTCGCCCTTGGCTGCTACCTCTGACGCGGATCTGCGGCAGGCCCATACCGTGGTGTTAGGAGCCGCCGTGCATACACGGGCGGGCGCCGATGCTTTGTCCACCTGGACCGAACTGCTGTCGGGTGGGACGCGCCCTGATCTGGATTCGCATTTGCAAGACCTGGATGGCTTGCCGGTTTTCTCCGCGCGGGTGCCTGAATTGGAAGTCGATTCGGACAGCGATGCAGCTGAGTCGACGGAAGCCGGTCCCGGCATGGCCGCACGTCGTGCTTGGGCCCTGCTGCAAGCACCTTGCGATCAGTTGGCCGAGACTTGGTTGTCGGTGGCGGAGCAAGTGGGCTCTCAGCCGTCTGCGGATGATGTCAGCGCCTCCCCCTTTGTTTGGGACGATGGCGGCAAGGCCCACCTATCTGGAGTTGCGCATAAGGGTAGTCGGGGTGATCGCGCTGAAATCAGCCCCGTTCAATGGAGTGTCCGCGTGTTGATGCCTGCCGCTTGGCCGGTCGCTGACCAGGATTGGTTGGTGGTCTCTTTGCGTGGGCGTTTGGCGAATCTGATCGAGCAACTCGAATCGCAAGGCATTGCTGCACCACAGTGGCTGGTCATCCCCCCCGAAACGCCAGAACATTGGTGGATCGAGTACGACGACCATGTTCGTCGTTGGGCCCGGGGTGGCCAAGCTGAAGCCATGCTCATTTTGGCAGTGGACAGCGCCCTTGACGAGGACACCGTCGAGCGTTGGCAGTCCATTGGCGAGCTGTTTACCTCGCAGCACCAAGTCGGGCGTATCCCAGGTGAAGCTGCTGCTGGCTTGCTGCTGGCAAGCTCTGCGTTGGCTGCGCGCATGGATGTCGCCAAATTGGATGTGCCACCCTTGCGTTTGTCCCGGCCGGTTCATTTGCGACGAGACAAGTCGGCTGACGCGCTGGGGCGTGTGGGCGCGGCAGTGCTGAGTGATGCCATGAGCCAGGTCATGGGTGTGTCCCAACTGGTGGCATCGCCTGCGCTGACGATTGTGGCCGATGCCGATCACCGAGCCAGTCGCACGTCCGAGTTGTTTGAAGCACTGCAGGCCGTGGCGCCTGAGTTGGATCCCATGCACAACGTGGCCCGCGCTGGCGAGGCTCTGGGTGACGTGGGGGTGGCGCGTTCCTTGTTGCCTGCGGCGCTGAGTTGCGCGGCAGTCTGGTCTTCTGAAGGCGAGGGCTATGCCCTGGCTGCGCATGTGCAGTCATCGCACGACCGTGTGGTTTTGGCAGTCAGTGCCATGCCGGCGGTCAATGCGGTTGCGGCGTGATTGGTGGGATTCGAGTATGCAAAGAGTTTGGCAGTTTCTTTTGGACCCTCGTGTCTTGACCGTATTGGGGCTGGCTGCGTTGGCCACCTTCCTGTTTGTGGGGGCCGATGCCCTCAAAGTGGGCTTGATCTGGGCGGTTGTGGTCTTGCTGGTCTTCGGCCTGATCTGGCTGGGGTTCTGGTTGTACAAGCGGCATCAGGCCAATAAAGCCGGGCAAGAGCTGGAAGCGGCCATCAATGCCGACGCCGATCGCGCCTTGGCTTCCGCCGCCTCCGACAAAAAGGACGAAGTGCAGGCGGTGCGCGAGCGCATGGCCGAGGCAGTCAAGCTCATCAAAACCTCCAAGCTGGGTGAAACCTCCGGCGCTGCGGCCCTGTATGAGTTGCCCTGGTATGCCGTGATTGGCAACCCAGCTGCGGGCAAAAGCTCGGCTGTGGTCATGTCGGGCCTGAAGTTCCCTTTCTCTGACAACACCGACCACGTCATTCAAGGCATTGGCGGAACGCGCCACTGCGATTGGTACTTCACGACCGAAGGCATCTTGCTGGACACGGCTGGACGCTATTCGGTGCACGAAGAGGATCGCAGCGAATGGCTCGGCTTCTTGTCCTTGCTGAAGAAGAACCGCCCCAAGGCACCGCTCAATGGCGTCATCATTGCAGTGAGCGTGGCCGAACTGGCCGGCAACAAGCCCGATTTCGCCATTGACCTGGCGCGCAAGCTGCGCCAGCGCGTGCAAGAGCTCACCGAGAAGCTGGAGGTCTTTGCGCCGGTCTACATCGTGTTCACCAAGGCAGACCTGATTGCCGGCTTCGTGGACTTCTTTGAAGACCGCGACCGGGCTGAGCGTGACAAGGTCTGGGGCGCAACGCTGCCCTACGATGTGGCCACGAAGGCCGATTCGGTGGCGCAGTTCGATCGTCATTTTGACGAGTTGTTTGAAGGCTTGAAGGAAGCCTCGGTGGCGCGCATGTCGCTGCATCGGGGTGAGCAGTTGCCCCCTGGCGTGTTGACCTTCCCCTTGGAGTTTGCAGCGCTCAAGCCGGCCCTGCGGACCTTTGTCACCACGCTGTTTGAAGACAACCCGTATCAGTTCCGCCCGATTTTCCGCGGCTTCTATTTCACCAGCGCCGTGCAGGAAGGGCAGTCCACCAGCCGCGCCAGTGAACGCGTGGCGAGTCAGTTTGGCTTGCAGTTGCAGCCTGGCACCGCTGCTGCGGTGTATTCCAAGAGCGGCTTCTTCCTCAAGGAGTTGTTCTCCAAGGTCATCTTTGCTGACCGGCAACTGGTGCAGCAATACACCAGCCGCAACAAGCTGCGTTTGCGCTACGCCACCTTTCTGGGGGGCGTGGTGTTGCTCGGGGCATTGTTGGCCGCGTGGACCTGGTCTTACATGGGCAACCGGCAACTGGTGGCCCACGTTCAGGCCGATCTGATCAAGGCCAAGCAGGTTCAGGAAGGTCGGGTTGATTTGCAGTCGCGACTGGAGGCGCTTGAGATTCTGCAAGACCGCCTGGAGCAACTTCAACGCTATCGCGATGCTCGCCCGTGGTCCTTGGGCCTGGGTTTGTATCAAGGTGAAGCCATTGAGGCTCGTGTGAGGGAAGAGTATTTCCTGGGTTTGCAGGCCGTGCTGCTCAAGCCGGCAGGACAGGCCATGGCCAGTTATCTGGCTGAGGTGAATGCCCACGCGGCCGAGCTGAAGCCCTTGAGTCGGGTTGCCGACGCAGCACCCGTTGCTGCGGCTGCATCGGCCAGTGCGCCGGCGGCCGAGCAGCCTGTCGAGGCCGGCTACACCAAGGCCTCCAGTACCAACGTGACCGAAGCCTACAACGCGCTCAAGGCCTATCTGATGCTGGGTGATCGTCAACGCCTTGAGCCCGGTCACATGAGCGATCAGCTCACGCGTTTCTGGCGCACTTGGCTGGAGGCCAACCGTGGCTCCATGCGGCGTGAGCAACTCATTCAAAGTGCCGAGCGCATCATGTCGTTTGCGGTGCAACGCATGACTGACCCAGCCTTCCCTGAGCAGGAGCTCAACCTGACCTTGCTGGATCAGACGCGCGAAAACCTCCGTCGCGTCATCAAGGGCATGCCGGCGCGTGAACGTGTGTATGCCGAGATCAAGGCCCGTGCTGCGACACGCTTTGCGCCGGTGACGGTGGTGAGTTTGGTTGGCGACGACGATCGCAATATCGTGGCAGGTAGCTATGCGGTGTCGGGGTCATTTACCCGAGAAGCTTGGGATGGCTATGTGAAAGATGCCATCAAGAATGCGGCCAACAATGAATTGCAGACCACCGATTGGGTGTTGAAGACCGCTGCTTCAGACGACTTGACCCTGGAAGGTAGCCCTGAGCAGATTCAGAAGGCCCTGACCCAGCTCTACAAAACCGAGTACGCACAAGAGTGGAAGAAGTTCATTCAAGGCGTGACCGTGGTCGACTTTGCGAGTTTCGATCAAGCGGTGGCAGGTATGAACCGATTGGGCGATCCGTCTGCTTCGCCCTTGGGACGCTTGATTTCCACCTTGTACGACCAGACCTCGTGGGACAACCCATCCTTGCTCAATGACAGGTTGGCGGCGGGCAAGCGCACATTTGTGGAGTGGTTCAAGCAAAGCCTGCTGGGCATGGCGCCGTCACAAGTCAACGTGAATGTGAATGTGGGAATGGCGAACCCCAGTATTCCCATGGGCCCGATTGGCAAGGAGTTCAATGGCTTGGCCAAATTGATGCAGCCACGCGAGGGTGGTGAGCCCTTGTTCAAGGCTTACCTGCAAGCGCTGGGTAAGGTACGCGGGCGCTTCAACCAGATGAAAACGCAAGGCGACCCAGGCCCTGCTGCGCGCAAGATGATGACGGAGACCTTCGAGGGCACAGGCGAGCTGGCTGAAGCGTTGAAGATGGTCGATGAGCACATGCTGACGGGCATGAGCGAAGCAACCAAACAGGCCTTGCGCCCATTGTTTGTGCGCCCGTTGATGCAGGCGTTCGGGGCGATTGTTCGTCCAGCCGAAGCCGAACTCAACCGGGTCTGGATGGCTCAGGTGTATGACCCTTACCAGCGCACCTTGGCCAGCAAGTATCCGTTTGATCGTTCATCCAAGGTGGAAGCCAGCCCAGGCGAAATTGCCAAGGTATTTGGCGCCGAGGGATCGGTGTCGAAGTTCACCGAGCAGTCGCTGGGGGCGTTGGTGCTGCGCCGAGGCGATGTGGTCACCGCCAAAACCTGGGCTGACATGGGGGTGCGTTTACGCCCTGAGTTCGCTGCCGGTTTGGGCATGTGGGTGGCCCCTCTGGCGGGGCAAGGGCCGGGCGCTGCGGCTGCCAGTACGGGCGGCGGGGGTTCTCCAGCGGCGACTGCGGCAGCTGAAGCGCAAACGGTGTTTCAGATGCTGCCCTTGGCTGCGCCTGGTTTGACCGAATACACGGTGGACATCGATGGCCAGACGGTGCGCTATCGCAATGGAGCGGCATCATGGTCCCACTTTGTGTGGCCGGGGCCTGGTACGCCGGGGGTGAAGATCACGGGGGTGACCCATGATGGTCGATCTGTCGAATTCTTCAACGAGCCCGGGCGCTTTGGCCTTGAGAAGATGATCAACTCGGCTCAGCGTAAGAAGCTGGATGGCAACATGTTTGAGCTGCGTTGGCCTCAAGCCAATGTGGCCGTGGCGGTTCAGTTGCGCATTGTGTCGAATACGGCGGCTGCACCTGCGGCCGCGCCGGCAGGTACCACTGCGGCGGCGGGCGGGAGTCGAGACAGTACCGCACCGACCGTGGTGTCCAAACCAGGGGCTTTGCCCGCAATCATTGTGGGGCCGGCTGACGAAGTGGCCACGGCCGCAGGCCACACCGGAGGGCAGCCATGAACCACGGCGCCGCGCAGGCCGATCTGGTCTATTTCGGCAAGCTGCCTTGCCGGGGGGATTTCATTCGCAGCACACAGCATGCGCCCTTGGTGGACAGCCTGGATCGGTGGCAGACCCAATCGATGGAACGCCTTGCCGTTGACCCTCGTTGGAAGCTTATCTACGACGCTGCGCCGGCAGTGCAGTTTGCCATTTTGGGCAACAAGAGTTCCGTGGGTTTGGCTGGAACCTGGTTGGCCAGCCAAGATGCTTCTGGGCGGCGGTTTCCGTTCGTGCTGGGTGCTGCCTTCGATTTGCCTGATCCGCAAGGGTTCACGGCCGTCAGTCCTTTGGCCTTGGGGCGGCTGTGGGCAAAGTTGGATCAAACCACCCGCCAGGCATTTGCGTCGGCCGATCTGGAACAGGTTCAGCCGCATTTGAGCGGGCAAGTCGAGTTTGACGCCTCCCGCTCGTCTTCTCGGGCTGGTTTGGTTGATTTCCTGGAAACCCATTCGGTGGCCAGCCTTGAGCAGATGCTCGCGGCGGCTGGCAATCGGATGTCGGTGAGGCAAGCCGTGCTGGCCTTGGGCTTGTTGCTGCAGCCTGTGATGGCGCAAGGGCCTGCACGTCTGACTCGTGCTTTGCGCTTTCCCTTGGTGCAAGACCGCTTGCTTCGTGCCCCAGTGGCCGCGTTCTGGCTGTCTCTGGTCAACGGATTCTTTGTCCGCCATGAGGTCGAGTGGGGTATTTTCATGGTCTCGCATGAGGGCAAGCCCTCCATGGTGTTGAGTTTCCAGGGGGCTTGCACGACCACGATGAACGCGGTGATGGATCCAACGCAGTTGCAAACCACCAGCGTGACGCTGGATGAAGCCGATTGGGTTGAGTCTGAAGTGGAGGCCGACTACGGCCTGCGCAAACTGTCGAACTATCTGAAAGACCCGGCCATGTCTTTGGCGCAGGCGTTGAGAACGTATGAAGAGGTGTTCCTTGGTCAGTAAGCGTGGTTTGGCGGGAGTGATCTTGGCCTTCGGCCTGGGCGGTTCAGTCTGGGCTCAGGTCGGTGGCAGCGCCCCAGTGGTTCTGCAAGGTCTGGTGCCCGACGATTCTTTTCGGGCTGCAGTGGTCGCCAGGGTGATGGCGCTGTATGGCCGCGAGCGGGTCCAGGACCGGCTGATGACCGGCGGGGTGACGGCATCAAACCAGTGGAAGCTGGATCTGGCGCGGCTGCTGCCAGCGTCCATCAAGCAGGTCAGCAAGGGACAAATTTCCCTTGAGGGACAGGTGGTTGACATTCGCGGGGAGGTCCCCAGCGAAACGGTCAGGCAGCAGGTCATTGCCGATCTGAATCAAGCTGCGGCGGGGGGGTATTCCGTCAAGCACGCGCTGAAAGTGGTGGTGCCCGAGCAGGTGTTGATTGACCAGGCTCTGGCCAACCGAACGGTCGAGTTCGAGCCCGGCAGTTCCGTTTTGACGCCCGCTGGTGCGCGCTTGCTGGACGAAATGGCCAAGGCTCTGGCGCAGTTCAAGGGACGTTCCTTTGAGCTGATTGGCCACACCGATGGCCATGGCGCTCGCGCCAGCAACTTGGCGCTGTCAGAGGCGCGAGCTGAGGCGGTGAAGGCGTATCTGGTCAGCAAAGGGTTGTCGGCGCAGAACCTTCGGACCAAGGGGGTGGGGCCGGATCAGCCCATCGCCAACAACGCCACAGAGGATGGTCGGGCACGAAACCGTCGAATTGAGTTCAAGTTGATCGTTTAACGAATTGAGATTACCGGGGCAGTCCCTAGGCCGAATGCACCAAATTTGTGACACATTGTCACTTGTGAAGGTGCGAAGGCGTTTTTCTGCCTAGTACCGTGTCATGCGTCTCGGACGCCGAGATGGTGAGGTCATACCATCGGTCTGCCGTTGGGTCCCGGAGATCGATTTGCAGGATACGAGCAAGAACCCCCCACATCAGGCTGCGTCGCAGTCTGAGGATGTGGCCGTTCTGAAGGAACAGTTGGCTTTGGCGCGCGCCGAGGCTGCGCGCTACAAGAACACATTTGCGCTGTCAGCGGTAGGCATGGCCTTGGTGTCGCTGGACGGTCGCTTTTTGCAGGTCAATGCCCGGCTGAGTGAAATCACGGGCTACAGCGCGGCGGAATTGCTGGCGCGTCGCTTTCGCGACATCACCTACGCGGACGATGTGATGGCCAGCGAGCAGGCAGCTCAAGATCTGATCAGCGGCCGCCTTTCCCATTTGCGGTTCGAGAAGCGCTACGTGCGGCCGGATGGCAAGCGTCAGTGGGTGTCATTGGCGGTGTCGGTGTTGCGCGATTCGGCTGGCCAGCCGGAACAGTTCATGGCGGTCATGGAAGACATTTCCGACCGCAAGCAGTCTGAGCAGACCCTCAGAGAGCGTGAGGCACTGTTGAGCAGCATGGGGCAGTTTGTGCCCGGCATCATCCACAAGGTGGGCTACGACCAGGAAGGGCGGGCGAAGTTTCTCTACATCAGTGACCGGGCCATGGAGATGTTCCAGCTGTCGCCCGAGGTCATGGCCACGGATTACACGGCGCACCATCAACGGGTGCATCCTGATGATCTGGCCTATGTGCGTCGATTGGCAAAAAAGCCGCGCCCAGGCACGCCCTTGTATCCGGTCGATTTCGAATACCGGGTGATTCTGGATGGCAAGGGCTTGCGGTGGTACGGAGGCCGGGCTTTGCCGCAGGTGGAAGCCGACGGCAGTTTGGTCTGGTACGGGCACACGGCTGACATCACCGAGCACAAGCTTTATCAGGAGGCTCGTGTGGCGGCGCAGGTGGCTGACGCAGCCAACCGGGCGAAGAGTGAGTTCTTGTCTCGCATGAGTCATGAGTTGCGCACGCCGCTCAATGCCGTGCTGGGGTTTGCGCAGTTGCTGCGGCTGGATCGCCAGCACCCGTTGACCGATGGCCAGCGCTCGAAGGTGGAGTTGATTGAGCGGGCCGGGGGGCATTTGTTGGGTGTTATCAGTGATGTGCTGGACTTGTCTCGCATTGACTCGGGCAGCCTGCCTTTGTCAATTGAGCCGGTCGTGGTGGCCCATGTGCTGGATGAGGCTGTGTCGATGGTGGGCGCTGCGGCTCAGGATGCGGGGGTGGTGTTGGTGCCGCCCCAGGTGGCGCGTGGAGTGACTGTCTTCGCAGACCGTCTGCGCTTGCGTCAAATTCTGGTCAATCTGTTGACCAATGCCATCAAGTACAACCGCAGGGGCGGGCGCGTGCTGGTTTCGGTTTGGCGAGATGAGGGCGGAGATGTCAGCATCGAGGTCAGTGATACCGGACGTGGTTTGAGCGCAGAGCAATGTGCCCATTTGTTCGAACCCTTCAACCGTTTGGGGGCCGAGTCCACCGGCATCGAAGGAACGGGCATTGGCTTGGTCATCGTGCGCCGTTTGCTGGAGTTGATGCACGGCGGCATTGATGTCAGCAGTGAAGTCGGCGTGGGGACGCGCTTTGTGGTTCGCTTGCCGTGGGCGGAGATGCCCGAGCCCGACTGGGATGACGAGGAGGTGTCCACGATTTCGGGCACGCTCAATGGCCCGGAGACGGGCTACACCGTGCTTTACGTGGAAGACAACGATGTCAATGTAGCGCTGTTCCGGCAGGTTATGTCACTGCGCCCACAGTGCCGCTTGTTGGTGGCGCAAAGTGGTCGGCAGGCGCTGGAATTGGCGGCGCATCAACGCCCCGATTTGCTGGTGCTCGATATGCACCTGGGTGACATGACCGGGTTCGAGTTGGCTGAGGCTTTGGATCGGCATCCGAACACGGCCGGGCTGCCGCGTGTGGCCTTGTCGGCTGACGCGATGCCCGACACCATTCACGCCGCCAAGGCGAGGGGCTTTGCGGCTTATCTGACCAAACCACTTGACGTGGTGGCGGTGTTGCGTTGCCTGGATGAGTTGATGCAGGCCTGATTGAGTGGTCAGTAGCCCTGCTGCTGGCCGTCTTCGGGTTCCAGGCCCAGCAATTCCTGCAGGTGCGACATGGACCCCTGGTCTTTGATGACCTTGCGCAGCCATTCGTGCAGCGGCATGTCGCCCCATTTCACCGCTTTTTCTGCCAGGTAGGCCACGGGGCTGTGAGGTTCTGTGCGCCGGAAAAACGCTGCCACTTCACGCAGTTGTTCCAGCGCCTGGGCGCGACTGCGAAGCGGGCCGCCGCGAACCGAAGCACCTTCGGCTTGCGCTACGGTGTTGTCATTCGAGTCTGTTGCGTCGGTGCCGTCGTCTGTTGCGTTGGCTTCGGCACTTTCAAACAGGCCGGCTTCTCTGGCCACACGCTCCAGGTCGTGCAGAGCTTGGCTCAAGGCTTCTTTGGCTGCCACGAAACCTGGGCCATCGTCACCCAAATGGCCATCGATGACTTCTTGCCAGCCAAGTAGCTGGGCCTGGGCTTCGCGTAAGGCATCCAGTTGGGCGCGCAGTTGGTCGTGAGCGGTTTCGCTCAGAGCACGTTTGATCTGGTCCAGCGTGACCTTGTCTTGCGCGTCTTGCTGGCCATGGCCATGGGCGTGGGGGCTGCTGGGGGTGAGCTTGGCCGAACGCCAGTCTTGCAGGCTGTAGGCGGCGCCCTGGCGGGACCTGATCACAGGACGTGTATCGGCCAGGGTGACCACGCGTTGCAACAGCCAGGAGACGTTGCCGATGCGCTCGTCCATGTCGCCATCGTCAGCCTGGGGGTAGAGGTCTTGCCAGTATTGGCGGCACAGCTCGGTGCAAATCTGTAGGCCATTCTTCAGGCCCACATAGCTTTGTGTGAGGGCCAGGGCCTCGGTCAGCCACATGGCCAGGCGGAGGTCTTTGGTGCGCTCGGTCAGCAGTTGGGTGCAAAGTTGGGCCACGCCAGGCCAGTCGGCCACTTTCAATGCGGTGATCCATTCGCCTTGATCCAGCGTCGGATCGTCTTCGCGTCGCATTTCGGCGATTTGGTCAAATTCGGTCGAGAAAGACAAGTCCTCGCCACATGGCTGGCCGCCTGCGATGGGCGACAGCAAGGCTTCTTGATTCATGGCATCCCTGTGTACGTCTAGCTCTGCGATCATCCCACGAAGCCATCTGGCTCCGGCAGGTGGCGCATCCCCTTACCGAGGGGAAACTGGATCAATTTGTAATGAGATTGATTCTCAATAGCAATTGTTTGCTAGAATTTCGACATGGTTGCTTCAGCTTTATCCGCTTCTTTGCCTGCCCTGACCGATTTGCCTCGTGATGTCAGCCAGCGCGTTCGCTGGGGGCTGGTGGGGGCGGTGGTTGTGGTGCACGCAGTGGTGGCCACCCTGGTGGTGTTGACCTCTCGCCAAGATGCCGTGCTGGGTGAGGTGGCGCCCATTTCGGTGTCGCTTTTGACTGAAACACCGTCGGGAGATCTGGTGCCGACCGCGCCAGCCGTGGTCCCTCAAACGTCGGTTGCACCCGTTCGGCCTGCCGTCACGCCAGCACCTGCTCCCTTGATTCAGCCCGCGCCGGTCTTGGTGGCCGCAGCCCCAGCCCCAGCGCAAGCGCAAGACATGGTGGTGCCGGTGGCCCCTGCCGTGGTCGATGCCAAGGCTGCTGCCGATGTGCCCGTTGCCGCGCCCGCTGCCGTCAGGCCCACAGCCGCGGCTTCCGCCGTGGCGGACTCTGGGGCCCAGTTGATGTCTGCTCGCCCTGTTCAGTTGTCGCACACCTCGGTTCGGTATCTGAAGCAGGTTATTCCCACCTATCCCAAGATATCAGAGCGTTTGGGCGAGGTTGGCACGACCTATCTCTCTGTGCTGGTTGACGAGCACGGCCTGCCAGTCAGTGTCACGGTGAGTCGCTCTTCTGGTTCTTCTCGGCTGGATGCTGCGGCGCGCGATGCCGCGCTGCAATCCCGCTATGTGCCTTACACCACCAATGGGGTGCCGCAGCGATTTGAAGTGCAGGCACCGTATGTTTTCAAGCCTTCTGTCGAGTAAGTCATGTCTGCTACTGAATCTGCTGTTTCCTCTGCCTTGCCGGTGGCGGCGTCTGCCCCGGTTGTGACCCAGGCCCAAGTGGAGCAAGCGCCCGCTCAGCTCGGCTTCGCGCACTTCATTGCCCAAACCGATGTGGTGGGCCAGAGCTTGTTCGTGATCCTGGTGCTGATGTCGCTGGTGTCCTGGGCTCTGATCGTGATCAAGGGTGTGGCCCTGTTCCAGCGCCAGCGCCGCAGCAAGGCCTTCTTGAATTTTTTCTGGAACGCGACCTCGCTGGAAGCCGTGCAGCATGAAATTGCCACGCACGGTGTGAACGAGCCTTTTGCTCATCTGACATCGCATGCCATGCATGCCCAGGCCCACCATGCCCGATTTGGCGCAGCCAAGCTGGAAGAAGCCGGCTCGGCACAAGAATTTTTGACCCGCACCATCAAGAAGGTGCTGGACGAAGACACCATGCGCATGGAAAGCGGCTTGAGTGTGTTGGCCACCATTGGTGCCACCGCACCGTTCGTTGGCTTGTTCGGTACTGTCTGGGGGGTGTATCACGCCTTGCTGGCCATTGGTGCTACCGGTGCGGGCACGCTCGACAAGGTGGCCGGCCCAGTGGGTGAAGCGCTGATCATGACCGGCGTGGGCCTGGCTGTGGCCATTCCAGCCGTGATGGCCTACAACTGGCTGACCCGCAGCAACCGCGTGTGGGGAGCCCGCTTGGATGCCTTCGCGTTCGAGTTGTTCACCTTCCTGTCGACGGGACAGACCCTCAAGGGCAGCCAGCCAGATGCGGCTGAGTCAGCCACCGTGCGCGCCATCAAGAAACCCGCAGCCCATTGATCGGAGACAGTCATGGCCTTTGCCAGTTTTGATGACAAGCGGGGCGGGGCACCGCTGGCCGAGATCAACATGGTGCCGCTGATCGACGTGATGCTGGTGCTGTTGGTAATCTTCATTGTCACAGCGCCCTTGCTGAGCCATTCGGTAAAAGTAGATTTGCCCAAGGCCAGTGCACAGGTGATGTCGGTGAAAGCCGAGAAGATCGATCTGTCGATCGATGCCGATGGCATTCGCTATTGGAATGGCGCAGCCTTGAGCCGGGATGAGGCCGCCGCGCGGTTCGTGCAGGAATCGGCCAAGCAGCCGCAACCCGAAGTTCATCTGCGGGCAGATCAGAACGTGCCCTACCGTGCCGTGGCGGAAACCTTGGCTGATGCGTCTCGCGCGGGGTTGAACAAGATCGGGTTTGTGACCGATCCGGAAAGCAAGCAGCCAGAGGCCAAGAAGTAATACCATGCGTGCCCATGAGCACGCCTGATACATCTCCTTCGCCCCAGGTTCCACCCCAGGCTCTGGCCGGCATCAAGGTTGTCGAGTTGGGGCAGTTGATTGCCGGCCCCTTTGCCGGCAAGACCCTGGCTGATTTCGGGGCCGAGGTCATCAAGATCGAGCCGCCTGCTGCGCAAGAGGCCCCTGAGGGGGGCGGTGGCGACCCCCTGCGCCAATGGCGCATGCTGCACAACGGCACCAGCGTGTGGTGGCAGGTTCAAAGCCGCAACAAAAAGAGTGTGGTGCTGGACCTGCGTACGACCGAGGGCCGGGACACAGCTCGCCGCTTGATAGACGAAGCCGACATCCTGATCGAAAACTTCAAGCCCGGCACCATGGAGAAATGGGGCATGGGTTACGAAGCCTTGAGTCGGACCAACCCAGGGCTGATCATGCTGCGCATCAGTGGGTATGGACAGACGGGGCCGTATCGCGAGCGCCCGGGCTTTGCCGTGGTGGGTGAGGCCATGGGGGGCATGCGCTACCTGAATGCCGAGCCGGGTCGTCCACCCGTGCGCGCGGGTGTGAGCCTGGGGGATACATTGGCCGCGCTGCATGGTGTCATTGGCGTGCTGACGGCTTTGCAAGCCCGCCATGCCAGTGTCGGCCCCGATGCGCCCAAGGGACGCGGGCAGGTGGTGGATGTGGCTTTGTACGAGGCCGTGTTCAACTGCATGGAAAGCCTTTTGCCCGAGTTCAGTGCCTTTGGGGCGGTGCGTCAGCCCGCAGGCTCGGCCTTGCCGGGTATTGCGCCGAGCAACGCCTATTCCTGCGCCGATGGCATGGTCGTGATCGGTGGCAATGGCGACTCCATCTTCAAGCGTCTGATGCAGGCCATTGGCCGTGATGACCTGGCGACGGACGCCGAACTGGCTCACAACCCGGGGCGGGTCAAGCGCGTTTCTGAAATTGACGAGGCGATTGGGGCATGGACTTCGCGGCGTACGGTAGACGAAGTGTTGGCGGTGTTGAATGACGCCAGCGTGCCGGTGGGTCGCATCTACAACGCCAAGGACATTGCGCAAGACCCGCACTACCGAGCGCGCGACATGATCTTGCCTGTGACCACTCACGATGGCTTGACGGTGGAGGTGCCGGGCATCGTGCCCAAGTTGTCGCGTACGCCGGGGGCCATCGTGCGCCGCGGCCCCGTGCTGGGTGAGGACACCGATGAGGTGTTGTCGCGCCTGCCCCCGCCCCCGCTTCAGCCGTAATGCTGCAGGAGGTGGTAGCCCCGGTCTGACAGGGCCAGCACATAACTCGAAGCACGCCAGTGAATCGCGCCGCATGGTTTGGGGATCAAGCCCTGGGCTTTGCGTGCCAGCGTGACGTGGGGTCGGTAGGGGCGTAGCTCGCGAGGCAAGTGCAAGTGATCCAGGGCTTGGGCCAGGCGCGCATGCAGGGCCAACAACTCGGCAGACTCATGTGACGGCACCAGGGCGGCAATCTGGTTGGGCCAGACTTCCAGCGTGTCCAGTTCCAGTTCAATGGGCGGGACCTGATTCGGCAGGGCTTGAACCAATGTGGCTAGTTGGGTTTCGGGAACCTGCCCCAGGAAATGCAGGGTGAGGTGAAGGTCGGGGGCGGAGGTCTGGCGAGCCCCCGGGGGCCAGGTTTGCTGCGCTTGCCAGTGCTGCAAGCGTTGACGGGTGGCCGAATCGGGCCACAGGGCCAGAAACAGGCGCAATGCGTGTTGATCCGAGGCGGGCGAGGTCATGTCTTGCCTATACAGTTCAGTCTGCCAGATGTGAGCTGTGTGGGCAGCACTTGCTGTGTCGCACCTTAACAGAGAGAGGATTGGATTGTGAGTCAGACCCCTGGGGGGCAGTTTGGCCTGTTGGCCCAGCGCCGGTTTGCCCCGTTTTTCTGGACCCAGTTTCTGGGTGCTGCCAATGACAACCTGTTCAAATTCGCGTTCACCGTGCTGGTGACCTATCAATTGCAGGTGACTTGGCTTGAGCCCAAGATGGCTGGCCTCGTGATTGGTGCCTTGTTCATCTTGCCGTTTGTGCTGGTGTCCGCCACAGCGGGGCAATGGGCGGACAAGTACGACAAGGCTGTGATCATGCGGGCAGTCAAGGTGCTGGAAGTGGGCGTCATGGCAGTGGCTGCCGCTGGCTTCTGGTTCCAATGGGTGCCAGTCTTGCTGGCTTGCGTGTTTTTGATGGGCTTGCACTCCACCTTGTTTGGCCCGGTGAAATATGCCTATCTGCCCCAGCACTTGAGTGAGCGTGAATTGACCGGCGGCAATGGCATGGTCGAGATGGGCACGTTCGTGGCCATCCTGCTGGGCAACGTGGGCGGCGGGCTCTTGATGAGCATCGCCGGTTCGGGTACGCACTGGGTGGCGATCAGTTGCCTGCTGGTGGCGCTGGTCGGTTGGGGGACTTCGAAGGCCATTCCCGAATCGCCTTCGGCTGACCCTGGTCTGACCTTGAACTGGAACCCGGTCTCGGAAACCTGGCGCAATTTGAAGCTGGCATACGACTATCCCAGTGTGTTTCGCTCGCTGTTGGGTATTTCTTGGATGTGGTTTTTCGGTGCGGTGTTCTTGTCTCAGTTCCCCTCGTTTGCACGCGATGTGCTGGGGGGCAACGAGCAAGTCGCGTCCTTGTTGTTGGTGGTGTTCTCGATTGGCATTGCCATTGGTTCGCTGTTGTGCGAAACCTTGTCTCATCGCCATGTCGAAATCGGCCTTGTGCCTGTGGGGGCGGTGGGCATGACCGTGTTTGCGTGGGACTTGTATCTGGCCACGCAGGGCCTGTCGCATGCCGGTGGTGCGTTCTTGAGCGTTGGCGAATTCGTTGAGCAGCCTGCGCATTGGCGGGTCATGGCAGATCTGGCGCTGTTGGCTTTCAGCGCTGGCTTGTATAGCGTGCCCATGTATGCCTTGATTCAGTTGCGCGCTAAACCCAGCCACCGTGCCCGAATCATTGCTGCCAACAACATCTTGAACGCCTTGTTCATGATCGTGTCGAGCCTGGCAGCTGGCGCTTTGCTGGGGGCGGGGTTCACCATTGCGGAGGTGTTTGCGGCCACCGCGATTCTGAACATCGTTGTGGTGGGTTATGTGTTCTGGCTGATGCCGGAATACATCTTCCGCTTGCTGATGCTGTTGCTGACGCGTTTGGTGTATCGCGTCAAGGTGCGCGGCGAGGAACACTTGCCCACCGACGGTGCGGCCATTCTGGTGTGCAACCACGTGAGCTTTGTGGACGCGGTGATCTTGGGCATCGTGAGCCCGCGCCCCATGGTGTTCATCATGGACCACCGCATCTTCAAGACCCCCGTGTTGGGTTGGCTGTTCAAAATGCTCAAGGCCATTCCGATTGCCCCTCAAAAAGAGGATCCTGAGGCCTATGAAGCGGCGTTTGAGCGTGCCAAGCAGGTGTTGCGCGAGGGCGAGTTGCTGTGCCTGTTCCCGGAAGGGGCCATCACACGCGACGGCAAATTGCAGCCATTCAAGGGCGGCATCATGAAAATTCTGGAAGGCGTGCCAGTGCCGGTCATTCCGTCTGCCCTGCACAATCTTTGGGGTTCCAGTTTTTCCCGCATTGATGGGGTGGCCATGGCCAAGCCTTTGCGTCGTGGCTTGTTCAATCGGGTGGGGCTGGTTGTGGGTGAGGCCATTGAGCCCGCCCAGGTTTCGCCTGAGTTGTTGCAGCAAAAGGTGCAAGCTTTGCTGGAAGAGCCTAGCCCCTGAGGTGGGGTGTTCTTGTCAACCGAATGACATCTCCCGGAAGGATGATGGGGTCATGAGTCAGATGTTGAGTCGAGCCGCCTGGGCTCGCGTGCTTCCTTTTGTGTTGTTCATGGTCATTTTGGCCCTGCGTGGCAATTGGCCTGCATCCTGGCAGGCGGTGTTGGATGCCAAGTGGGTGTATGGCATTGGGGTGTTGGTGGTCAGTGGGGCCTTGTATTGGTTCTGGCCCCAGTATCGTGAGTTGCAGCCCGATCAGCGCAAGATGAGCCGTCTGGATTGGGCCTTGTCCATCGCGGTGGGCTTGGTGGTGTTCGAGTTGTGGATCAACCTGACAGAGCCCTGGATGATTCTGGGCAGCCCTACGGCGACCTTCCGGCCCGTGAATGAAGACGGCAGCCTGCAATGGGGGTTGATTCTGTTCCGGTGGGTGGGGGCGGCTTTGATGGTGCCCGTGATGGAAGAGCTGTTCTGGCGCTCGTTCCTGATGCGCTGGGTCGATAACCCGGACTTCGAGCAGGTCTCGCCGCAGACGGCATCGATCAAGGCCATTGCCTTATCGACGTTTGCCTTCACTTTGGCCCACACCCTTTGGCTGGGTGCGATTGTGGCGGGGCTAGCCTATGCCTGGTTGTACAAGCGAACGGGCTCGCTGTGGGCCCCCGTGGTCGCACATGCCGTGACCAATGGCGTGTTGGGCATCTGGGTGGTCGTGTGGGGGCAGTGGGCCTTTTGGTGAACCGGTGAGCTTGGCAGCCCTGGCTCACTGCCGGGGCGCGATCACACGCCGCGAGCGCGGTCGGCTGCGAACTGCTGACGGAACTGGGCGAAGCGACCTTCGTCCAGCGCCTGGCGCACTTCCTTCATCAGGTTCAGGTAGTAGTGCAGGTTGTGGATGCTGGTCAGCATGGGGCCGAGCATTTCACCGCAGCGGTCCAGGTGGTGCAGGTAAGCACGGCTGAAGGTCTGGCAGGTGTAGCACGTACAGGTCTCGTCAACCGGGCGCTGGTCGGCCTTGTTCTTGGCATTGCGCAGGCGCAGGTCGCCAAAGCGGGTGAACAGGTGGCCGTTGCGCGCATTGCGGGTGGGCATGACACAGTCGAACATGTCAACGCCTGCGGCCACGCCGTCGACCAGGTCTTCTGGCGTGCCCACGCCCATCAGGTAGCGCGGCTTGTTTTCAGGCAGCTTGTGCACGATGTGGTTCATCACGCGCAGCATTTCGTCTTTGGGCTCGCCCACGCTGACGCCTCCCACGGCATAGCCAGGCAGGTTCATGTCGACCAGCGC
>CAYVOP010000066.1:0-18496 GCA_964453105.1 uncultured Aquabacterium sp. | reverse complement strand
TGAGGATTCGTTTATCGCTTATGTGCTATTTCTGTCTTTATCCCGGCTGCCCCCCATCAGCCGCGACCGATTCCTGTCTGACCTCAGCGAAAAGCAATACGTGATCGTGTTGTTTGACCGGGGCGACCAGACCGTTCAAGGCTTTTCAACCATTCAGGTGCTTCACCGCACCCACAACGGCCGCCCCTACATTGCCGTGTACTCGGGCGACACGATCATCAACCAGGCCTACTGGGGGCAGACCGCCTTGCAGGGTGGGTTCTATCGATTCCTGATGGGCTTGATGATCAAGAACCCCATCACCCCGATTTACTGGTTCCTGATTTCCAAGGGCTACAAAACCTATTTGCTGGTCAGCCGTGGCTGCCCGGATCATTGGCCTCGCCATGACCGCCCAACGCCCCCTCAAGTCATGGGCATGCTCAACCAGCTAGCCAGCGAGAAATTTGGCTCCGACTGGAAGCCTGAACTCGGTGTGCTGCAGTTCGCCACCCCGGCTGGCCGACTCAAAGAAGGTGTGGCCCCCATTGACGCTGCGGCGCTGAGCCATCCCGACATCCGCTTCTTTGCTCAGCGCAACCCCGGTCATGAAAAGGGCGATGAATTGTGCTGCCTGGCTGCAATCAATTTGAAGTTGGGCGCCTTCTACATCGCCAAGTTGCTGCGCAAGAGCCTGCGTCGCCAGTTCAACAAGTTCAAGGCCTGATCCCATGACAACCGAACCCAAAGGGGAGTCAGCCGGGATAAGGCCAGAAATAGCACATAAGCGAAAAACAACTAAAAGATAACTTACTTATGCTGTTTATGAATATGTGATTTGAGGCATGACCTCATGGGTGCTGACTGCCTTCGGTACTTTGCGCTGCTGCCCTCGCCCGTTGGGCCACCTCTTGAAACAGTGCTTCTTTCAGCCACGGCTCGCGAGCACGCTTTAAGTCCAGATGGTAGTTGCCAAACCGCTTGATCGAAGCAGTCATGTAAGGGCTGAGGTACTCCACATCGGCGGGATCGCCATGCTCGCTGGCGTCATGCAGCCCCTGTAGAACGCGCATCATGTCCACGGTGTTTTGCAAAATCACCGCGGAGGCGACCAAGTCAATGTACCGCAGACGTTTTTGCTGCTCGCTGGGATCGTTCTCTGTGATCACGTCCCCTCCAAAATTCAGCCACTTCGTGAATGCGTGGTATGACTCGATCTTGTTGGTTGTGGCGCTCACTTCCTGGCGCATCTCTTTGTTGGAGATCCACTTCAGCAGGTAAATGGTTCTCAGCACGCGGCCCAGCTCGCGCGCAGCGGCAAACAACCTGTTGTGTCGGCCCTCGTGGCTGAGTTTGCGCAGCAGGATCGGCGACGCGATGCGGCCAGCCTGGATCGAGATGGCCACCTGCATCAGGTCCTGCCAATGGTCCTCGATGATTTTCCAGTCCACGGTGTCGGTGAAGAGCCTGTCGATATGCTTGTAGCGCACGCCCTTGTGTGGGCGATAGAAGCGCAGATTCTTCCAGTTGCGAATGCGCGGCATCAATGTAATTCCCAGCAAATGGGTGAATGCGAACACCGTTTCAGACTGTCCATGGGTATCCGAGTACACGGCATCAGCCTGCACAGACAACCCAGCTTTCATCAAACCCTCGATGACATAGATGGCCTCCAGCACACCAGGTGGAATGAAGTGCCGGAAAACCGCAATGTAGTTGTCGGCGACGTGCCGGTAGGCCACCGCACCCATGCGCTTGTAGCGAAAGTGCATGCCCACCAGCAGGTTCTGGTCATAGAAATCGTACTGGGTACCATCGGCGGCCACCTTCTTGCCCTCTCCCCAGATCTTGGGCAGGTCAAGCCGGAGGTACAACTCAGTCAGGTCGCGACAGGCGTTGTCCAGTTGGTCCAGGTTGATGTGGCGCTGGTTGGCATAAGACAACTGGTGCGGCGTCACACCATTGGACAGATGACGTGCGGCCTGCGTCGGGCCCAGATTGCACCCCATTGCGAATACGGTCAACAGGTAGCGTTCGCGGGCCTGCTTTAGCTTCGGGTCATCACCAGACAGCGGACCAAAGTGACGGGTGTAGCCAGTCCAATGCTCGATGTTGGCCAGGATGTCCAGCAAGTTGCGTGTAGGTGTACGGCTCTCAATGGTCGCTTGCAGCGCAACAGCCGATGCAGGTACATCCCTGGCCATGACTTTGCGCAAGGTCGGCTCGCCGTTGCTTCCGATGACCACGTCACCTGCGTGTTGAGGAAAGGCCTTGTCCACGCGTTGTGCGGTTTCTTCCAACTGGGCCTTCAGATCCCCAACGAAGGCTTGCGCCGTGGTTGCCAGGTCAAGCCTGTCGCAATACTCGGTCAACTTGTCTTTGCACTGGTCCCAGGTCAGCAACTGTTGTCGGTAGTCGGCAAAGGCTTCCGATCCGTCGATACAGATGTCTCCGCAACGCAAGTCGCTGCACAGATGGCTGAAGACACAGACCTCCAGGAATCTGCGATTCGTGGGATTGCCCAAGCCGTGCGATCGGCGCACCAGCTTGCGCCAGCGCTCAGAGGCGAATGACATGTCCACATCGTCCTCGACCCACTCGGCTTTCTTGTGTTCATTGGCGATGACCACGGCGAGCGCATTGAGCAGACGCTTGTCTTGCGTCGCTGCCTCGAACTCCAGCGCATGAACCATGCGAAACATCGCGGGCCGCCAAGAGCTGAAGGGTTTCCAGATGAGCGGAAGATGGTTATTGCCACTCCACACGCGAATGGCTTCGCAATCGGCGCGCAGTTGATCGACATCGCCATTGGGGGCCAGCAACTGACGAACCATCTGGCCTGTGGTCGCGCAGTCATGCTCTTCAGCCAGGATGTCCAGAACGTCTTCGAGCGTGGCCACCAAGGCTTCGCTCAGTTCGCGCTGTCTTGCCTGCAGGTTTTGAAGCTCCTCCCGCGCCCGCTTGTGCACGGCACCGATGCGGCGGATGAACATCTCCGCAACGTCATCTCGGGCACGCACGCGCATTTGACGAATCAGCGCCAGGATCAGCGTGTGTCGCTTGGGCGCGGTGAAGTCTTTGAGGTCACCAGCGTCCAGCACTGCTGCCCGCTCGGCCATATGCTTGAGCTTGGTGGTCGGCACGGTACTGAGCAGATCGTCGCATGCTGGCAAGGTATCGAGCCATTTCACCTGGTCGAGCAACAAGTCCAGATGCTGGCGTGAGGTCTTCTTGGCTGCTCGCTTGAGTTGGTTGTAGAGGGTGCGCCGAACGGGCAGATCTGTCACCAACAACTTGTCAAGCCACTGCCGCTGCGGCTCGGTCAGTTGTGCTTCGATTTGAAGGTGCAATGCCGTCTGAGCATCGGCATGGACTTCCTCCGCGATGTCATCCAATGTGCGAAACACTGGCAATTCATGGCCCTGCCGAATCAGGTCTTCGATGACGCAGTTGATGATATCCACCCGCGTTTCAACGATGGCGGCAGCCTTGTGTGCCAATGCGATGGCCACAGGGCGAGTTTGCGCATCGGTGTAGGGCTCAACCCCTAGCAGTTCGCGTATGACCTTGTGGTGGCGATACAGGGCTGTTGAACTGCTGTAAGCAACCTCTTGGGTAGGCACCATGCCCAAGGATGCAGACACATGCTCAACGATTTCTCCGGGAATGGATTCGATGGCCGGGAAATGCCGGAGGTACTGAAAGCACTTGAGTTGGACCAGTAAAGCCAGGCGACCATCCGCGCTGCGTGCGAACTTCGTTGCCCACTCCACCTCGTCTTGCCGGGGTGTGAACGAAGTCTGAACATCCTTGAGCGTGAGCAGCCTTGGAAAGCGTGGATAGGCGGTTCTTTCAATCGAGGCCATCTTCGTCTTGAACTCAGTTGTACAGCCGCTCTGACACCGATCATCGGCGTCGACCGTGGGTCAAAGAGACGTGTTGATGGCCTGTTGGCTGGGGGACGGCTCCGCCTTGCCTGAGACCGTTCAGAATGCCGCAATGCGCCACATCCCGTGCTTGAGCACATTGCCCCCTCAGTGATACCAATTGCTTTTGAAGCGCTTTCAACTCTTGGATTCTCTGCACGACATGCGCGATGTGTTCATCCAGTACAAGGTTGACCGCTTCACAACTTTCATTGGGGGCCTCTTTGAGCGTCAGCAGCGACCGGATTTCGCCGAGTGCCATGTCCAGCGACCGGCAACGGCGAATGAAAGCCAAGCATTCGACGTGGTGAGCGTCATAGATACGGTAATTGCCTGCGGTACGGTCGGGCTCGGGCAACAAGCCTTCTCGCTCATAAAAGCGAATCGTCTCCACAGGCGTGTGGGTCTGAGCGGACAGGTCACCGATTTTCATGGAGCACTCCTGTTGGTAAAGCAGCCAAAGGGCATTTCGCCATACCGCTTGACTCTACACCTACTACAGGGTTTCTAATATGAACCATGACGACGCCATTCGCCTCCAGCAGCACCACGACAAGCGCAAGCAGCACCTCGGCCTGTGACAGCCAGGGTTGTGGATGCACAGGATCGATCGCAGTGTTGGTGCCTCCAATCGAGTCGCAAACTTCGGGATGGCGCACATTTCGCATTGCCACCATGGATTGCTCGGCCGAAGAAGCAGAGATCCGTCGTGCCTTGGATGCGGTCCCGGGCATCAAGGCACTGCGGTTTCAGCTTGGTGCCAGGACGCTGGGCATCAGCGCTTTGGACGAGTCCTTGCCACTGGTGCTGGACGCAATCCGCAAGGCAGGTTTCGATCCTCAGCCATTCCCACTGGCCGCCGAGGCGGGCGTTGGCGCCGTTGAGTCCGAGGGGAATGCTCATGGCAACGGACATGGCGGAACAAGGCTGGCCCTGGCGCTGGGATGTGCTGTCCTGGCGGAGGTCATAGGCTTTTTCGCACCAGAGGCTGCCATGCTCAAGGCCCTGGGTCTGGCGGTCGCCGCTATCGCCATCGCCTTGGCTGGCTTGGACACTTACCGCAAGGGCTTGTCAGCCCTGGCGCAACGCAAGCTCAACATCAACGCCCTGATGACCGTGGCTGTCTCTGGTGCCTTTGTCATCGGCCAGTGGCCTGAGGCCGCGATGGTGATGGCCCTGTATGCCATTGCTGAATTGATCGAAGCCAAATCCGTGGACAAAGCCCGCAATGCCATCAAGGGCCTGCTGGATCTGGCTCCTCAGGAGGCGACGGTTCAGCTAGCAGATGGCCAATGGTCTGTGGTCGCTGCCGACCGGGTCGCCCTAGGCAGCCTGGTGCGCATTCGTCCTGGTGAACGTGTGCCTCTTGACGGCACAGTCACCCAAGGCAACAGCGCCATCAATCAGGCACCGGTCACCGGCGAGAGCATCCCGGTTGACAAAGGCATAGGTGACCCGGTGTTTGCTGGCACCATCAACGAAACGGGAGAGTTGACCTTCACGGTCACCGCTGTGACGTCAGATACCACCTTGGCGCGGATCATCCATGCGGTCGAGGAAGCCCAAGGCACCCGGGCCCCCACCCAGCGTTTTGTTGACCGCTTTGCGGCGGTGTACACGCCCGCTGTCTTTGTGATCGCGCTGGCCGTGGCGGCGCTCACGCCCTGGTTGATGGGCTTGAGCTGGATGCAGTCGCTTTATAAGGCGCTGGTTTTGCTGGTCATCGCCTGCCCCTGCGCCCTGGTGATCTCAACCCCAGTGACGGTGGTCAGTGCCCTGGCATCGGCCGCGCGACGGGGCATCCTGATCAAGGGCGGCACCTACCTGGAGGAAGCACGCAAACTGCGTGCGATTGCGCTGGACAAGACAGGCACCATCACTGAGGGCAAGCCCAAGCTGGTGGCATGGGAGCCCCTTAAGGGTGACCGTGAGGCCATCGCCCAGTTGGCGGGTAGCCTGGCATTCCGTTCGGACCATCCGGTATCCCAAGCCATCGCCAGCGGGCTGGCTCTTGATGCTTTGAAGGCTTTGGAGTTGGACAGCTTTGAAGCACTGCCCGGCCGAGGTGTACGCGCCAGGCATCAAGGCACGAGCTATGTGCTGGGCAACCATCGGTTGATCGAAGAGCGAGGACAATGCAGCCCCGAGTTGGAAGCCAAGTTGCAGACGCACGAACAAGCGGGATGCAGTCTGACCTTGCTGGCAAGCGACGAGGGTGTGCTCGCCTTGTTTGCCGTGGCCGATACCATCAAGGATTCTTCACGCCAGGCCGTGGCCGAGTTGAAGGCCATGGGCGTGCACCCCGTCATGCTCACGGGCGACAACCGCGCCACAGCCCAGACCATAGCGACCCAGGCGGGCATTGACGAGGCCCGAGGGAGCCTGCTGCCCCAAGACAAGCTGCAGGCCATCGAGAGCCTGCGCCAGCAGCACGGCTTGAGCGCCATGACAGGCGATGGCATCAACGATGCGCCAGCGCTGGCCAAGGCCGACATTGGCATCGCCATGGGTGGCGCGGGCACCGACACTGCCATGGAGGCAGCCGACGTGGTCATCATGAACGACGACCTGCGCCGCATCCCCGAACTGATTCGCTTGTCGCGCCAGACCCATGCCGTGCTGTGGCAAAACATCTCGCTGGCCCTGGGCATCAAGGCGGTCTTCCTGATCTTGGCCGTGTTTGGCCATGCCTCCATGTGGATGGCGGTGTTTGCAGACATGGGCGCCAGTTTGCTGGTGGTGACGAACGGCTTGCGTTTGCTCAGAGCTAAAACGACCGCCAATTGAAATTGACCCTGGGCACCGGATCAAGAACACATCAACTTTGCTCGATATACTCAAACCCATGCGCCGCTGGATCGCCATCCTCTTGATGTTCGTGCTGCCGCTTCAACTCAGTTGGGCGGTGGCGGCGAACTATTGCCAGGATGAGCAAGGGCAGCACGCGCCGCATTTTGGCCACCACGGGCACCTGAATCAAACGGGTGTGGACGCCGTGAAGAAGCTGGCCAAAGGCAAACAGCAGGCTGATCGCGATTGTGGCTGTGCTGGCCACTTGTGCGGCGCCCACTTGCTGCCCTCTGGCATCAGCGTGTTGCCAAATGCCGCTCACGGGCAGCAGCTCAATGCTGTCGTGCCTCGCGCGTACCAGTACCTGGATCCCCCCAGGATTGAACGCCCCAACTGGTCAGTCTCGCTTTGATTCGGCGAGACGGTCCACCCTTCATGGTTTCTTGTTGAGGTGACGCGCCTGCTGGCGTGTACCGGCTTGTCGAACTCACCCTCGTTGTGTCTACAACCCGGAGAATTCGATGCACAGGCTATGGGTGCCGCTGGCGGCACTGACCACACTGACGACGGCGGTTTTTCCGCTGCAAGTCCACTCCCAAGTTTTGACTGAGCCCAAAGAGGCCGCGCAGGCTGGGCATTTGCCAGAGCACCGCGCAGATGCCCCGGCACCTGCGCTGACGCTGGCTCAGGCCATGGCCTTGGCGTTACAACACAGCCCGGAGTTGCGCGCTGCACAGCAGGACTTTCAGGCCAGCGAAGGCGCGGTGATCCAGGCTGGCGCGCGCCCCAATCCAGAACTGCAGACCCTGATGGAAGACACCAGGGCGCAGACGCGCACAACCACCGTACAACTGGCCCAGCCAATTGAGCTGGGGGGCAAGCGTGCCGCACGCGTGTCGGCCGCACAACTGGCCCAGACTCAGGTCGGTATCGAATGGCAGGCCCGGCGTGCCCAAGTGCGCGCCGATGTCACTGAGGCATTCTTTGCCTCAGCCATCGCTCAAGAGCGCGTGCGTCTGGCTCAAGCGTCGTCGGAGCTGGCCGCTCGGGCCTCCCTGGCCGTTTCCAAGCGCGTTCAGGCTGGCAAGGTCTCTCCGGTGGAGGAAACACGCGCCAAGGTGGCTCAAGCGTCCGTGGATGTCGAGCTGCTCCAGGCGCGAAGCGAGTGGCGCGTGGCCCAGCAACGCCTTGGTAGCTTGATGGGCCAGTCTGCTTCCGACCTGGCGCCCATCAACTGGGCGCCCTTGGTTGACAGCACCGTCGCGCTCAACCCAGCGTTCATGAACCAGCAAGCCAGCAGACTGGCCGACGCTCCCGCGTTGCGTCAGGCTCGGCTGGAAGTGGCCCGTCGGCGAGCCTTGACCGATTTGGAAGAGGCCCGCCGCATCCCCGACGTCACGGTAACGCTGGGCACCAAGCGCTCGGAGGAACTGGGGCGCAACCAGGCCATCATCGGTCTGGCCTTGCCGCTGCCCTTGTGGGATCGCAACCAGGGCAATGTCTTGCAAGCCATGCGCCTTCAAGACAAGGCCGAGGCGGACCTTGCTGCCACGCAGATCCGGGTGGACAACCAATGGACGCAGTTGACTGAGCGCTATCAGTCCGCTCATGCGGAGGCCCAGGCGCTACAGCAAGACGTGCTGCCCGGCGCGCAAAGCGCGTGGCAGGCCGCCGTGACGGGGTTCGAGCTGGGCAAGTTCAGCTTCCTGGAAACCCTGGATGCACAGCGAACCTTGTTCCAGGCCCGCGCCCAGTACCTGCGTGCGCTGGCCGAGATGCATCGCACCGCCGCCGACATCGACCGTTTGCTGGGCACAGAGGCTTCAGAAGCGCCTCCCGCCAGTTCAGAGAAAGCACACCAATGAATCCCCTGTTCAAGCGCCTGGCTGGGCGCATCAGCCAACCCCAACTCATCGCCATGGCCGTCATCGTTGTGCTCGGCCTGGTCGCTGGCGCCTTCGTGCTCAAAGGCCGCAACGATGTCTCTTCGGCCCCGGAGGGGGCTCGCCAGGAGCATGACCAAGCTGAGGCAAAAAGCCAAGATACCAAGGAGCCCAGCGAAGGCAAGCCTGCCCATGAAGATGCCAAGGAGCATGGCGATGAGGACCGCCATGAGAAGACTGCCGATCATGAGGGGGCAGAGCCCCCCGTGGCCTTGAGCGCCGACCAGATCAAGTCGGCGGGCATTGTGGTCGAGCAAGCCAGCACAGGACGGGTTCGCACCACGGTGCAGATGCCTGGCGAGGTGCGCTTCAACGAAGACCGCACCGCACACGTCGTGCCGCGTCTGGCCGGGGTGGTCGAGAGCGTATCGGCCAACCTGGGGCAGCAGGTCAAGAAGGGCCAGGTGCTGGCTGTGATCTCCAGCGTGGCCTTGTCTGATTTGCGCAGCGAGTTGCAATCAGCCCAGAAGCGCTTGGTCTTGGCCAAGACAACGTACGAGCGAGAAAAGAAGCTCTTCGAGGACAAGATATCGCCGCAGATGGACTATCTGCAGGCGCAGCAGGCATGGCGAGAGGCCGAGATTGCTGTGGCCAATGCAAGTCAGAAGCTCAAGGCTTTGGGCGCCTCGCCTGTGGCGGGTGAGCTCAATCGCTACGAGTTGCGCGCACCCTTCGATGGCATGGTGGTGGAAAAGCACCTGGCCCTGGGTGAGGCCGTCAAGGAAGACACCCATGTCTTCACCCTGTCGGACCTGTCCACGGTGTGGGCCGAGGTCAGTGTGGCCGCCAAGGATCTCGCCCTGATCCGTGTGGGCGAGAAAGTCGTGGTGCGCTCCAGCGCCTTTGAGGGCGTTGCCACAGGCAAGGTGGCCTATGTCAGCGCCCTGCTCGGGGAGCAGACCCGCACCGCAACAGCCCGGGTGGTCTTGAGCAACCCCAAGCTGGCTTGGCGTCCCGGCTTGTTTGTCAACGTTGAAGTCGTCGCAGGTGAGGTCGATGCGCCCGTGACGGTCGCCTCCAGCGCCGTGCAAAGCCTCGAAGGGCGCGACGTGGTGTTTGTCGAAGTGCCGGGGGGCTTTCAAGCCAGGACGGTCAAGATCGGGCACGCGGATGCGCAACGCACCGAAATCACCAGTGGGCTCAAAGCCGGGGACCGCTATGCCTCGACCAACAGCTTTGTGATCAAGGCCGAGGTCGGCAAGGCTTCGGCCGAGCACGACGATTGATGCGAGGAAATCAGCATGTTTGAACGCATCATCCGCTTTGCCATCGAGCAGCGTTGGCTGGTCATCCTGGCCGTGTTGGGCATGGCCGCATTGGGGGGCTTCAGCTACCAGAAGCTGCCCATTGACGCCGTGCCGGACATCACCAATGTCCAGGTCCAGATCAACACGCAGGCACCTGGTTACTCGCCTCTGGAGGCTGAGCAGCGCGTCACCTACCCGATTGAGACCGTGATGGCGGGCCTGCCGGGTCTGGAGGAAACCCGCTCACTGTCGCGCTATGGTCTGTCGCAGATCACCGTGATCTTCAAGGATGGCACGGACATCTACTTTGCACGCCAACTTGTCAACGAGCGCATTCAGGGTGCCAAGGAGCGCTTGCCGCAAGGCATCGCGCCAGAAATGGGGCCAATCTCGACGGGCCTGGGCGAAATCTACATGTGGACGGTGGAGGCCAAGGAAGGTGCCAAGAAGGCCGATGGCACACCGTATACGCCAACCGATTTGCGCGAGATCCAGGACTGGATCATCAAGCCGCAATTGCGCAATGTGGCGGGCGTGACCGAAATCAACGCCATCGGTGGCCATGCCAAGCAATACCAGGTGGCTCCCTGGCCTGACAAGTTGATCGCGCACGGACTGACCATGGCCGACGTGGTCCAGGCTCTGGAGCGCAACAACACCAACGTGGGTGCGGGCTACATCGAGCGCCGAGGCGAGCAGTACCTGATCCGGGCGCCTGGCCAGGTCCGGGGCGTGGCAGACATCGGCAACATCGTCGTCAAACAAGCCGACAGCGTGCCCGTTCGCATTCGCGACGTGGCCGATGTGGGTTTGGGTGAGGAGTTGCGCACGGGGGCTGCCACGGACAACGGCCGCGAGGTCGTGCTGGGCACCGTCTTCATGCTGATTGGCGAGAACAGCCGCGCGGTCGCTCTGGCTGTAGACAAGCGGATGGCCGAGATCAACAAGACTTTGCCCGCTGGCGTCCATGCGGTCACGGTCTACAACCGCACCGACCTGGTAGACAAAGCCGTTGCGACGGTCAAGAAGAACCTCTTTGAAGGAGCTGTCCTGGTGATCGTCATCCTGTTCTTGTTTCTGGGCAACCTGCGCGCAGCGCTCATCACGGCCTTGGTGATCCCGCTGTCGATGCTGTTCACCTTCAGTGGCATGGTCAGCCAGAAAGTCAGCGCCAACCTGATGAGTTTGGGAGCACTGGACTTTGGCATCATCGTGGACGGTGCCGTCGTGATCGTGGAGAACTGCGTGCGCCGCCTGGCCCATGCACAGTCTCACCATGGCAGGCCGCTCACGCTCAAGGAGCGCTTCCACGAGGTGTTCCTGGCCGCACAAGAGGCACGCAGGCCACTGCTGTTTGGGCAGTTGATCATCATGATCGTCTACCTGCCCATCTTTGCGCTGTCGGGTGTGGAGGGGCGCATGTTCCACCCGATGGCTTTCACGGTGGTGATGGCCCTGTTGGGGGCCATGATTTTGTCGGTCACGTTCATCCCGGCGGCGGTGGCACTGTTCATTGGCGACAAGGTGGCCGAGAAAGAGAACGCCCTGATGCTAGGTGCCAAGCGTCTGTATGCGCCTTTGCTCGCAAAGGCCATGGCGGCCAAGCCGGTGGTGCTGACCTTGGCGGTGGTGATGATTGCCTTGTCGGGGGTGGTCGCCTCGCGCATGGGCAGCGAGTTCGTGCCCAGCCTCAACGAGGGCGACTTTTCCTTGCAGGCTTTGCGGATTCCGGGCACCAGCCTGACGCAATCGGTGGCCATGCAGCGTCAGCTCGAAATCCACCTGAAGGCCAAGTTCCCTGAGATTGAGCGCGTGTTTGCGCGCACGGGCACGGCCGAGGTGGCCACCGATCCGATGCCGCAAAACATTTCGGATGGCTACGTGATGCTCAAGCCCTTGGACCAATGGCCACAACCGCGTAAGACGCGCGATGAGCTGATCGCTGCTGTTCAAGAGGAAGTGGGCAAGTTGCCTGGGCAGAACTACGAGTTCTCGCAGCCTATTCAAATGCGTGTCAACGAGCTGATATCTGGGGTACGCAGCGACGTGGCCGTCAAGCTGTTTGGCGATGACATGGAAGTACTCAACACCACGGCCAATCAGATCGCACAGGCCTTGCAAAAGGTGAATGGCGCCTCAGAAGTGAAGGTGGAACAGACCGTGGGACTCCCGATGCTCACCGTGAACATCGACCGACAGAAGGCGTCCCGTTACGGCCTGAACGTGGGGGATGTGCAAGAGACCTTGGCCATCGCCGTCGGTGGGCAAGAAGCGGGCACCTTGTTTGAAGGCGACCGCCGTTTTGGCATCGTCGTGCGCCTGCCCGAAGGCGTGCGCACCGATCTGGATGCGATCAAGCGCCTGCCCATTCCCTTGCCTGCGAAAGACGTACAGGCCGGTGGGACTCGTTTCATTCCCTTGTCTGAGGTGGCGGCCATCGACTTCGCGCCGGGTCCCAACCAGGTCAGCCGTGAGAACGGCAAGCGCCGCATTGTCATCAGCGCCAACGTGCGTGGCCGCGACATTGGCTCGTTTGTCAGCGACGCACAAAGCGCATTGCAGCAGGTCAAGATCCCGGCGGGTTACTGGACCGTCTGGGGCGGTCAGTTCGAGAACCTGCAGACTGCTCGCCAGCGCCTGATGGTGGTGGTGCCTGTTGCCTTGCTGCTGGTCTTTACCTTGCTGTTCGCGATGTTCCGCGACATCAAGGACGGCTTGCTGGTATTCACTGGCATTCCCTTTGCGCTGACGGGTGGCGTGCTGGCGCTGTGGGCGCGGGGCATTCCATTGTCCATCTCTGCAGCGGTTGGCTTCATTGCCTTGTCTGGGGTTGCGGTGCTCAATGGGCTGGTGATGATCTCGTTCATCCGCAGCCTGCGAGACAACGGCTACGGCCTGGATTCGGCCATTGAAGAAGGCGCGTTGACTCGCCTCAGACCGGTCTTGATGACCGCGTTGGTGGCCTCACTGGGCTTCATCCCCATGGCCATTGCCACCGGCACAGGCGCTGAGGTGCAGCGACCACTGGCCACGGTTGTGATCGGTGGGATCTTGTCGTCAACCGTGCTGACGCTGCTCATGCTGCCGGTGCTCTATCGCCTCGCGCATGGAGGCGATGAGGGCGAACCAGAAGACGGATCAATGGCTCGGCCCCTCAGCGCTTCAGCGAACTCATGACCAGGAGTAGTCCATGAACAAACTCGCAATCGCAACCGTGGCTCTTTGTTTCACAGCCATTGGGGGATGCGGTCACATGGGGGCAGAGTTGGCTGGCTTTCACGACGGATGGCGACGAGCGATTGTCAAAGGGGACGGGACCTCTGCTGCTTTGGCTTCAACCGATGCGGTGGAGGACTGTCGCTCGGCGTTTGGTGTCGATGCGACACGAATGCGATTCGCGTTGACGTCCTACACCTATGGCGGCAGCGCCACGCTAACAAAAGAACGAATCGTCGTTGTCCCAGAAGGCCTCGCCGTGCATTCTGGCGATCATGTGGCCATCAACGTTCTCGATTGCCGACTGCCACTCAAGACCCTCGCAAGCAAGCCATGAGCACGCCGTAGCCCGACGTGCTTCTGGTTAAGGAGGCAGGCACCTTGAGTGCCCGGTCACCGCTCAGAAGGTGACCGGAATACGAACAGTTATAAGACGCCTCACTTGGTTTCAGGCGCCGCAGGCGGTGCGGCTTGCCAGCGTTGGTGCCACATCATGTGATCCATCATCATCTGTTGCATGGGCATGTACCGATCCATCATGTACTGGCGTTGTTTCACCTGCTCAGGTGTAAGACCGGAGTAGTAGCCGCGCATGTGATCCCAGCCCATCATGTTGCCACCCTTCATCATGTGGCCGCCGCCCATCATGCCCATGCCGCCCCCCATCATGCCGGTACCACCAAAACAGCCATTGGGACCCCACATGCCATTCATGGTGCTCATGGCCGCTTGCATCGAGTTCCAGTGGTCTTGGAGCAGCCGTTGGCGTTCTTGAGGATCTTGGGTTTGCCGGATTTTGTCCATTTGCGCCTGCATCTGCTGCATGTGCGTCTGGATTTGGCTCATTTGCTTGTCAAACTCAGCCGGGTTAGGTGGAGTGACCTTATTGGCAGAGCCCTTGTCCGCGCTTTTGTCGGCAGCTTTGGCGGGCTGCGCCAGAGCGGGTGAAGTCAGTGTCAACGCGGCCAGAGAGATCAATGGAATGGCCAAAATAGACGGTTTCATGATTTTTCGCTCCAATGACAGTGGGGAAATGAATGATGAGTCTGCGGTTTGCGCATAACGACACGCTTTGTTGACCTTACTGCATTTTCTGCTTCGAACCAAGATTCGTCTTCGTGGCTTGATCTGAATCAGTTTCCCAGTTGCCCCTGCGGGACTGCTGTTTCGCGGCGCGAGTTATTTGCTGCCGTTTGGGCCGTGCCCATGGCTTCGGATCAGTCGCCAGGGCCGGCAGGTGACTCACGATGTCACTTTACGGCGCTCACCATGTAGCCTTGCCCCATGGGTGTGATTTCGAACTGGATTTCCTTACCGACAGCCAACTTGTTGAAGAGCGCTTTGTCGTGAACCTTGAAGGCCATGGTCATGGCGGGCCAGTTCAGGGTTTTGACCGGGCCATGCGAAATCGTCACTTCGCCACCTTTGATGTTGACCGCTTTGACCATGCCTTGGGCCACGTGCATGGCTTTCGGTTCGGTGGATGTCTGAGCAGGCATGTCCATGCCCTTCATCCCTTTCATGTCATCGCCTTGTGCCATGGCCAGTGTGGCGACTTGGATCAGGCTGATGGCGACCAGAGATTGCAGTGTGTTCTTGATCATGAGGTTCTTCCAATGGTTGGGTTGTGATGGGTGAGTTGGTCAGCAGTGTCGTGATCTGTTTTGCGAGATCTGCTGGCGCCGCTGACGGAGTGGTTTAACGAGAGAGGCGACTAGGCGCGACATACACCGTGATGGGTTGTGCGGCAAAGCCCGAGGGTGCGATGTCACTCAAACTGAAGGGCTTGAGGGCGTGCGCGGGGGCCTGCCAGGTGAATGCCCTGGTATTGCCGTTGACTTCGCTGACAAATTGGACGACTTCCAATCGCTTGACGTTGACCCACTTTGTTTGCGTGGTGATCTCAATGGTCCGGTCCGCTTGTGTCAGCGCTGCTGCGGGCGCCGTGTCCGTCGTGCGGGAAAAGGATGGGCGACGCACTTCTGCCTGTGCCGGGACCAAAGCCCCAGTGGCAATCGCGATGGTCGCGGCAATCAGGTATTGGGTGGTTTTCATGATGTGTTCCTCAGAGGATATGGATGGGGTTTTCGATGAAAGCGAGGCTCGCCAGCCTGCTTTCAATTGAGCCACCTGCAAAACGCGATTCGCATGGGCGTGATTGCATGCGCAAAGTTCACTCTGGGTTGAACAAAACCATCAACGGGCCGCTGCCAATGGGCATACCAGGTCGACGAAGGCAAGACGGCTTTGGTTTTCTGTGCCGCTGACAGGGTCGTTGGTCCAGGCGCTGAGCGGCACATGACGCAGTCGTTGCCATCGGCCATGCCGGGCATGGGCTCGCGCATACCTTCTGACAAGAACAGGCTTTGGGTTTTGGTCAGGTCTTGTGCCTGGGGGGATGGCGACAGGCTGGGAAGGCGATTCAATCCCGACCACAGCATGCCGCCGACGAACAGGGCGCATACCGCTGAACCCAAGACCTTGTTGATGCGATTCGCGCTGTTCATGACTGCGCCTCTTTGGGCTCTGTCGTGATGGACCTTGCCTTGCGGCTTCGCCGAATCAACAGATAAGCAGCCGGGATCACGAACATCGACAACAGCGGTGCGGTGACCATCCCCCCGACCATGGGCGCCGCGATGCGCTGCATGACCTCCGAACCTGTGCCTGCACCCCACATGATCGGCAGCAGGCCCGCCAGGATCACGGCCACCGTCATGGCCTTGGGCCGCACGCGCAACACAGCGCCGTCGCGGATGGCATCAAGCAGGTCATCAACACCGACCTGGCCCTTGTCAATGCGCTCGCCCCATGCCTGCTTGAGGTACAGCAGCATGATCACGCCGAACTCCGCTGATACCCCAGCCAACGCGATGAAGCCCACCGCTCCCGCCACCGACAGGTTGTAGCCCAGCAGGTAGAGCAGCCAGATGCCGCCCACCAGGGCGAAGGGCAGCGTGGCCATGATCAGCAAGGCCTCGTCAAACGCGCCGAAGGTCAGGTACAGCAGCACGAAGATGATCAGCAGCGTGAAGGGCACCACCACCTTGAGCTTGGCTGTCGCCCGCTCCAGAAACTCGAACTGGCCTGACCAGGACACCGAGTAACCAGGCGGCAACTTGACCTTGGCTGAAACGGCCTTTTGCATGTCCTGCACCGCCGAGCGCAAATCCCGCCCCCGGATGTCCACATACACCCAGCCCGACAGTCTGGCGTTCTCGCTGCGCAGCATGGGTGGGCCATCGGTCACTCGGATGTCAGCCACATCGGACAAGACCAGTCGCTGTCCACGTTCGTTGACGATGGGCAAGGTGCGCAGCTTTTCCAATGAATCGCGCGTCTCGCGGGGGTAGCGCAGGTTGATCGGGAAGCGCTGCAAACCTTCCACCGTCTCGCCAATGTTCTCGCCACCCACCGCCGACGCGATGACCGACTGCACATCGGCGATGTTCATGCCAAAGCGTGCGGCGGCATCGCGGCGGATGTTGACATCCACATAGCGCCCACCTGTCAGGCGCTCGGCCAAAGCGCTGCTGACGCCAGGCACATCTTTCAGTGCGCGCTCAATCTCACCCGTGAGTCGGTCGATGGTAGCCAGGTCGGTGCCCGCCACCTTGACACCCACAGGGCTCTTGATGCCGGTCGCCAGCATGTCGATGCGGTTGCGGATGGGGGGCACCCAGATGTTGGCCAGCCCGGGCACCTTGACGATGCGGTCCAGTTCTTCAACCAACTTGTCTTGCGTCATGCCAGGGCGCCATTGGTTCTTGGGCTTGAACTGGATGGTGGTTTCGAACATCTCCAAGGGCGCTGGGTCGGTCGCGGTTTCGGCGCGGCCTGCCTTGCCATACACGCTGGCCACCTCGGGCACGGTCTTGATCAAACGGTCGGTCTGCTGAAGCAACTCGGCTGCCTTGCCTGCGGACAAGCCTGGCAAGGCCGTGGGCATGTAGAGCAGGTCGCCCTCGTCCAGCTTGGGCATGAACTCACCGCCAATGTGCTGCAAGGGCCACAAACTCAGAACCAACAACGCGGCGGCCACCGCCAGCGTGCGCTTGGGGCCTCGCAAGACCGCATTGAGCAGTGGGCGGTAGATGGCAATCAGAAAGCGGTTGAGCGGGTTGTTCTGCTCGCTGGGGATGCGGCCACGGATCAGGTAGCCCATCAGCACCGGGATCAGCGTGACCGACAGGCCCGCTGCCGCCGCCATGGCATAGGTTTTGGTGAAGGCCAGCGGCGAGAACAGCCGCCCCTCCTGCGCCTCCAACGTGAACACCGGCACAAAAGACAGCGTGATGATCAACAGCGAGAAGAACAGCGCGGGCCCGACCTCAGCTGCCGAGTCGCCAATGACCTTCCAACGCGCGGCACCTTCCAGCGTTTGATCGGGGTGGGCGTGCTCCCAATGCTCTAGGTGTTTGTGCGCGTTCTCTATCATCACCACGGCTGCGTCCACCATGGCGCCGATGGCAATGGCGATGCCGCCCAGCGACATGATGTTGGCGTTCACCCCTTGGTAGTGCATGACGATGAAAGCCGCCAGGATGCCCAGGGGCAGCGAGATGATGGCCACCAGGGCTGAGCGCAGGTGAAACAAGAAGACGAAGCACACCACGGCGACCACGGCAAACTCTTCGAGCAGCTTGTGAGAGAGGTTCTCCACCGCACGCTCGATGAGGTTGGATCGGTCGTACACCGGCACGATCTCCACCCCTTTGGGCAAGCTGGCTTGCAGGGTCTTGAGCTTGGCTTTGACGGCGGCAATCGTCTCCAGCGCGTTTTTGCCTGAGCGCATCACGATCACGCCGCCAGCGGCTTCCCCTTCACCGTCCAACTCACCGATGCCCCGGCGCATTTCCGGCCCCATCTGGATGCGGGCGACATCCCCTAAGCGCACTGAAACACCTGCGTCGGTGGTCATCAGGGGCACTTGCCGGAAATCGTCCAGCGATTGCAGGTAGCCAGAGGCGCGCACCATGTACTCGGCCTCGCTCAACTCCAGCACCGAGCCGCCCGCTTCCTGATTGGCCTTCTGGATGGCCTCGACCACCTGGGTGTGCGGGAGGCCGTAAGTGGCCAGCTTGTCGGGATCGAGCACGACTTGGTACTGGCGCACCATGCCACCCACCGAAGCCACCTCCGCCACATTGGGCACAGTCTTGAGTTCGTACTTCAAGAACCAGTCCTGCAAGGCACGCAACTGGCCCGCATCCTGTGTGCCCCCACGGTCCACCAGGGCGTATTGGTAGATCCAGCCCACACCTGTGGCATCGGGCCCCAGCGAAGCTTTGGCGCTGGTAGGCAGGCGCGACTGAACCTGGTTCAGGTACTCCAGCACACGTGAGCGGGCCCAGTACAGATCGGTGCCGTCCTCGAACAGCACGTAGACATAAGA
>CAYVOP010000065.1:18153-18538 GCA_964453105.1 uncultured Aquabacterium sp. | reverse complement strand
AGTCGATGATGCGCTGGTCGAAGTCTTCGCCGCCCAGGAAGGTGTCGCCGTTGGTCGACAGCACTTCGAACTGCTTTTCGCCGTCCACGTCAGCGATTTCAATGATGGAGACGTCGAAAGTACCGCCGCCCAAGTCATACACAGCAATCTTGCGGTCGCCTGCACCGTGCTTGTCCAGGCCAAAGGCCAGAGCCGCAGCGGTAGGCTCGTTGATGATGCGCTTGACTTCCAGGCCTGCAATGCGGCCAGCGTCCTTGGTGGCTTGACGTTGTGCGTCGTTGAAGTAGGCAGGCACGGTGATGACGGCCTCGGTGACTTCTTCACCCAGGTAGTCTTCAGCGGTCTTCTTCATCTTGCGCAGCACTTCGGCCGACACTTGAGGAGG
>CAYVOP010000065.1:0-18143 GCA_964453105.1 uncultured Aquabacterium sp. | reverse complement strand
GGCGCGTACTTCTTGCCGCGCACTTCCACCCAGGCGTCACCGTTGTCGGCGGCGGCAATCGTGAAGGGCATCAGGGCGATGTCTTTTTGCACTTCCTTTTCAGTGAACTTGCGGCCAATCAGGCGCTTCACTGCGTACAGAGTGTTCTTGGGGTTGGTCACAGCCTGGCGCTTGGCCGAGGCGCCCACCAGCACTTCACCGTCTTCTTGGTAAGCGATGATGGAAGGGGTGGTGCGAGCGCCTTCGCTGTTCTCGATCACCTTGGTGGTGTTGCCTTCCATGATGGCCACGCACGAGTTGGTGGTGCCCAAGTCAATGCCAATGATCTTGCCCATTATTTGTTTCTCCTGGAAAACTTCTGGAAGCGCTGTTGCTTCCGGTTGTTCCTAAAGTGATGTTTTAGAAAGGGTTTTCAAGAGCTGCCAAGCAGCTTTTTTTGAAATTTTTTACTTCGGCGCCGCCACGGTGACCAGAGCAGGGCGCAGCACGCGATCGGCGATCAGGTAGCCCTTTTGCAGCACGCCCACGACGGTGTTGGCCTCTTGATCGGCCGGCACCATGCTGATGGCTTGATGCTGGTGGGGGTCGAACTTGGTGGTGGCTGGAGGGTTGATTTCGATGACCTTGTTGCGCTCAAGGGCCGAGCCCAGTTGGCGCAGGGTAGCGGTCACGCCTTCCAGAACGGTTTCCACGGGGGTGTCGGGCTTGGCTGCGTGCGAAGCCAGCGCGGCCTCAAGGCTGTCTTTGATCGGCAGCAGGCTTTCGGCAAAGCTTTCAACGGCGAACTTGCGAGCCTTGGCAATTTCCTCTTCGGAACGGCGGCGCACGTTTTCGGCTTCCGCCTTGGCTCGCAGGTAGGCATCCGACACTTCGGCGTGCTTGGCCTGCAACTCGGCCAGTTGTTGCTCCAAGGTTGCGCCAGCGGTTTGATCGGGCGCAGCGGCTCCGTGTTCAGAGGCCATTTCCGGGGTGGCGGGCGTATCGCTCATGTTCTGTTTGGTGGGTTGATTTCTCAAAACCCTGCGCATGTCAGGGCGAAGTTCGGGGTTTCAAGCCCCCGAACACAAAAAAGTTTGTAACAGCTGGGGCTACTCGTCGGAACTGGCTGACCAGCGGTCCCAACTGGCTAGTTGGCGCCGGTCGCGCTTGGTAGGGCGGCCTTGCTCGATGGTCGAGGCGGGCTCCACGGCGTTCTTGCGCTGTTCGGCCCATTGTGCTCGCCGGCTCACGCTTTCGGCGGTTTCTTCGTACAGCTGTTGGGCATGCACGGCAGGCCCGCGAATCGTACTCAAAGCCTTCACCGTCACGGTTTGGGTCAGGTACCCCTGGCGGATGTCAATGCGGTCGCCCGCCTTCAACTCGCGCGAAGCCTTGGCCACTTGCTCGTTGACCATGATGCGGCCTTTGTCAATTTCGTCCGCAGCCAGGGCTCGGGTCTTGAAAAAGCGCGCCGCCCAAAGCCACTTGTCCAGCCGCAGGCGCTCGGTCAGGCCGGGCAGGGGGCGCTGGTTGGCGTCAACAGGAATGAAAGCAGCCTTGCTCATGCCCCGGATTGTGCCTGCTGGCGGGCCAGGAATCGAGCAGGGTCGAGCGCGTCGCGCAGGTCAGCCTCAACGGGGCAAGGCGCGCCGGCTACCCAGTGCGCCAGCAATTGACCGGCCAGAACCGACCAAGTGATGCCACGCGAGCCCAGGCCACTTAAAACATACAAGCCGCCCGTGTCGTTGCGTGCGCGTGGAATCATTCGAGTTTGGTCTAGGCGCAAACGCACAGGCACGCCTGGTTGCCCAGGTTCCAGGCGGTCACGGCGCCAGGGCAGGGCACCCACCAGTGGGAGCCGGTCGGGTGTAGATGCCCGCCAGCCGACTCGGCCCCAGGTATCGGGTGATTGGGCTAAAGCCGCCAGCCCGTCTGGCAAATCGGCGGCTGATATGGCGCCCAATTTGGCAGCTTGGCTCAGGTTATGGAGGTGGTCGGCTTCGCGCACAGTGGCGCATGCATCGTGGTGCTGGGTGGTGGCGCCACACAACAGCCGTCCGTCAGGCAATGTCAAGGCATAGCCGCTGCCCGCCACTGGCAGTTTGGGGCAACGGGCATGCTGCTCGCTGGCCTGTGGGCTCAGGGTGGTGATTTGCCCGCGAATAGCTGACAGGGGCATGGGCTCCACCGCAGCGGCTTCAGGCAGGGTCTGCAGCAAGTCGTTCAACGCATTGGCGTTGGTCAGCACCACGCTGTGGACCAAGACCGGGGCGTGGTCGGCATGCACCAGCCAATTGCCGTTGGTGGCGTCGTCCCCCTGGGCTGGTTCAATGCGGTTCACGCTTTGGCCCAGGTGCATGGTGAAGGCTTGACCGTGGCGTTCAGACCATTGGCGCGCATCGGCCAACAGGCATTGCGCCAAGCCCGCAGGGTGTAGCCAGCCTGCTTGTTTGAACAACCAGCCGCCACTGCTCACATTCAGGCCAGACAAAGCTGCCGCCTCGGCTTGTTCTAGCCATTGAATGTAGTCAGCAGGCAAAGCCAGTTTGTCCATCAGGGCTTGTGCATGCTCGGCAGTGCAGCGGGCGTCCAGCCTCAGCAGTCCCTGCAATTGCCCAGCCAATTGACCACTTTCCAGCCAAGGCTTGACTGCTGCATCAACCGCCAGAGCGGCCGCGCGGTGGGCCCGCGCATGAATGCCGTCTTCGCCATGAACTATGGCGTGAAACATGCCGCCTGGGTTGCCAGAGGCTTCGCTGGCAGGCTGAGGATGCTTGTCGAACAAGGTGACCTGCCACCCAGCCCGAGCAAGCGCCCAACACGACACGGCCCCCGCCAACCCGGCACCCACGACTACCGCATGGCGTTGGTGGCGAGGTGGTGCAGGGCGGAAGCCGCCGGCAGGGGGGGACGGCACAAACCGGGGCTTGTACACGGCATGAATGCGGTCACGCTCGCCCCCCAAGCCCGGGGTTGGGTGCACGGTGAAGCCCGCACGCGTCAGGCCATCGCGCACACCGCTCGCAGCGGACCAGGTCGCAACCGTGCAACCCGGCGCAGCCAAGCGCCCCAATCGGGTCAATCGGGCCAGCAACTCTTCGTCCCGCGTCTGCGGGTTCGCAGTCGGGGCAAAATCATGCAGGTAGAACGCGTCTACCTGCATAACCATGGCGGGCAATAGCTCTGCCACATCACCCAAACCCAGCAGCAGGGTTACCTGGCCCTCTGCATCGTCGAATTGCAGCGTGTGCAGGCCTGGCGTCAATACCGGCCAAGCTTGTACCAAGCGCTGGGCCAAGGCATCGCTCTCATCACCTGTGCCTGCTTGGCTTTCTGCTTGGTGGACCCGAGCCAGGTCAGCCTGGGTCAGCGGGTGCTGTTCAATGGAAACAAAAAACAGGCGCGAGCAACGCTGCGGATCGTCACGCCAAGCGCGCCAAGTCTGCAGAAAATGGTGGCCCAAGCCAAAGCCGGTTTCCAGAATCACAAACTGGTCGCGGCCCTGCCATCGTGCAGGCAAGTCATTGCCAGCCAGGAACATACATTGCGCCGGCTCAGTCGCTCCTGGCGCTTTGCCCGAAGGGCTTTCGCCCAATCGGGCCACATCCAAAGTCATAGCACTGGGGGTGGTGATGCCTTACTGAGCCAGCCAGCCACCGTCCATGTTCCAGGCCGCGCCGCGCACGTTGTCGCCGCCGGGCGAGCACAAAAACACGGCCAGGTCACCCAACTGAGCTGGCGTGACGAACTGCAGCGAGGGCTGCTTCTCACCCAGCAGGCCCACGCGGGCTTGGTCTTGGGTGATGCCATCTTTTTCAGCGCGAGCATCAATCTGCTTTTGCACCAATGGGGTCAACACCCAGCCTGGGCAGATGGCGTTCACGGTCACGCCTGTGGTCGCGGTTTCCAGGGCTGCTGCCTTGGTCAAACCCACCAGGCCGTGCTTGGCCGCTACATAGGCTGACTTGCCTGCCGATGCCACCAAACCGTGGGCCGATGCCAGGTTGATGATGCGGCCCCAGTTCTTGGCGCGCATATTGGGCACGGCCAAGCGCATGGTGTGGAAGGCAGAGCTCAGGTTGATGGCAATGATCGAGTCCCACTTTTCAACAGGGAACTCTTCCACCGGCGCCACGAACTGAATGCCCGCGTTGTTGACCAGAATGTCCACGCCGCCAAACTCAGCTTGTGCGTAAGCCATCATGGCTTCAATTTCTGTTGGCTTGCTCATGTCGGCGCCGTGGTAACCCACCTTCACGCCGTGGGCTTTGCCGGCAGCCAACACACTGGCTTTGGGGGCATCGACATCGCCAAACCCGTTCAAAATGACATTCGCACCTTGAGCAGCCAGCTTTTCGGCAATACCCAAGCCGATACCGCTGGTCGATCCGGTAACCAGCGCTGTTTTTCCATTCAACATTCGGGGCCTCCTGTCGGCAAGAACAATCACAATGTGAGATGCCCCATTATCAACAACAAACCATGCCCGCAATTGAAGCCCACGCCCAGCCCGCTCTGAAGTTCGTGACCAGCCCAGGTGCCAGCAAGTCTGATCCGAACACGCACCGCATGGCCTATTGGCAGTGGGGTGACGAGCGCAACCCGCGTATCTTGCTGTGCGTGCATGGCCTCAGCCGCCAGGGCAGGGACTTTGACACCCTGGCTCGCCAGTTGTCTGCGCACTATCAGGTCATCTGTCCTGATGTGGTGGGCCGTGGTCAGTCTGATTGGCTGGCCGATCCGGCGGGCTACCAAGTCTTTACCTACGTGGGCGACATGGTGGCTTTGATGCAACAGTTGCGTGCGCAAGTGCAAGCCACCGAACCACTGACCGTTGATTGGGTGGGCACATCCATGGGCGGTTTGATTGGCCTGGGCTTCTCCAGCCTGCCCCCCCAAGCCTCGGGGGCGCGCATTCGCAAGTTCGTGCTCAACGACGTGGGCCCGCGCCTGCGCATCGAAGCCCTGACACGCATTGGCGAATACCTGGGCCAGCCCCTGCGCTTCGACAGCGAACAGCAGGCGGCCGACTATTTGTGGACCATCTCTACCGGCTTTGGGCCCCACACGCCTGAGCAATGGCTGGCCTTGTCGCGTCCACTGCTCAAGCCCGCCCCTGATGGGCAGGGCCTGGTGTTGCATTACGACCCCAATATCGCCACGCCATTCAAGTCCATGACCGCCGAAAGCGCCACCTCTGGTGAAGCGGCCCTGTGGCAAGTCTATGAAGCACTGACCAGCGATGTGCTGTTGCTGCGTGGCAAAAACTCTGACCTGCTGGACGCCGAAACCGCCAAAGCCATGACCGAGCGCGGCCCCAAAGCCCGCCTGGTCGAGTTTGATGGCGTTGGCCATGCGCCCACCCTCATCACCGAACCACAAATCGAACCGATCCGCCAGTTCTTGCTTGACTAACGTGCGCTCATGAAAACAGGACAACATCTGCCGCAAACCATGTTGCCGTTGGGGGCTCCAGGCACCCACGCCACCATTGTTGACCTGGCAGATTGGGGCGCCCCGCGCGATGACAGCGGCGCGCCAGCTGGCGATCACGTTCGCGCCAAAGCCCGCGCCTTTGCCGAACCCCTGCTGTATTCGCAAAAGTTCGACACAGGCGAAGACGCCCTGGCACATGCTGACGGTGTAGCGCTCACCCTGCAAAACGTCGGCGCATCGCCATCCTTGCAGGCGGCGGCCTACCTCGTCTACGCCGCCGAATACCTGAACCACCCCGAAGAGGTCATCAGCCGCACCTTCGGGGCCGAAGAAGCCACGCTGGTCATGCACACGCTGAAGTTGGTGCAAGTGCAGCGCAGCGCCCGCGACGCTCTGGGTGACGAGGCCGAAGGCCCGCTGAATGCCGAGCAAATCGAGCGCATTCGCAAAATGCTGCTGGCCTTCTCGCGCGACCTGCGCGTCGTTTTGCTGCGCCTGGCCTCGCGCATGACCACCTTGCGTTACTACGCCAACACCAAACAGCCTTGCCCACGGTCGCTGGCCCGTGAGTCTTTGCAGGTGTTTGCACCCTTGGCCAACCGCCTGGGCATCTGGCAGATCAAGTGGGAAATGGAAGACCTGTCTTTCCGCTTCCTCATGCCCGATGTCTACAAAACCATTGCCAAGTCGCTGCAAGACAAGCGCCTGGAACGCGAGCGCCATGTGGAGCAAGTTCGCCAGGAACTGGCTGCGGCCTTGCACACCATGGGCTTGAAAGCGGAAGTGCAGGGCAGGCCCAAGCACCTCTACAGCATCTGGAAAAAGATGCAGGGCAAGAACCTGCCCATCGAGCGCGTGTTCGACATTCAGGCCCTGCGCGTCATCGTGGACGACGTGCCCGCCTGCTATGCCGCGCTAAGTCGCGCCCACGAACTGTGGCGCCCGCTGCCAGAAGAGTTCGACGACTACATTGCCCGCCCCAAGGCCAACGGCTACCAAAGCCTGCACACCGTGGTGCTCGATGAAGCCGGTCGCCCCATTGAAATTCAAATTCGCACCCACGCCATGCATGACCATGCCGACAGCGGCGTGGCGGCACACTGGGCCTACAAAGAAGCAGGTAAAAAGGGTTACGGTGGTGGGGCGCTCGCCGCAGGCGATTTCGAACGCCGTGTGGCCGAAGCACGCCAAACCGTACTGCGCCAACTGCTGGCCTGGGAACGCGACCTGGCCGCCGCAGACGAAGCCCAGGGCGGCAGCGCCAACAAAGGCCTGTTCGACGACCGCATCTACGTTTTCACCCCAGGCGGCGAAATCATCGACCTGCCCAGCGGCGCCTCGCCCGTTGACTTTGCCTACACCTTGCATACCAACCTGGGCCACCGTTGCCGAGGCGCGAAGGTTGATGGCGCCATGGTGCCCCTGAACACTGCATTGCAAAGCGGGCAGACCATCGAGATCATTTCCATCAAGGAGGGTGGGCCATCGCTGGACTGGCTCAACCCTGAACTCGGTTATCTCAAAAGCCAACGCGCCCGTGCCAAAGTGCGTGCCTGGTTCAACGCGCTGGCCCAGCAAGCCACCATTGCGCGAGGGCGCGATGCGGTCGAGAAGCTGCTGCAACGCGAAGGCAAAACCGCCACCAAGCTCGACGACCTGGCAGAAAACCTCGGCTTCAAAACCGCCGACGCCTTGTTTGAAGTGGTGGGCAAAGACGAGTACTCGCTACGCAACATTGAGCAATTGCTGCGTCCAGCCGAACCCGCGCCAGACCCCGACCAGTTCATTGCGCAAAAGCTGCTCAAGGGCGACGCCGATGCCGTAGGCAACAGTCGCGGCATTCTGGTTGTGGGCATGGATTCCTTGCTGACCCAACTGGCCCGCTGCTGCAAGCCCGCGCCGCCTGACGAGATTGGCGGGTTCGTGACCCGAGGCAGAGGCGTGGCTGTGCACCGTGTGGATTGCAGCAATTTCCGTCAAATGTCGACCACCCAACCCGAGCGCGTCATTCCCGTGACCTGGGGCAAGCAAGCAGGCGATGGCAAGTCTCACTATGCTGTCGATGTCATGGTTGAAGGGCACGATCGGCCAGGCTTGCTGCGCGATGTGTGTGATGTGTTCGCACAGGGCAAGACCCACGTGCTGGCTATGCACAGCCAAACCCAACGCGACCGCACAGCCATTACCTTGACCGTGCAAACCGACGACACCAGCAAGCTTGGTAGCGTGCTGAGTAAGGTGTTGCAAATTAACGGCGTTTCCAGGGCGAAACGTCGGTGACCGGGTGATGACTTTGACAAAGTCAAAATTCATGCTACATTAATGGTCTTCCAGGCGCGTAGCTCAGCTGGTTAGAGCACCACCTTGACATGGTGGGGGTCGGAGGTTCGAGTCCTCTCGCGCCTACCAAATTGGTAGGAAGCCGGTAAGTTGAAAGACTTACCGGCTTTTTCGCTTTCTGGCACGCTATAATTTAAGGCTACCCCTTGAATCGGCTGCCTGACCTCGGCGGCCATCAAAAAAGGAAAGCCGCCCACAAGGCGGCTTTTTCTTTTTGCAACTCTCCGGGGCCTGTTCATGTCTGCTCGCATTCGCTCTGGTCTTTTCCGCCTGAAGGTGGCTCTTGTCACTTTGCTCATTGCACTGTGCTGCGCATGGGCTGGCATGGCTTACTGGGCCAATCGAAAAGTGACTGCGGTGCCTCGCACTGAAGTGCAAACCAGTTTCAACCGGGGCGTGGATTGGTTGGTCGCGCACCAACACGAAATCCTGCAAGACAGCAACTCCGCGCTGTGGTGGATGTTGAAACTCGCGGCCCATGAAACGCAAGACGCTCGTTTGCAATCGCTGCTTCGCACATTCGTCACCCATCTGGAAATGCCCAACGGGCAGGCCAGCCCCTGGTTGCGAATGCTTGACCCCAGCCTGCCGCCCAATCGCACCGAACCCATCGATGCTGGTCTGCAGCCCTATCAGCGGTTTTTCTTTCATGCCGCAACATGCCAGGCCCAGTTGTTGGACGACGGCCAATCATCGGCCGTGTTTTTGACTCAAAACATGTGCCGCCCCATGCTTGGCAAAGTGTGGGGTCAAGACCGTGTTTGCAGCACGCACCAATTGATGGGGCTGGAGTTGCATCGCCAGATGCGATGTACGCCAGGCTCTCCAGCACAAGCTCAACTGGTTGCTGATCTGGCTTCAGATGTGCGTACCCAACTGCACATTTCCCCGGTGTTTGAAGATGCCTACTTGCAACGCGTTTTGGCCATGAGGTGGCTGGCGCCACAACCTGCCCATTTGGAACCCATTTGGTTGCGCCGGTCTATCCTCGCCCAAGGATCTGACGGTGGCTGGGCTGGACGCTATCAAATGCCCGAATGGCCCACGTGGTTTCAGTTGTCCGCGCTAAGGCATGTCGCCAAGCGGCTGACAGGGCAGGCCAGCACAGTCGAGCCCGCTTCAGACTTTCACGCCACCGCACAGGGTGTGCTGTTGATGGCGCTCAGTTTGAAAGATTAAGCTGCGGTTCTGTTCAAGCGCATCAGCGCCATATTGCCCACGTCGGTTGTGAAACCAAAGGAAGCGTAAAACTTCTGCAGCTCAGGCAGGCAATACAGCTCAATGTGGTGCACCTCTTGCAGGCGAGGGTCTTCTTTCACCAGGGTCACCAGCTGGTGGCCCAAGCCCTTGTCTTGGTGGTCTGGGTGCACGATCACGTCAAACATCAAAGCCTTGAACGTGTAGTCGGTTAACACCCGGGTGAAGGCCACCAAGTTGTGCTCTTCATCCACAAAGCCAAAACACATGGTCGAGCCCTTTGCGCAGCGCCGGGTTTCATCCAGCGTACGGTGGCGGGCCCACCAGGCAAACTGGTACAACCCATGCAGTTGCTCGACTTGCTTGTCAGTTAGCTCAAAGATTGGGGTCATGGTCATGGTCATGGTGCGCGGCCGTTCGTTCATGGCGCCAAGGCAGCCTTCAGAATCTTGTCGTTCAACACACCCGACACCGCCACACGCTTGCCTTGTCCATTGAACACATAGCTGCGAGGCAATTCGCCAGCCCAGTTCGGGTCCAGCGCATAGGCCAAGGCTTCGGGCAGCTCGGGCCCATAAACAAAATGGCGGCCGGGCAGGGCATAACGCCCCAGCATGCCTGCCAGCCCATTTTGTTGCGGCTCAACGGCCACGGTGATCAAGTCGGCTTGCGGGCCTTGCTGCCAGCGCGCTTGCAGCCACTGCAGGTTGCGCTTGCAGTGCCCGCAGTCTGAAGACCACAGCACCACCAGCGTGGGCCGCTTGTACTGTGTGGCATTCAATAGCTGCGCGGCATGGGCCTTATCTAGTGGCATCAATTCCGGCGCAGCCACAGACGCTGCCTGCGCGAAACCCCAGCCCACAGCCCCCACGCCGAACAATCCCAGGGCAGCTGACCGCAGGCCAACCTTCAACCAATGGCGCTTGTTCATGGCAGTGGCCTCACACGCATGCCTTCGCGCTCGGTGCGCCAAAACGCAAACAAGGCGTCGCCTTTGGCTACCAGGCTTGGCGTACTCACCGCACCAGCCGAGGCATCCAACTCAACAGGGGCACCAAAATTCCGGCCACCGTCGGACGACACCATACCAAGTAGCCGCGTAGCCTCGCCGTTGAACTCGGTCCAAATCACAGCCAGCTTGTTACCGGCGGCCAAAACGTCGGCATGGGCAGCGCGAGGGCCCCCTACGGCACGCTGGCCTTCCACACGCAGCGCTTTGCCAGCATCAACCACGCGGCCATAAAACACATTCGGTTGACCCTCTTTCTGGTTGAACCACACCGCGTGCTTCACCCCTTGCTTGTCCACGGTCAGGCCCGGGCCATGGTGCGGGCACCCATCCAGCTTCCAGCCGTCAAACGTGGCTCGCTGAAATGAGCGCACTTGCCCATCAGCCCCCAGCTTGACCAGGGCGTGGTCTCGTTCATTGGGCTCAAACACATGGCGCCACAGGAATAGGGGGGCGCCATCGCGGTCAACCGATGCGGCCAGGCGGCAGCATTCACACGAATGGTCAGCCAGCTTGTATTCGCGGCCAAAGGTTTGCCCGCCGTCGGTAGACAGGGCGGCATAAATGCCCGCACCTCGGTAAGGGGCCTTGCGCGCCTTGGCGGCTTCCGCTTCGCGCTTATCAATCCAAGCCACCACCACCTTGTTGCCAGGCAAGGCCAACATCGACTCAAAGCGATGGGTGATCTCGGCCTTGTCGCCGTGCACAGTGAATGGGGTGGCAAAGTGCTCGCCATCAGCGGCGCGGGCCATCCGCACGGCGCCGGTATAGGGCTTGGGCAAGGGCTGCGTCCAGGAAATCAGCACGCTGCCGTCTGTGGCCAGCACAATCTTGGGCCGACTCTGACCATCGGCCGCAATGGCTTCGGCCTGCGCGTTCACCTTGAGGGGCTCGGCCCAGGTCTGGCCCTGATCCGCGCTGCGGTACAGCACCACATGGTCGCCCTCCTTCGCGGCCACCAACAATTGTCCTTTGGCATCAAACACGGCCGAACTGCCCAGTTGGGGCCGCGTGTGTTGCATGTGCGTGCCAGCGGCAGGGGCATCAGCCCACGAAGGGCCTGCTAACAGGCCAAGCGCCAGCCCTGCTACGGAGAAAAAACCTGCCTGAAACAAGGTGCGCATGTGGCCCCCGGGTAATGGAACCCGATGATTATGGCGCTACCTGCGCGCCCCTCTGCGCTACCTGCACGGTGGCGGGTGCTTGCCGGTGCCCTGTGTGCACCATCACATCAAATACCTGGCCCGATGGCATTTGGCACACCAGTTGTGCTTGCACCCATGGGCCGGTTGTGTCGTTGCCCCCATAGCCCAGGTCTTCTGACAGGGTTTGAGCTTGCTTGCCATCGAACACCACGTGGCCTTGGGCATCGGTTTGCACATGCGCGGTCAGCAGGTCTTGCACTCGCTGCGAAAGACGGGTGCGACCATGCCAGTAATACGCCGCCAAGCCCGCAAGCAGGCCGCCCACCAACAACAACTCAATCACGTCGAGTTTTCTCCTTTGTGTTGCTGCCGGGCGGTGCCTCGCACACCACCTTAGTGGGCAGCCGCCTCTTCCGGCGGCAGGTGCTTCATGCCCTCGGCCACATAGGCCAGGAACTCTTCATCTGTCACGCCGTGCGAGCGCGGAATTTTGCGTTCGAACTGCTTGCGCGAGTTGATGTAGCTGGCATAAAACGACAACTGGTCTTCCAGCACCCGTTCCAACTTGTTCAAAGGCGCATCGTGGCTGCGGGGCACCAACTTCAGGTTGTCCATGCCCAGTTGCTCGCAAATCATGCCAAACGAGCGCTCAGTACGAGGGCAGAAGTCTGACGACAGGTGGTAAATCTCGCCGTCAGCCAGGCCCTGGTCCAGCACCAGGCCAATGTCGATCATCAACTGGTCAACGGGAACAAAGTTCACCTCGCCGTCGGGCATGCCCAGCACGCGAATGGTGTCGGTCATGCCGCGCAAGGCACCTTTCAGGCGCCGCACTTCGCGCATGAAGCCATACAAGGCTGTATCGCTGCCGCCAGGGCTCTTGGTTTGCGAGTTGCCAATCACCATCGAGGGGCGGAAGATGGTCAACGGTACGGCATTGGCACGGCAGGCGTCAACCAGGGCGTGCTCTGCATTGCACTTGCTTTCTTCGTAGTAGTTCGAGAAAGGCGAGTCAAGCGCGTGCAGCACCTCGGGCACAGGGCCGTTGCCCAGGCCACAGGTATAAGCGGTGGAAATGTGAACGAAGCGGCCAATGCCTGCGGCTTTGCAGAAGTTGGCGGCAAACATGGCGCCATCAATGTTGGTGGCCTTGATCATTTCGCGGCGGTGCTCTTCGTAATTCAACGAAGCGGCAAAGTGCCAGAACTGGTCAATGTGGGCGGCACGCAGCGCGCTCATGATCTGTTCGTTCACGCCAAAGTTTTCCAGCGAAATATCGCCTTCCACAATGGTGATGCGGCTGAGCAGGGCATCCAGATCGGGCATGGTGCGGTACGACTCGCCAGCCAATCGCAGTGCTGTCAGCAACTTGTTGCGGCGAATTTCGTCGCTGGCGCCACGAATCAGCACAAAGGCTCGGTCAAACCGCGTGCCTACAAAATTGATGAGGAAATGGCTTCCAAGAAAACCCGTTGAACCCGTGACAAACACCGTAGACATGCAACCTCCATGCGCTCGCTATGCAAAAACAAAAAGACGCCACACTCTAATCGCGTGGCGTCTTTTGTTCATGACAACTCATGGAAACCGAGGGGTGTAAAGGTGGCACTTAACCGCCGGATCTGCGCGCGTTGATCGCACGAAACAGCGCTGGCCGCCAACCCAGTCCGGCTTGGGGGTTTGGGCTGGCCGTTTGGCCGGTATGCAGGCGCTGCAGATACTTGATTCGGCGCTGCAAAACGGCAAGGACTGGAGAAACTGGCTGCGCGACAGGTTGATCGGCTTGCGGCGGCGTAACGGGGGGTGCCGTAGTGCCTGTGTTGCCCTGCACTGAGGGCCCCCAGGTGAACGTTTCAATATTGATGTTCAGATCGCCACCAATGGTGACACCATCTTGGCCATGCACGAGGCTCAAGTCGCCGTCATCAACGGGCGCCATGGCCAAGGCCGAAAGGTGTAAGGCCGACAGGGCCATGACAATCGCAGCAGTCTTGAACACGTGAACTCCCGTTAGCTGTTCGTTTACATTTTCCCCGCTGCGTTTTGGCAATGCTCTGTGTGGCGGGGAAAATGAGTCTACAGCAATAGTTCAGCTTCGCGCATTCGCCGGAGTCAACCCGCCGTTTGCAACTTGTATAGGGCAAACATGCCGCCAATGAGCGCAGCAAAGGCCCAAATCATGAAGCGGCCAGAAGCCCCCTGGTGACCGGTTTCATGCTCTTCGCTCAGCTTGCGGCGGGCCAGTCTGGCCACCGAGAAAATGATCGCGCTGCCCACCAGCCAGCCAAACGATTTGTCGCCAATGGCAATGACCAAGGCGGCGATGGCCGTGATGTACAGCCAAACCACGAAGGAAGCTTTTTTCATGTCAGAACGAGTTGATCCCTGATCAGGGGTGTTTCGTCTGATTTTTTGCCAACTTGAGGTCAGCCCAAACTGCGCCAAGCCGGCCTAGTGCTGAATGATGGCTATCCGCTCAACCCGCCCTTGCTGGTTGAGAAATACATGCAGGTCGTCGTAGTCCCAACCTAAGCCGCTGCACATGCCTAGCACGTAGCGTAACTCTGTGGGTGAGTTGAAATCGGGCTTACCCAAGAGTTGCTGCACCTCTTGAGCGGCCATGCCGGTGCGCAAGACCCGGTCGCGAATGTCGTAGGCCATGCTGCCACGGTAGCAGGTGGTGTCGAGCTTGTCTGGCACTTTGGCTTGCCATTTGGCGGGATCGAACCGGGCGATGGAAAACACGCCGCCTTGGGTCCACCAGTTGAACGCCGCATAGAGCAGGGCGGGTGTGCCAAACACAACCAGAATGAATCGTTTCAACTTACTTGCCCACGGTCGAATCGCTTGCCCTGATCGGATACGGCTTTGGCAAACTATTAATGCACTCATATGGTGTGTGGCCCGTAGCCAGGCAGTCACGCCATTTTTTGTCCCAGAACTTTTCAGTTTCTACCCTGCAACCCAACATGGGCTGCGGAGGCTTGCAGGCTTCATCTTCCGCATGGATGGTTGCATTGATCCACGTCCATTTGGCCGCTGCATTGCGCTTTGCTTCCACCACCTCCGGTCCAAACACCTCAAAGCGCTTGCTGACCGTTGGCCCCACCCAGGTCTTGCCACTGTCGTCTGACTTGTACAGAGCAAACTTGTCAGTAGCAACGCTGATGAATTCAATTGAATACTGCGAGTTGTGAATGTTCACTGCCAGCGCATCTCCAGAAAACGGCGCGTATTCGGTTTCTCGCTTGCGGCCCTTGGCGTATGGGTGAACATTGGGGCCAAAGGTTTTCCCGCCGTCGTGGCTCACGACAAACATGGGCGACCACATATCTTGTTTTTCGCCAGGGGTGCGCTGCACGCCCAAGTCTGAATAGGCATACACCACACCATTCGCCGAATGGTAATGCTCGCACTTCGGTTGCTCGTCATGAAACGGAAGCTCTGCGCTTGGTCCGTTTGCTGGCCTGTACTGCACGCGGTAAGCAAACTCGTACTGGTCTGACGGCGTTGCGCTGTGCAGGGTGATGAGGCCCAGAACCGCATCCAGCACCCCAATGTGTCGGCCATCCAATTCGAACGACGAGCCATCTGCCATGGGGCAACTCAGCTTCACGCTGGCCTGGGCTTGCCAAGGCATGAATAGCAATGCCGTAGCCACGGCCAGGGAATGAATTGCGTTTGAAGGCTGCATGTTGATTTAAAACGCCACCTTGCCCCGCCCCGACTTGATGTTCGAGCGCTGCGACTTGCCCTCCAGCCGCCGCTGCTTGGAGGCATAGGTGGGCTTGGTTGCACGCCGGGGAGGGTGCTCGAACGTGGCGGCGGCAATGAGCTCTTCCAGCCGCGCCAACGCTTCGGCCTTGTTCTGGTCGCGGCTGCGCGACGTTTGCGCCTTGATCACCACCACCCCGTCTTTGGTGATGCGCTGGTCATCCCACTGCAGCAGCTTGTCTTTCACCGCCTGTGGCAGCGACGAACGGCGAATGTCAAAGCGCAAATGCACGGCGCTAGACACCTTGTTGACGTTCTGCCCACCCGGGCCTTGCGAGCGAATGGCGCTGAATTCAACTTCGCGGAGGAGGAGGGCGTGGGGCATGGATGCTGCGATTTGGCGCCAATAGACCGGACAGGTGTGCTTACAAATAATGCAGCATGGTGTACGCATAGACAAGCGCGACACCTGCCAGCGTCATGGCTGAAAAAACAGAAACAAATCCGGTCGCGATGGAAAGTGCGCGCAGCTTGTTTTTGAGCTGGGGGGCAGCACCAGGCATGTCGCGCTTAGCCGCCAGGCAGACAGCAAAAAGCGGAACCGGCCACATGAATGCAGCAGCAGAGCAAAAGTGGGCAACGAGTTGCATATGCCCCTTGGCTTCGACCAAGCCCAACGAGCGCAGCACCGAAAACAACGCAATGCTTCCAAACGCAATGGGCGCCTGACGCAACAGCATTTGGCGCTTGGCAGCCAGCACAGAACGCTTCGTTGGCTCAGGGCCGCCAGCAAGCCAAGCGACCACGGGTGGCAGGCGGTTGAGGTCGACAAACGATTTCATTTCTTCGGCCGAACTTCGGTAAAACAGGCATTGTTAGCGCAGGAACTTGGACTACGCCAATAGATCGAGTTTCGAAACGGAGGCAAAAAGTTCGGATCACGATTCAGAAAAACGCCTGAACCGTCGAATTGCTTCCAGCCGATAAGACGAACCCCGCTGCGAGGTAGCAATTGGGCGGATGTTGGCTTTCCCAGTATTCGCTGCATGCTTCTTTCCGCCTCACCATGGGACCACAGTGGAACGTTGATCGCGACCTCTTGCAAGCGGTCTGAATAAAGGAAGAAAGAGATGAACATGGCAGGGACGCTGTTGTGCGATTTCACATCAACTCCACACGCTCTGGCCCCATTTCGGTACGGGTGACAGGACATGGGATACCCCGCAAACCGGTCGGTAATGTACTGCTCAGTCCATTCTTCTGAGAGCTCCGAAAAGGCAAATGATGCGTCTTTTCTTTCCTCGGTTAAATACAGGTAGTACTCATTCAGATTGGCCTTTTGCGTAAGGTACGCAGCCAGTAATAGCATGGCTATGGTTACAGCAATAAGAATGCGTAACCAGCGAACAGAATTACCGGTGTTTGGCTGTCTTTTTGGTATTTCTCTCATATGCCGTTGCCTGCAATTACTTTGGTGTATCAGTTTTCGTTATCTTGTTGGCTGGCAGAGCAATGTTCACAATTTCGTCGAAACCCATTTTCCCGCCTTGGAACCCCACCTTGATTTCCCCTGGCTTCGGGCCCGCTGAAATATTGGTGTAAATGGTGGTCATGATCATGCCGGCCATGCAGTCAAGCTCGATTGATTTGTCGGTTTCACCGCTTCGCTTGTTGATCAGGCGAAGCTCAAGCATCGATACCGGGCATTCTTCGGATGCCTTGTAAATGCCCAGAAGAAGATGCTCTTTGGTGTGGTGCCACATCGGAATTTCAATATCGCCCTCCAGGCGAATTTGGTCCGTGTCATCCAGGCTGCCCACCTTTTTCAGGGTGATGGGCAGCTTGTTTTTCCCGTCCCACCACACGCCAACGGCATTGCTTCCATCAACGGAAATCGACATTTGGCAGGGCACTGGGTGTGCCGCCGATGCCTTGGGCACCGTTGCCGAATATGCCACCGAAAGAGGCCGCCGAGCCTCGCAAAGCGTCATGCTGCCGTTCGGCTGGGCGGTGCCCTGAAGGGGCATGGGAATACGCTTGCTGTCGTAGTAGTAGCTGCCATCCAGATGCAGCCGATGGGCGTGAGCATGGCCTAAATGTTTGTAGCTCTGCAATGAAACGTGTACGGGCGAATCACCAATAGTGCCCACATAATTTTCTACCTCAAACCAGCCTGCCAAAGCCGCCCTGGGCAGGGCGAAAAGAACGAAAACAAAAAGGCAAAGCATGCTGTTGGCTCTATTCATGGGTTCGCCTCGTTCCATTTGGTTGGCCAGCCTTCCACGGCTTAGTTCAGAGCTTGGATGAACTCATGGCCCATTGGCGAAGCCAAGACCATGAATCCCACCACGTTGATCACCACGGTGCCCCAAAAGGTGGCCCGAAATTCAGCCTTGACTGACTTGTGGCGCAAAACCTGTTGCGCAACCAGCGCACCGGGCCAACCGCCAGCCAGGGCCAGCATGTGCAAAGTGCTTTCCTGTGTGCGCCAGCCACCCGTTTTGGCCGCGCCCTTGTCAATGGCATAGGCCACGAAGGTGACGACGCTGGCGCCCAGGTAAACAGCAGCGCTCCACCGTGGTGGGCTGCCCAAGATGTAAGCCCCTAGCAAGACGACCAGAAACGCCGGAATGGCGAACAGTGAAGCGCCGCCCCATTGCGCAGGGTTGCTGGCGCGTGCGCTTTTGGCAGGCGAGGGGCGGGTTTGAACAAGGCTTACCTTGGTCGCTCGCTTCTTGCCTTGGGGGCCAAGCTCTACTTCGAACGTGACTCGCTGACCTGGTTGCGGGCGACCACGCAGGCCATTGAAGGCTTTGATGTGGACAAAAATTTCCTGGCCGCCTTGGGTGGGTTCGATGAAACCGAAACCGCGATCGTCGTTCCAGGTTTTGATGATGCCGTCGAATCTCATTTATGGCGAATGTCTTGAAGCGCTTCGTTCATTTTGAAAAGCACAATCAAAAGCTCACACCAAATTCTGGCGGCGAGAGCTCCGCAAGCTGCATAAAAGATACCCAGGAAGAATTTCCCAAGGGTGAAGCCTTCAAAGCCACCGAACATGGAGCCAACGCCACCCAGGATGGAGGCAAGAAGTAAAAGCCAATACACCAGCGTGATTAACTTTGGTGTGAGCATGTTTTCGAAGTGAAGAAAGTCATTCATGGAATTCCTTTGTCTGCGTGTGTTTGGGGTGAACCGCATTACCCATAAATATCGAGAACGTGCCGCGCCTCCGTCTATGTCAGCTGCTTTAAAATAGCCTAAAACCTAGGGATGGTCTGCATAAACCGCCCGGACATGTGCTTGGCGCCAGTCTGATTGCC
>CAYVOP010000064.1:0-18616 GCA_964453105.1 uncultured Aquabacterium sp. | reverse complement strand
CTGGTCCTTTTCATTCTTTTCAGGAAGAAAGACGCCCCATGAGCATGATCGCCAATCCCGCCCAGAAGTACCGCCCTGCCCCATCGGTGGCCCTGAACGACCGCACCTGGCCGAGCAAGACGCTGACTCAGGCGCCCATCTGGATGAGCACCGATCTGCGCGACGGCAACCAATCGTTGTTCGAGCCCATGGACAGCGCAACCAAGTTGCGCTTCTTCAAGATGCTGGTGGCCATTGGCTTCAAGGAAATCGAGGTTGCCTTCCCTTCTGCCTCCCAGACGGACTTTGACTTTGTCCGCCAGTTGATTGAAGAGGGCCACATTCCGGACGATGTCACCATCGAAGTCATCACGCAGGCCCGCGAAGATTTGATTCGACGCAGTTTCGAGGCACTGCGTGGCGCCCCCAAGGCCATCGTTCACCTGTACAACGCCACAGCCCCGGCCTGGCGCGATGTGGTGTTTGGCTTGAGTCAGGCTGAGGTGAAGGATTTGGCCGTGCGCCACGCTGCGCTGATGCGCGGCTTGGCCCAGCAGCAGCCCGATACGGCCTGGACCTTTCAGTACAGCCCGGAAACCTTCAGCACCACGGAGTTGCCGTTCGCACTGGAGGTTTGCAATGCCGTGATCGAAACATGGCAGCCCTCGGTTTCCAACCCGTCCATCATCAACTTGCCTGCCACGGTGGAAGCCAGCACGCCCAATGTGTATGCGGACCAGATCGAGTGGATGCACCGTCATCTCGCGCGGCGAGACGCTGTGATCTTGAGCGTGCATCCTCACAACGATCGGGGATGCGCGGTGGCGGCAGCCGAGTTGGCCATCATGGCGGGTGCACAGCGGATAGAAGGCTGCCTGTTTGGCAATGGCGAGCGCACAGGCAATGTCGACATCGTGACCTTGGCCATGAACCTCTACAGCCAAGGCATTCACCCAGGGCTCGATTTCTCTGACATGGCATCGATTGCTCGCACGGTGGAGCAATGCATTGCCTTGCCCGTTCATCCGCGCCACCCGTATGCCGGTGACCTCGTGTTCACGGCATTTTCCGGGTCGCACCAAGATGCCATTCGCAAGGGCATGGCTGCGCAGCGGCCCGACCAGCCATGGCAAGTCCCCTACTTGCCCATCGACCCACAAGATGTGGGTTGCAGCTACGAGGCCATTGTTCGGGTGAACAGCCAGTCTGGCAAAGGCGGCATCACGTATCTGCTTGAGTCAGCCAAGGGCTGGCACATTCCGCGCCGGGTGCAGATCGAATTCAGCCAGGTGGTTCAAGCTGTGGCAGACACAAGTGGCCGAGAGTTGGGTGCAAGCGAATTGACGGCTTTGTTCGAGTCGCATTACCTGCAACACGAAATGCCCTGGCGCATGGAAGACCACCGCCTGTATGAAGAAGGGGGCCGCACCCACATTGAAATGGTCATGAACGGGCGTGACGGGCAACAGATATGGCACGGCCAAGGCAACGGCCCGCTGGATGCCGCATGGCACGCCGTGGTAGCCCAAGGCATCGACACGGTCCATGCCTCAGCACATCTGCGCGATTACAGCGAACACGCCGTGGGCCAAGGCTCCGATTCGGCGGCCATGGCCTGGGTTGAACTGGGCCAAGAAGGCCAGCAGAGAGGCGTCTATGGTGCGGGCGTGCACGTTAACTTGGTCACGGCTTCATTGCACGCCTTGGTTCAGGCAGTCAACCGCCTGGCCTACCTGACTGTCAGCGATGGGGAGCCGACGCCATGACGGACAACCCCACACCACAGCAATGCCCGTTCTGTGAAGGCGTCGGTCCTTTTCGCAGACATGCCCTGCGGGAAACCTGGTGGCGCGATGTCCCCGCGGACAGCCGTCCACGCGTTCGGCGTGGGCACATGGTGCGCTGGCGGTGCCTGAGCTGCCAACAGATCCATACCGTGCAGCCGCACTGGGCAGCCTCGCCCCGACGGATGACGCTGGATCTGGCGCAGTGGATTGCGTTGCAGTTGGCGCAAGGCCAGCCGATCAGTCACATTGCGCAGGCCACAGGCCTGGATGACAAGACAGTCAGATCGGTTCGCACTTGCTTGACAATGCCGGGGCGGTCGCCTTGATCGCATCAACCCGCCCAAGCCATGCCCTCTTCCAGCATTGCAAGCTTTGCCAGACCAGATCGTTATGCACTCATGGCCGCATTGGCTCTGCTGGCCAGCCTGGTGGCATCGGGCTGGCAGCCTTATGACCGAGGCGTGTGGTTGATGGAGGTATTGCCCGTCATCATCGCCCTGCCCCTGATGGCCATGAGCTATCGGCGCTACCCACTGACGCCCTTGCTGTACACATGCATTTTTGTACACAGCGTGGTGCTGCTGATGGGGGGCGCCTATTCTTATGCCCGGGTGCCGTTGGGATTCGAGATTCAGCATTGGCTAGAACTCAGCCGCAACCCTTACGACAAGATTGGCCATTTCATGCAGGGCTTCGAGCCAGCCCTTCTGGCGCGGGAGGTTCTGCTGCGTGGCCAGCATGTCAAAGGCCGCAAGATGCTGGTGTTCGTGATCTTGAGCATCGTGCTGGCCTTCAGTGCGTTCTACGAACTCATCGAATGGGGCGCCGCTGTGGCTTTGGGTCAAGGCGCCGATGAGTTTCTGGCCACTCAGGGTGACCCGTGGGACACCCAATCCGACATGCTGTTTGCCGTCATTGGCACAACGTGTGCCTTGGTCGCCCTTAGCCGATGGCACGACCGACAGTTGGCCAACTTGCAAAGCCGACGCCCCCCCAACTGATTCACATCACTGGTTGACCTTGCCCGGTAAGTTCAACTTGCCAGAGGCCACCTTGAACACATCGGTCACGCACAACAAGGGGTTGTGCACGCTGGCGTTCACGCGCAACGCAGCTGTGACGCCGTCAAAGGCCAGAGATTCCACGGCTCCGATGTCATCAAATGGCACCCGCACCTCCACCGTGTCAGACTTGAAGGTGGGCGACCAGCCAGGGCTGTCAATCAAGATGGGCAAGCCGGGCCAGGTTTTGGGAAGACGAGGCTTGCTGCCCTCAGGAATGTCAACCACCTTCAACGCACCCTTGCCGCAGGCATCATCGGGCTGCAGCACCACCCAGTGCGAGTGCCAGACGTTGCCGTCGTTAGCCAGGTTGCCGTCGCCGTTCTCGTCAAACAGCGGGGTGTCATCAAAGTCAGGGTGGCTGGTTACAGCCAAGGCCAGAATGCCTGCTTTGGGCTCGAAGCCCACTGCTGCTGGATCAAGGCTGGTTGGCCAAACATAAGAAAACACGGTGCTACCCGCCAGCTTGCCTGATGCCGTGGGCCGAGTGGCACCGGCTTTGCCTGACACCCCCATGTGGAACACCACGGTATTGCCTTGCGTGGTGACCCGGGTATGGACCACATCGAACGGTGCCTTGACGACCTGGTTGGGTGCTGTCGCAATGCCGCCTTGATGGCGGCGACCATGCTCGGCGCCGTGGGCCCAAACGGACGAAGATGCGCACACCAGTGCGCAGGCAATCCATAAACGTGAATGAAATCGTTGCATGTGCAGCCTCCTGCTGAAGTAATGAGGCTTCAGTATGGAAAGCAGCGCCGTACGATTCACCTCAATTCATCCACAAAACATATCAATTCGTCCCATTGGGGGCAGCATTAGCGGAAACGCCCCGAAGCAGCCTCAAGCCATTGGCCACGACCAGCAGGCTGGCCCCCATGTCGGCAAACACGGCCATCCACATGGAGGCCTGCCCTAACAGCGCCAACACCAGCACTGCGGCCTTGATGCCCAGCGCAAGCGCAATGTTTTGCCAGAGCACACGGTGGGTTTTCTCAGACAAGACAATCAGCTCTGGAATGCGCCTGAGGTCGTCATTCATGACCACCACATCGGCGGCTTCCATGGCGGTATCGGTTCCGGCCGCACCCATGGCGATGCCGATGTCGGCTTGCGCCAGCGCAGGCGCATCGTTGATGCCATCGCCCACCATGGCGACCGGGCCATGAGCCTGGCGCAAGGCCTCCAGCTTGGTCAGCTTGTCTTGTGGCAAGAGTTGCCCATGCGCCTGCTGCATGCCGGCCTGTTGTGCCACGCCTTGCGCCACGCGATCGTTGTCGCCTGACAGCAGCACGGTTTGAATGCCCTTCAGGTGCAGAGCCGCCACGGCATCACGGGCTTCGGGCCTGAGGGTATCGGCCACTGCAAACACGCCCAGCACCCCCTCGTCTGAGGCCAGCACGGTCACGGTATGCCCAGCTTGCTGATGCTGTTCCAGCACAGACTCCAGATGAGAGCTGCATTGGCCTCGCGCTTCAATCAAACGGTGATTGCCCAGTACATAGGCCTGCCCATTGGCTTGCCCCTGAACCCCATGGCCGGGCAAGGCCTCAAAGGCCTGCACTTCAAGCCTGTCGGCACCCAGGCCTTGCGCAATGGCCTGAGACACCGGGTGATCAGAACGCGCAGCCAGGCTGGCCGCCATTTGCGCCACCACCGGGCGGGCTTCGTCGTCATCTGCGGGCAAGGGGTCCCACGCGACCAATTGGGGCTTGCCAACGGTCAGGGTGCCGGTTTTGTCCATGGCCACCACGCGCAATTCTCTGGCTTTTTCCAGATACGCACCGCCTTTGATCAGCACCCCTCGCCGAGCAGCCGCAGCCAGCGCACTGACCACGGTGACCGGGGTGGATATGACCAGCGCGCAGGGACAGGCAATCACCAAAAGCACCAGGGCCTTGTAGATGCCTTGCAGCCAAGTCCAGCCCAGCAGGGGCGGCGCCAACACGGCTACCGCCAAAGCCACGACAAAAACCGCAGGGGTATAGATGGCCGCAAACTGATCTACAAAACGCTGGGTCGGGGCCCGATTACCTTGCGCTCGCTCCACCGCTTCGATGATGTGCGCCAGCGTGGTGTCTGCTGCCGTGGTGGTGGTACGAAACAGCAACTCACCTGTTTGGTTCACCGTGCCGGCAAACACCTTGTCGCCCGGGATTTTGTCAACAGGAATGCTTTCGCCAGTCACAGGGGCTTGGTTGACAGCACTGCGCCCCTCCTGCACCAAACCGTCAAGCGGAATGCGCTCGCCAGGGCGAATGCGCACCACCGCCCCCACCTCAATGTCGTCCACGGGACGGGGCTGCCAGCTTCCATTGCTTTGGCGCACCGTGGCCTGCCTGGGGCTCAAGTCGAGCAGACCAGCAATCGCGTGTCGGGCCCGATCCACCGACTTGGCCTCAATGAGTTCGGCCACGGCATACAGCGCCATCACCATGGCAGCCTCAGGCCACTGACCAATGACAAAGGCCCCGGTGACAGCCACCGTCATGAGAGCGTTGATATTGAGCTTGCCTGCCCGCAGAGCCAGTAGCCCCTTTTGATAGGTATCGAGCCCAGCCAAAGCGATGGCCACTACCGCCAAAGCCATGCTGATTCCGTGCCACAAATCGGTGGGCGGCGCCCAGACGTCCAGCACTTCCACGGCACAAGCCAGGACCAAAGCGCCTAGCAAGCGGAACCAGCGCCGGCTATCAGAAGAGACACCGGCATGTGACTCGGTAGCCGAGCCTGCGCTGGGTAGAGGCTGTGCGATGAAACCCGCTTTTTTGATGGCAAGCAAGGCCGCATCCAGCGCCTCGGCTGAGGCGAGGATGGACAAGGTGCGCGCCTGCAATTGAAACCGCAGGCCATCAATGCCTGAGATGGGCTCCAAGGCGCGGCGAATTTCCCCCTCTTCCACCGCGCAGTCCATAGAAGGAATTAGAAAGCGGTGCCAGCCAGACAAGGCCGAGTCGCCCTGATGCGATGAAGTGGATTCTGGCTTTTCTAAGGTGCTCGGCGTAGGTGTATCGCATCCGCAGGCTCCGCCCGTTTCGCAAGAGTTGCCCAAGCCCGATTCGGTTGGCGAGGAGGCCATGTTGCCGCTTTCATCAGTCCATTCGTTTGATCGCATTATCGATGCCCCACTTGAAGCACTGGGGCCATTGCTTTGCATCAAGCAATGCTGCAATCACGCCAACAATTGCAACATTTATTCATACGATTGATTAATATTGGAATATAGATCGATGTCATGACGCATCGCGTCAGGAAAGGCAACCATGCAATACACCAGCGGTAACTACGAAGCATTCGCTCGCCCGCGCCCTCGCCCCGGAGCAGAGAAAAAGCGCGCCTGGCTGGTCGGTGGTGGGCTGGCATCCATGGCGGCAGCCTTCTTCCTGGTACGCGACGGACATGTTCCAGGCCATCACATCACCATCTTGGAACGATCCGGCCTCAGCGGTGGAGCCTTGGATGGCTTCAAGGTGCCGGAAAAGGGCTTCGTCATCCGAGGAGGGCGCGAAATGGAAGACCACATGGAATGCTTGTGGGACCTGTTTCGCTCGGTGCCCAGCCTGGAGGTGGAAGGCGCCTCGGTGCTGGATGAATTTTATTGGCTCAATAAAGATGACCCAAACTACTCACTGACCCGTGTCACAGAAAAGCAAGGCCAGCGATACGCTACCGACGGTCTGTTTACTCTGAATGATCGAGCCCAAAAAGACTTGCTGCGCATCTTTCTCGCTCGCCGAGAAGAAATGGAGGGCAAACGCATCAACGAGGTATTGGGGCCGGACTTCCTCCAAAGCAATTTCTGGCTGTACTGGCGCACCATGTTTGCCTTTGAAGAATGGCACAGCGCACTGGAAATGAAGCTTTACCTGCACCGCTTCATTCACCATGTGGGCGGTCTGCCCGACTTCTCCGCCCTGAAGTTCACGCGTTACAACCAGTACGAATCATTGGCTTTGCCGTTGCAACGCCACTTGGAGGCGCTAGGTGTGAAGTTCCAGTTCGACACCGAAGTCACTGACATTGCGTTCGACATTTCGCCCGAACGTAAACAAGTCACGGAATTGATCTGGACACAGGGCGGACAAGCAGGCGGCATCAAGCTGAGTGCCGATGACCTGGTCTTCATCACCATCGGCTCCCTGGTCGACAACTCGGATGAAGGTGACCACCACACTCCAGCCAAGCTCAATGAAGGCCCGGCCCCTGCCTGGGAACTTTGGAAACGGCTGGCTGCCAAATGCCCGGATTTCGGTCGGCCAGAAGTGTTTTGCGCCCACATTGCGGAAAGCAAGTGGGAATCAGCAACGGCCACGACACTGGACCCACGCGTTCCTGCCTACATCGAAAAAATCTGCCAACGCTCGCCCTTCAGCGGCAAGGTGGTAACCGGCGGCATTGTGACCGCGCGCGACAGCGCCTGGCTAATGAGTTGGACAGTGAACCGGCAGCCTCATTTCAAGGCCCAGCCCAAAGATCAGATCGTGGCGTGGATCTATGGCCTCTTCGCTGACTTGCCCGGCGACTATGTGAAAAAGCCCATGCAAGCCTGCACAGGCGAAGAAATTGCCCAAGAATGGCTTTACCACCTGGGCGTACCTGAAAGCGATATTGCCGAACTGGCGGCCACAGGCGTGAAGTGCGTTCCCGTCATGATGCCGTACGTCACATCGTTCTTCCTGCCTCGCCATGCGGGCGATCGCCCTGCGGTCATACCACCAGGCTCGGTGAACTTCGCATTCATTGGTCAATTTGCAGAAACCACGCGCGACACCATTTTCACCACCGAGTATTCCGTTCGCACCGGTATGGAGGCGGTCTACCAATTGCTGAATATTGAACGCGGTGTGCCCGAGGTATTCAATTCGACCTACGACGTGCGCAAACTGCTGGCAGCCATGGCACGCATGCGTGACGGCTCTGGCCTGGATTTACCAGGCCCCGCTTTTGTTCAACGCCTGCTGCTCGACAAGCTGAACCAGACCGAGGTGGGTGCATTGTTGGCTGAGTTTGGCTTAACGCATGTGCCCAAAAAATGATTAACAGAGCGTCGGGAAATATCGCCTCGTATTTCCCGACCAATATCGGCCCCTGTGATGGATGTGGGTATATTCATCCACATCTACATAAACTCACAGGGAGCGCTATGAAAAAGTCATTGGGCGCATTGTTACTGTCAGTAGCCTGCATTGTTGAAGCCCACGCCTCGCCCGTTCTGTTGGACCAACTCACAGGCTATTCAACCGACCTCGCAACCGAATCTGTGTTGGGTGGCGGAGAGTTTGCCTCGCTGTTTTCCCTTGGCCAAGCCAGCCACATCGACGCCATCAACTGGGCCGGACTGTTTGCCCGCACCACAGCGCTGACTGCCCCCGCAGCCCTTGACTTCGTGGTGCGCATTTATGACGACGCCGCCAGCGGCCCCAATTCGCTGGTCAGCGAACAAGTGATCACCTCCTCGTTTTCTCAAGAAAACGTGAGGGAAAACTTCGACTCGCTTTCTTACAGCGGCCTGTTTTCTGGTGCTGTATCAGTTGACTTGAATCCAGGCCAGTACTGGATCTCTGTCTTGGCCAAACTCGACCCCGACACCAAGTGGTACGGCGCGGCCCTGGAACCCAATGCGGTCGACATCTTCGGCTCAGGCGGCGCCCTCAAGATCGACGCATCGTCGCCCTGGCAGCCGGTCAATGACGGTATCAGCATGTATGAAGGGCGCGGCGTGGCGTTCTCACTGCAAGGCACCGTGGCAGCCGTGCCAGAACCCCAAACCCAACTCATGATGCTACTGGGCTTGGGGCTGATCGGCTTCGCTGCAGGCCACTTGCGAAAAAAGTCGGCATCCGTCTGACCTCGCTCGCGGCAAGCGCGCAAAAATGCAGGGAGAAGAGGCTGGACAAACCCGGCACCAGCCCTCAAAATACTGTATGTGCATACAGTACAAAAAACTTCCTCTGTTGATTTACCCCCGCATCTGCGCCCGTCCGTATGGACCGGCGCAGCACTGTGCCGCACGCAAAACCTCACAGTTGCCAGTGGCCACCCTCAGCTAGACCCGCACCTACCCGGCGGAGGCTGGCCCGTTCAAAGCCTGACCGAAATCCTGCTCTCGCAAGCAGGCCAGGGGGAATGGCGCCTGCTGCTCCCGGCATTGCGGCAACTCACCCGTCAGGGGGGCTCCATCATCCTGATCGGCCCACCTCAGGTGCCTTACCTGCCCGGCCTGTATCGCGAAGGCATTGCCCCCGACAAACTGATCTGGGTCGATGCCCAAACTCAAGCCCAGCGCCTATGGGCCACCGAGCAGGCCCTGCAAGCAGCCTGCCTCACCGCCATCCTGAGTTGGTTACCCCACGCCCGGCCTGATCACATGCGCCGCCTGCAAACCCACGCGGCGCGTCACCCCGGCTTGTTGTTTGCACTCCGGCCCTTGTCGGCTAGGCACGAATCATCGGCCGCCCCCTTGCGTCTGGGGTTAAGCCTGGCGCCCCCGCAACAGGCCCTGCATGTGGAGCTCTTCAAACGCAAAGGCCCCTTGCTTGAACACCCGTTGACCCTGGCCATCTGGCATCAGGGTCTGGCTCACTTGATTGCCCCTTCACACCATGCCGCACTGGATGGCCTTGATTCCCGGCGCACCACCGAACTCACCGTGCACTGAGGCTGCGGGCAATGGGTCTGGGCTGGATGCCTTGCACCTGGGTTGGTGGGCCCTGCAGTTCAGCCCACGGGTGGCCTTGCTTGATGAAGGCGTAGTGGCCGAGTTGCAGGCCAGCCACCGATTGTTTGGGGGGCAAGACACCTTGGCCGCCCGCATCGATGCCGAATCACGTGCTTTAGGCTGCCTGTCTACCGCACGGGCTCACACCGCAGCAGCAGCCCTGGCAATGGCTCGCTACCCAGAGCGGCCTTTGCTCGCCTTGCCCCTGGCTGCGGTGTCAGCTTTGCGTGCGCATCAGTCCACGCTGTCTCAACTAGGCTGTCGCACCCTGCAAGATGTGATGGCCTTGCCCCGAGCCGGCCTCAGCCGCCGCTTTGGCTCAGGGCTGCTCCAAGCCTTGGATCAACTCGACGGCGCACAGCCACAAGCGTTTGACTGGCTCACGCTGCCCGACGTGTTCGAGTCCCGGTTGGAACTACCAGGACGAGTCGACACGGCCGCAGCATTGGGTACAGGAGCAGCCATTCTGATCGACCGCCTCTGTGCCTGGCTGGCCGGGCTGCAAGCTGGCGTGCATGCCTGGACCTTACGATGGGAACACGACGCTTTTCGGCAGCGCGATGTCAGCAGCCAAGGTGAATGCACCATTCGGCTGGCCACGCCCAGCCGAGATCGCCATCGCTTGGTGCGCCTGATGACTGAGCACCTGCAGCGGCTGACCTTGCCTGGCCCAGTCGATGCGCTTTCGCTACATGCCCACGAAATCAGCCCCCAGCCAGACGACAACTCGCATCTGTTTCCTGAGCTCAGTGGGGAAGCGCTGTCTATTCGGCCCGATTCGCTCACCTCTCCCGCCGCGCAGAAAGCCCAGAGTGAAGCACTCAACCGCTTGATCGAGCGCCTGGGGGCCCGCCTCGACGCCGAACGGGTCAAGCAAGGTCAACTGCAGGCAGACCACAGACCCGAACTGGCGCTGTCCTGGCACGCCGCCCCCATCAAGCCATCGACATCGTCCTCCTCATTTCCAGTTCCCGATCTGCCCCTGCCCCTCTGGTTATTGCCCGAACCACAGGCACTCAACACCCTGGCGTGCGGAGCTCAGCATCAAGAGGCCCCGTTTTACCAAGGGCGCTTGCAGCTCTTGCTGGGCCCACACCGGATCGAATCAGGTTGGTGGGACAACACCCCCGTTACCCGCGATTACTACCTCGCCAGCAGCGAGCGCGCAGGCTTGTTGTGGGTGTTCCGCGATCGTCACCCCAGCCTTGATGGGCATAGCCACTGGTATCTGCACGGCTTGTTTGGCTAAGGCGTGCGGCCATGAAACTCCCTGACTACACCGAGCTGCACTGCGTCTCCAACTTTTCATTCCTCAGAGGCGCATCGCACCCTCAAGAACTGATCCAGCGTGCTATCGAGCTGGGCTACAAAGGGCTGGCCCTGACCGATGAATGCTCTGTGGCGGGGGTGGTTCGTGCGCATCAAGCCAGGCAAGACATGGCGCTGGAATGCGCTGCCGCCGATGACTTCAAACTCATCATCGGCAGTGAATTCCTGGTTCACGACAGCACCCCATTCCGGCTGGTGGTGCTGGCTCGCAATCGGGAAGGCTATGGCCATCTGTGTGAATTCATCACCCGGCTGCGGCGTGCTGTGGACGGCAAAGGCCAAGCCCCGCTAACGCGGCAGGGGGTCAAGCCCGAAGCCTTGCCTCATTGCCTGTTTCTGTTTCTGCCCGATCGTTCGGCCATTCGGGCCCGCACCGCGCAGTGGGGCCCTGAGCGCGCAGACCTGATCTGGTCTACCGCCTTGCAACAAGCCCGGTGGCTACAGTCTCTGTTTCCTGAGCAATGCTGGATCGGGGTCACCCTGCTCAATGAACTCGACGATGCCTGGTGGCTTCAAGGACTGCAACAAGTTGGCGCACAGTCAAGCATGCCCTTGGTGGCGGCGGGCGATGTGCACATGCACGTCAGATCGCGCAAGCCCCTGCAAGACGCACTCACCGCCATTCGATGCAGCAGTTCGGTGGCCGAAGCCGGGCTGGCGCTTCAAAACCATGCCGAGCGACACCTTCGCAGCCGTTTGCGGCTGGCTCAGCGCTACCCAGTTGATTTGCTGGAAGCCACTCAAGTCATTGCGCAGCAGTGCCACTTTTCACTCAGCGAATTGCGCTACGAATACCCTGAAGAAGTGGTGCCAGAAGGGCAATCGCCTGCGTCGTATCTGGCTCAGCAAACCTGGGCGGGCTGCCAGCAGCGTTACCCCGAAGGGGCTCCCAAGAAAGTGCGCACCAAGATCACGGAAGAGCTTCAGCTGATCTCGGAGTTGCACTACGAAAAGTACTTCCTCACGGTGTTCGACATCGTTCGCTTCGCCCGCTCACAACACATTCTGTGCCAAGGGCGAGGCAGCGCTGCCAACTCCGCTGTGTGCTACTGCCTGGGCATTACCGAGGTCGACCCCGCCCAATCAACCTTGCTGTTCGAGCGATTCATTTCCAAAGAGCGCAACGAGCCACCTGATATCGATGTCGACTTCGAGCACGAGCGCCGAGAAGAGGTCATTCAATACCTGTACAACAAATATGGACGCGACCGCACCGCGCTGACTGCCACCGTTATTTCCTACCGCACCCGCAGTGCCCTGCGCGATGTGGGCAAGGCCCTTGGGCTGGAAGCCAATGTGATTGAAGGCGTCGCCCGCCACCACCAGTGGTGGGACGGCCAAGGCATACGCACAAGCCGACTAGAAGAGCTGGGCATCAACCCGCAAGACCGCGTCATTCAGCAATGGCAAGAGTTAAGCCGAACCCTGATGGGTTTTCCTCGGCATTTGAGCCAGCACACAGGTGGCTTCGTCATTGCCAAAGATGCGCTGTGCCGCATGGTGCCCATTGAAAACGCCAGCATGCCGCAACGCAGCGTCATCCAATGGGACAAGGATGACCTCGATGCCCTGGGCCTGCTCAAGGTCGATGTACTGGCCTTGGGCATGCTCAGCGCCTTGAAGCGATCGATGGCCTTCATCAGCCAGATCCAGCAACGGCCATTCGGCTTGCACGACATCCCCAGAGAAGACCCAGACACCTACGACATGATCTGTGCAGCCGACACCGTCGGGGTCTTTCAAATTGAAAGCCGCGCCCAGATGAGCATGCTGCCGCGCCTGCAACCCAGGCGGTTCTACGACCTGGTGGTGCAAGTTGCCATCGTGCGTCCTGGCCCTATTCAGGGCGGCATGGTGCATCCGTACCTGCAACGTCGAGAAGAACAACGGCAACACCCTAAGCGAGATGTGTCTGGCACCTACCCAGCCTTGGCTGCTGCGCTGAAGCGCACTTTGGGCATCCCCATCTTCCAGGAACAGGCCATGCAAATTGCCGTGATCGCGGCGGGTTTCAGCCCGGGCGAATCAGATGCCCTTCGGCGCTCGATGGCGGCCTGGCGCCGCAAAGGGGGCGTGGAGAAATTCGAAGAGCGACTCAAGCTGGGTATGAAAGCCCGGGGCTATCCAGAAAGCTTTGCCGATCAGGTCTTCGAGCAGATGAAGGGCTTCGGCTCTTACGGCTTCCCTGAATCGCACGCAGCCAGCTTTGCCATCCTGGTTTATTTCAGCGCCTGGATCAAGCGCCACTACCCGGCCGTATTCCTGGCCAGCCTCATCAACTCGCAGCCATTAGGGTTCTACTCGCCCAGCCAACTCGTTCAAGATGCCAAACGGCATGGTGTTGAAGTTCGGCCGCCTGATGTGTCCCACAGCGAATACGACTGCTCCTTGGAGTCGGCCCACACAGGAGCTTTGGTTGTTCGGCTGGGGCTACGCCTGGTGTCAGGGCTATCTGCCTCAGCCATTCAGCGATTGGTGCAAGCGCGCCAGCAATGCCCCTTCACCCACACCGAAGACCTGGCCCTGCGAGCCCAGTTGGAGCAAAGCGATGTCAGAGCCCTGGCAGCAGCTGATGCTCTATTCAGCCTAGCCGGACACCGTCGCCAGCAAGTCTGGGACAGCAGCGCCCTGCATCGTGCACCTCAATTGCTGCGTGAAGCTCCCGTCAATGAAACGCCCTTGCAGTTGCCACAGGCACCAGAAGGCGAAGAAATCGTGTTCGACTACGCCTCCCTGGGCCTCACGCTGAGGCGACACCCCCTGGCCTTGCTGCGTCCCCAACTGGCAAGCCAACGGTTAGTCACTGCACAAGAACTGGCCACTTATCCAAACGGCCGCTTGGCCAGGGCATGCGGCATCGTCACCGTGCGCCAGCAGCCCGAAACGGCGGGCGGGGTGGTCTTCGTCACGCTGGAAGACGAAACCGGCACGGTCAACGTGATCATTTGGAAACATCTTCGCGAGCGCCAACGCAGTGTTCTGCTGCAGTCACGTTTGCTAGCGGTCTACGGCGTCTGGCAGCACCAGAACAATGTGCGCCACCTCATTGCGCATTACCTCAAAGATTGCACACCGTTACTCGGCAGACTGACCACCAACAGCCGAGACTTCCACTGATCTTCCTAGAATGAAGAAACGAAAGATCAAGCAGAGAGACGTCATGACCTACCACCGCACACTTACCGTAAGGCTGCTCGCCTGTGTGTTACCTGTTGTATTAGCGGCCTGTGGCGGTGGTGCCAATACAAGCACACAAACTGCGGTGCCCAACAACACAGTACAACCCCAGCCTGGCGCATCCGTCGGAGACACCGACCCAACTGCTTGGCCACCTGCGGCCACGGCCTCCCCCTCCACCGCCTGCTCAACGGCCCTGACGGGATCGCACCAAACCTACAACGTCGGCCCCGGCCAAACCTATACCGAACTGACCGATGTACCCTGGCTGTCCCTTCAAGCGGGTGACGTGGTCAACATTCACTACCGCAACACGCCGTACCGAACCAAATTCGGCTTGCGCGCGCAAGGCACAGCCCAGGCACCCGTCATCATCAACGGCGTAACCGATGCGCAATGCAACCGCCCCGAAATTTCCGGCCTGAATGCCCAAACAGCCACAGACGCTCGCAACGCAGGCTTTGGCAATGGTTTTGAAGACTACACGCTCATCGCCATCAACCGAGGCCCCTCCGACGCGTGGGATACCTATACCCCCAAACACATCACCATTCAGAACCTGAAGCTCACAGGGGCAAAGCGTGGCAATGCATTCACCGGCTTGGGTGGCGCCAGCCGAAGCTACGACCATTTCGCCGCAGCCATCTATGCCGTTCGCGTTCACAACCTCACAGTCGAGAACTGCGACATCACTGCCAATGGCCTGGGCATTTTCACCAACACCAAGGGCACCTCAGCCGATGACTACAGCGCCAATGTCATCATTCGCCGCAATCGCATCTACCTCAATGGCAACCCCGGCCGCCAAACCGAACACAATCTTTACGTTCAGGCCCGCCGCGCTCTCTACGAAGGCAACTTCATTGGTCAGGCGTACGGCGGCTCATCGCTGAAAGACCGCAGCAGCGGCACCGTCATTCGCTACAACAAGATCCTGGCCAGCGCCCGCGCACTCGATCTGGTTGAAACCGAAGAGGAAAACTTCAGCAACCTCAAGACCGACCCGCTCTACCCTTACGCCTGGGTTTACGGCAACCTCATCATCAACGACTACCAAGCTACCGCGGGCTACGCAGTCAACATGGTTCACTGGGGCTTTGACAACAGCCAGGCCAACGCCCGAACCGGCACCTTGTTCTATTACGCCAACACCCTGGTCAACAACATTCCCCAGAATGTGTTCTGGTACGTGTCGCCTTTCCAGATTGGCCAAAATGGCTTGGCAGCCAGCACCACCACGGTCGAAGCCTCGGCCAACATCTTCTGGCAGCAAGGCACATCGGAATGGCGCTTCCTCAGTGCGCCCGTTGGTGTGCTGACCTTCCGTGGCGGCAACTATGTTCCGACAGCTTGGGAAGACACCTATCCCTATGACACGGGTGATGTCCGAACAAGCAGCGCCACATTGATGGCAGGCAACGCCCCTATGCTGGATGCGACGTTCTACCCGCAGGCGTCTTCGCCCATCCTTGATCAAGGTGGTGCAGGGCCATCCTTTACCCCCATCGGGGCATCAGCCTTGAATCTGACACTGACACATCAGTATGAAGAAGGTAGAGGGCTGGTCACGCGAACCACGCTAGGCACTGCAGCTGATCTGGGCGCATTCGAGCGACCATGACCCCATACCGATCTGTCAAAACTGCGCCAACTGAGCCCGTATTTCAGAAAACAAAGGCCGACTGCAGACCTCTTCTGTCATACAGGCACGCATGAGCCGCTGCATCGCTTCCACGCCTGGCAAATGGCTGGGGCCCGCATCACAGCGTGCCAACCATTCCTCCAGCAGGCAAGCAAAAGCCCGCACCTCCAGGCGCTGCAAAGCCAGAGCCAGATCACTGCGGTCAGCACCATGGAAAGAGGCAGCCCCGAAATCGCCCAGCAAAACCTGCCCATGGGAGTTGGCAAGCAAGTTGTGCGCATACAAGTCACCATGCATGATGCCTCGGTCATGCAAGTGCGCTAAGGCAGATGCCACCCCACGGGCCATGTGCAGCACCGACTCAAATGCAAGCCGCGCATCAGCGGCATACACATCTCGGGTACAAGACTCGAAACTGGGTGGCCCAGCCAGATTGCAGTAGCCAGGGGCAATCAGCGTCATGACAACGCCCAGCATGCCGTCAGGATGCCCGACTACTCGCCCCAACACCTGAGTCAGGTTCGCATGGTCGCCTACAGCCAGTGCCGCAGCCATCTCGCACGCGGGCAAGCCATCGCTGGTCACGGCTCCTTTGAACAGCTTAACCGCCACATCGACACGATGCCCGCCATTGCGCCACACCGCGCGGTGAATGTATCCAGAAGCCCCTTGCCCCAGCAGCTCGCCCACATCCAATGACGACCAGGCAATATCGCGTATGCCCTCCAGCCCATGTTGAGCTTGCATTTCCCAGCGGTGAGCAAACGGGTTACCTGAATAGGCCAGCCAAGACAGGCGTGGCAACGACAGCAGCCACGCAGGCAAGCTTGGCAAGCCGTTGGCGGCCAGGCGCACCAACTCCAGCTGACCACAAGATGCCATCGATTCAGGCAGCGATGTCAGCCGATTGCCCGCCAGCATCAGCTTTTGCAAACTAGGCCGGCACCCCAACTCGTCTGGCAGAGACTCAACAGCGTTGTCCGTCAAGATCAACCAGCGAAGCTTGGCAGGCAAAGCCTCCGCCGGCACGGACGTGATCCGGTTTGCCTTGAAGCCCACCATGCTCAACTCAGGGCACAGCCCCACAGCGGGCGGCAACCTTGTGAACGGATTGTCTGAACAAAACAGAATGCGCAATTTACGCAACTGGCCAAACTCATCGGGCAGATCGGTCAACTTATTGCCAGACAGATCCAGCACTTCCAGCGAGTCTGCCAAGTCCAAAATCTCTCGTGGAAATTCTGTCAAGCCAGCAGACAGCTTCAAAGCCCGAGCGCCGGCCAACTGCCCCGACCGCAACTGTTCAAGCGTATGTGATTGAGATGCCATCGCGGCACCTTACCTCATCACGATTGCACTTCAAAGTCGGAGTCCTGCGGCTGCACCACCTCGGCAACATACCGCTGAGCCCACCACCGATTCAAGCGCTCCCGCACCGGGTCCTCAAAACCATAAAACGAAATTGCCCCAAGCACCACAGCGCCAGCCAGATTCAGCCAGGCGAGCCCACCATGATGCTTGACCAGTAGATAAAACGGCATTTGCCACAGGTACAACGAAAACGAGCACAAACCAAACCAGCGCAATACAGCATTCGACAAACCGGCACGAAACCACGTCGCCATCTGATCTACGTGGTTGACTGCATAGGCCGCCAATATCGGCGCCAGCGTTTTGTCCAACCCGCCAGGCATCATGGGAACGAAACACAAACCGCTGAGCACCAATGCGAACAATGGCAGATGCGGCGATTTGATCTGGGCGGGCACGCCATACAGGTACAGGCGGTAAGCCGCAGCAGCCAACAAGCCTAGGCTGGCGCACTCCGTTCGGGCGAACCAGGGCGAAGCCATTTGTGGCTGCAGCACGCCATACAGCACCACGCACCCGACCACCAAAACAACACTGCCCACCAGAAACGCCAAAGTGCGCCGGCGAACTGAAGCATCACCTCGCAGCCCCAACAACACCACACCCAAAGCCAAATACAGATAGCTGTGCTCCTCCACGTTCAATGACCAGAAGTGACCAATCGGCCATTGATCCGCCCAGATAGACTGCTGCGCGGGAAGATACGTTCGCAAGAAGAACAAGGTAGCCAACAACTCGCTGCCGGGCACCTCATAAGGCACAGGCTGCCACTTCGCAGCGTATGCCACCATGGCCAGGGTAAACAGCACAAACGTCGGCACCACACGACTGAAGCGCCGCACAAAAAAGTCACTGAGCTTGACCTGCTTGATAAACAACAAGCCGCCCATGAAATAGCCAGACAGCACAAAAAAAGCAAGACACCGAACTTACCGAAGGCTGCCGCCCACGTGGGACCAAAATGAGCCGCCAAGACGCCAAGAATGGCCGCGCCTCTCCATCCGTCCAGATACGGAACCTTCTGCTGTGCCAACATGCTTTCCCCGATTTTTGTATTGGCTCCACGAGAGCCTGCGGGGCAGGCTGGCACGGAGCGACATGCCTCCAAGCGCACTTTCAGCCCTGAAAAACAAAACCCGCTTGACTCAGTCAAGCGGGTTGCTCGTGAACGATGTTTGCCGCGCAAATTGAGCGCGACCACTCAACCCATCATTCCCACTCTATTGTAAACAAGACATTTTTATCTTTTATATTCAATGGCTTATTTTCCTGCTAATTGGTAATACCATGAAAAATACCATGCTCAGAAAAGGCTTAACAATATTTTGAAAAATTGCCTACTGAGCGCTGCCGCACAGCTCCATAGGCCGCTTTCCTGGCTTTGCTTCCAGATGTATGCTCTTCTGCTCCTGCAGCTAATGGATCACCGCAAACAGGTTACTCGCCTGGGGATTCCCTTTCGACCCGAGCATCCGTATGAGACTCATGCTCGATTATTATTATTATAGAAGCCCCCATGAATAAATCGCTCATCATTTTCGGCATCGTCAAC
>CAYVOP010000063.1:0-18727 GCA_964453105.1 uncultured Aquabacterium sp. | reverse complement strand
CTGCAAGGTGCCCACGTCGGCCACCATGCCGATGTCGATTTCCTTGATGGTGAAGTAGGCGTCGGCCGAGCAGTAGCGCATGTCGGTGCAGCTGATCAGGTCAACCCCACCGCCCACGCAGCCACCGTGAATGGCCGCCAGCACGGGCTTGCGGCAGCGCTCGATGGCGGTCAGCGTGTCTTGCAAATCGAGCACCACGCGGCGCAGGTTTTCACGCGTGCGGCCATCGCATTCGTTTTTGATCATGGGCAGCAGGCCCATCATCATCTGCAGGTCAATGCCGGAGGTGAAGTGCTTGCCTTCGCCTTCGATGATGGCCACGCGCGCTTCAGCGGTCTCGTCGATCCAGTTGAAGGCCTTGCGGATGTCGTGCCACATGGTCAGGTTCATCGCATTGGCCTTTTCAGGCCGGTTCAGGCGAACGGTGGCAATGTGGTTGTCAACCGAGACGGTGACGGTTTCAAAAGTCGTCTGTGTCATGGAAGGAAGATCAGAGTTGTGCCTTGTAAGCAGGCAGGTAGGCGGCCAGGCGTGCGCCCATTTCGGCGCCCAGCGCCTGCAAGGCGTTGAAGGGACGAATCATGACCTCGAAATCGACAATCTTGCCGGTTTCGTCAAAGCGGATCATGTCGATGCCTTTGAGCGATTTGTCGCCCACCTTGGCACTGAATTCGAGCACCACGCTCAGTCCGTCGTCAGAAGCGAACTGGCGGTGGTATTCGAAGTCGCTGAACACTTGCACCACGGTGGACAGGATCAAGGTCACGGCCTCGGCGCTGACGTAGGGTTTGAACGCCATGGGCGAACGAAACACGGCGTCGTCATGCAGCAGCCCGCGCAGCTTGCTGAGGTCGCGCTGGGCCAGCATGGCATGCCACTGCGCCAGGGCAGCCGCCACGGAGGGCTGCAGTTTGGGATCGAGTGCGTTCATGACCTTCTCCTGTTCAGGGTGGTGTCAAAACCGGATTACAGCGCAGCGGCGACTTCGGTGCCTTGCTTGATGGCGCGCTTGGCGTCGAGCTCGGCGGCCACGTCAGCACCACCAATCAGGGTCACCTTCTTGCCTGCGGCTTCCAGGCCCGCTTGCAGTTCGCGGAAGGGTTCCTGACCAGCACACAGCACCACATTGTCGACGGGCAGAACCATGTCCTTGCCACCCACCGAGATGTGCAAGCCCGCGTCGTCGATCTTGTTGTAGCTGACACCGGCAATCATTTCAACATTGCGGTTCTTCAGCGAGGTGCGGTGGATCCAGCCGGTGGTCTTGCCCAGGCCGTCGCCGACCTTGCTGGTCTTGCGCTGCAACAGGTAGACCTGACGGGGAGCCTTCTCCAGATGCGGCTGCTTGAGGCCACCCCGGTTGGTGTAGTCGCTGTCAATGCCCCACTCGTCGTTGAACTTGGCCAGATTCAGTGCCGGGCTGTCGCCCTCATGGGTCAGGTACTCGGACACGTCAAAGCCAATGCCGCCAGCGCCGATCACGGCCACGGTCTTGCCCACGGGCTTCTTGTCGCGCAGCACATCGAGGTAGCTCAACACCTTGGGATGGTTCACGCCTTCGATGGCAGGGGTGCGTGGCGACACGCCGGTGGCCAGCAGGATTTCGTCAAAGCCGCCCTTGACCAGGTCGTCCACGGTCACACGGGTGTTGAACTGGGTTTTCACGCCAGTGGCTTTGATTTCGTTGCGGAAATAGCGCAGGGTTTCGTAGAACTCTTCCTTGCCAGGAATTTGCTTTGCCACGTTGAACTGGCCGCCCACATCGCTGTCGGCTTCAAACAAGGTCACGTCCAGACCACGGCGGGCTGCGGTGGTGGCCGCGGCCAGCCCTGCGGGGCCTGCGCCCACGACCGCCACGCGCTTCTTGGTAGACGCGGGTTCGATCTTCAGAATGGTTTCGTGGCAGGCACGAGGATTGACCAGGCACGAGGTGATCTTGCCGCTGAAAGTGTGATCCAGACAGGCCTGGTTACAGCCAATGCAGGTGTTGATGGTTTCGGGCTTGCCTGCAGCCGCCTTGTTGACGAACTCGGGGTCAGCCAGCATGGGGCGAGCCATGGAGACCATGTCGGCACAGCCGTCGGCCAGAATCTGTTCGCCCACTTCCGGGGTGTTGATGCGGTTGGTGGTGATCAGAGGGATGCCCACCTTGCCCTTCATCTTCTTGGTCACCCAGGCAAAGGCGCCGCGGGGCACGCTGGTGGCGATGGTGGGGATGCGAGCCTCGTGCCAACCGATGCCGGTGTTGATCAGGGTGGCACCGGCCTTCTCGATGGCCTGAGCCAGTTGCACGACTTCGTCGAAGTCAGAACCGCCATCGACCAGGTCCAGCATGGACAGACGATAGATGATGATGAAGTTCGGGCCTACGCGCTCACGCACGGCCTTCACGATTTCAACGGGGAAGCGCATGCGGTTTTCGTAAGAACCGCCCCACTCGTCGGTGCGCTGATTGGTGCGCGCAGCGATGAATTCGTTGATCAAGTAGCCCTCAGAGCCCATGACTTCCACGCCGTCGTAACCGGCCTTCTGAGCCATGGCGGCGCAATTGGCAAAGTCTTCGATGGTCTGATAGACCTCGGCGGTGGTCAACTCGCGGGGAGGCATCGGAGCGATGGGCGCCTTGATAGGGCTGGGACCGACCAGACCAGGATGGTAGGCGTAGCGGCCAAAGTGCAAGATCTGCATGGCGATCTTGCCGCCGGCTTCGTGCACCGCATCGGTCACGATCTTGTGCTGAGCGGCCTCTTCTTCAGTGGCCAGACGCGCACCACCGGGATAAGGGCGGCCATCGTCGTTGGGGGCAATGCCGCCGGTCACCATCAGGGCCACGCCGCCGCGTGCACGCTCGGCATAGAAAGCAGCCATGCGCTGGAAGCCGTCCTTGGCTTCTTCCAGACCCACGTGCATCGAACCCATCAAGACGCGGTTCTTCAGCGTGGTAAAGCCCAGATCGAGTGGTTTCAGCAGATTGGGAAAAGCAGTCATGTCGTGTCCTGAAGGGGTTCAGTTGTCAGATCGTGAAAGATAAGCCGGTTGCGACCGGGCTACGCGCCCTCAACTATGCAACCAGTTGCATGAATGTATGCGAGCTTTCGCGTTTATGCAACTGGTTGCATAGTTGAAGTCGCCCCCTTAGACTCGGGTCATGTCCCTTGCACACGCCTTGATGACTTCCTTGCTGGAGAAGTCGTCCTCCGGATACGACCTGGCCCGCCGTTTCGACAAGTCGATCGGTTTCTTCTGGCGCGCCACGCACCAGCAGATCTATCGCGAACTGGCCCGCATGGAAAAGGCCGGCTGGATTGAATCGGCCGCGGCGCCTGATGGCGGCAAGACCCGAAAAAAGATGTACCGGGTGCTGGAGGCTGGCAAAGTGGAGCTGGGGCGCTGGGCGCTGGAGGCCTCGCCGCCTCAAGACATGCGCGAAGAGTTGATGGTGCGCCTGCGCGCCGATGCGGTTCTGGGCCCCCTGGGCCTGGAAGCAGAAATCGAGCGGCGCAAGACCCTGCACGAACAGAAGCTGGCTGCCTACCGTGCCATTGAAGCGCACGACTTTCCTCCTGAGCGGGTGCTGACCCGCGAGGCAAAAATCCAGCACATGATCCTCAAGACCGGGATCATGTTCGAAGAAGGCTGGGCCCGTTGGTCTGGCGAGGCCCTCGATTTGCTGAGGGAAACTGCCACAAGCAGCACGAACGAGCCCCCGAAACTCTGAGCGACATTGTTTTTCTCTTCAGGACGAGCAAGATCTGGCCGATAGGCTGGATCAGGGCCGCCCTGACGGCGGCAGCCCTTCTCACCCGTGAAGGATTCTGCAAAGCTCATGAATCGCCGCGCTTTTCTACCTGGACAGCACCAGGCATCCCGCATGGTCCGGTGGGCCATCCTGCCGGCATTGCTTTTGAGCTTGTCGCAGCATGCTGCCTGGGCCGACGCCAGTCAGCCAGACGCATCCGTGTCGCCGAGTGGTTCGGGCCTCAAGTTCAGCGGTTTTGGCACCTTGGGGTTCTGGCAAAGCAACGGCCCGGACGACCTGCAGTTCCGTCGGGAACTGGGGCAGAACCTGGACCGCGTCACCAAGCGCCACGAGCGCAGCGACTCGCGCCTGGGGTTGCAACTCAACTACCAGGCCACTGAGCACATCGAATTGGTGGGCCAGGTGGTGGCCCGGGAAAAGGCCGATTCGCGCGTTTTCAACTCGGTCGAATGGGCGTTTCTGAAATACCGCCCGACCTATGACACCGAGCTGCGCTTAGGCCGTGTGGGCTTGTCTACCTTCATGCTGTCCGACTATCGCAACGTGGGGTATGCCTACCATTGGGTTCGCCCCCCCACCGAGTTCTATGGCTGGATTCCGTTTTACTCGCTGGACGGAGGCGATGCCGTTCATGCTTGGCAACTGGGCGATGGGCAATTGCGCGCCAAGGTCTATGCCGGCAAAACCGAAAGCGGCATGCCCTGGGGGCATGACAGCTACAAGCTCGACGCCGCCATTTTCGGCATGGGTGTGGCCTGGGAAAGTGATGCTTGGCGCCTGCGCGCCTATCACACCAACCTTCGCTTCCAGCGCAATGCGCCGTTCAGCCAATTGGCAACGTATCTCAACATGGCTGCCCCCATCTGGGCCAGCGGCGCGGAATATGCCGACGACGTAGAACTGAAAGGACAGCGTCTGGGCTACAGCGTACTGGGCGCCACCTGGGACCACGATGGCTGGCAACTTGCCACGGAAATCGCTTTTACCACCGCCAGCACCACCTTCGCACCGCAAGGCACCAGCGCGTACTTGTCGCTGGCGTATCGGGTCGACAGTTGGCTGCCCTACGTGAGCTTCGCGCGCAGTTGGGATCAGCACAAGTTCAAACTGGATGACCCCATCGGCGGCTTTGGTCTGGAGGCCGTGGCTGATCAGTTGCGATACGCTTACAAGTCAACCCACACCAGCCAGTACACCGCCTCGGTCGGGGTGCGCTGGGATTTCGCCGATCGCATGGCACTGAAGATGCAATGGGATCGCACGGTGGTATCTCAAGACGGCACCCAGATGTGGGGCTACGGCAGCGCCACCTGGAACGGGGCGCCTAAACATGTGTGGTCCGCCACGTTGGATTTTGCATTCTGACGATGAAGTACCACCACCTCCCCCTCTCCTCCTTGCGCCGCGCCCTGTGGGTCAGGCTGGCCTGGCTGACTGGCACGCTGTATGGCTTGTGCGGCCTGTGTGGCCCCACATTCGCGCAAGTGCAAACTTCACCCACCGGCGTCATCGTGGTCATCCTGCATGGCAAGACGCCGTTGGCCGGCATCACAAGCAAAGAAGTGGCCGACCTGTATCTGGGCCGAACCCGCCATCTGTCGAATGGACAGACCGCCAACCCGCTGGACAACCCGGCAGCTTCGGCTGTGCGTGCGCGCTTTTATAAAGCCCTGACAGGCAAAGCCATCACCGACATCAATGCCTATTGGGCGCGGCTGCTATTCACTGGCCAAAGCTCGCCACCACAACCCATGGCCGATGCGAACGCCCTGATTGAGGCGGTGCGCAATACGCCGGGCGCCATGGCCTACTTAGACCAAAGTCAACTGCCAGCCAACCCTGAAGCATTGGGCATACGGGTGATTCTGAACGTGCCCGCGCCATGAGGTTTCAAAATCGATCGCTCCAGGCCTACCTGGCCTTCATAGCAGCGGTCACCACGCTGGTTCTGGCCTCGATTTCGGGGCTGCTGGTGTTTCATTTTCAAACGGCCCGATCAGAAGACGAAAGCCGTGCGCTGATCAAAAGCCTCATGGCCACGGTCTACAACACCGCGGCCATTGCCACGTTTGCCAATAATCAGCAGATCGGGCAAGACGCCATTGATGGCCTGTTGAAAAACGATGTGGTGCAAAGGGCCGAGTTGAAGGGCAACCGGGGGCTGAAGATCGTCAGCGAGCGCCCTGGTGCCGAACGCAGCAAGGCCGCGCTGATTGAACCGATCCGTTCGCCGTTCAGCGATGATGAAATCGTAGGCCAGCTTTCGGTTGAACCCAACCGCGAGTGGATTGCCAAAAAGGCGCGCGAATCGGCTTTGACCATGGTGGGCTGGATGGCCGCCATCATTGTGGCCACGGCCTTGATTTCGATGGCCATCATTCGCCGCACCCTCACCGACCCCTTGGTGGCAGTGGTTCGCCAGCTCAATGCCATCACGCCCGGTCAGGCTGCCAGTTTGAGCGTGCCTGCTCACCTGAAGCGCAACGAAGTGGGCGTGCTGGTGGCGGGCATGAATGACTTGCTGGAAGGCGTTCGGCAGGCACTGGATTCAGAACGCAGCCTGCGCAACCAGGTTGAAGAAACCGATGCCCAGTTGCGGGTGGCCATGATCAAGACTGAGGCCGCAGCCAAAGCCAAAGAAGATTTCCTGGCGTCGATGAGCCACGAAATTCGCACGCCGTTGAATGGCGTGGTCGGCACGCTGGATTTGCTGTCGCTGAGCAAGCTGGACGACGAACAGCGCGAACAGGTCAACGCCATGCGCGAGGCCTCGAGCGCCTTGCTTGGCATCATCAACGACATCCTCGACTTCTCGAAAATCGAGGCCGGAAAACTGGACGTGAACCCCGAGCCAGTGAATCTGCCCCATCTGCTGGGCTCGGTGACCAATCTGTACCGCGACACGGCCAGCAGCAAGGGCTTGACCTTGGACCTGCAGGTCATCGGCATTCAGCAAACCGTGCTGTGCGACCCGCTGCGCATGCGCCAGATCGTCAGCAACCTGGTCAGCAATGCACTGAAATTCACCCAGCAAGGTAGCGTGACGGTTCGCGTGCGCGGCCTGCCCAAAGGCGACAAGCAGATCCAGATTCGCATTGATGTGATCGACACGGGCATTGGCATTCCACCCGAATCGCAGCACAAGGTGTTCTCTGCCTTCTCGCAAGCCTCGGCGGACACGGCGCAGCGTTTCGGGGGCACGGGGCTGGGGCTGACCATTTGCAAACGCCTAGCCGAGTTGATGGGCGGAACAATATCGCTCAAAAGCACGCCAGGCAAAGGCACCACGTTCTCGGTGGACCTGTCGCTGGGTCTGACAGATCAGGCCCCCAGCGCAAGCCACCTGGACGATCTGGCGCGCCAGGTCACACCCAGCACGCAAGGCCCCCGCAAGTTGCTGAGCGTGGAAGAGGCCCAGGCTCAGGGCTGTTTGATTGGCCTGGTCGACGACCACCCCATCAACCGCTACGTGCTCAGCCGGCAGTTGTCGCTACTGGGCTATACATCGGTGGTGGCGGAAGACGGCGAACAGGCCCTGGCGATGACGCACCAGTACAAGCTGGCCTTGCTCATCACCGACTGTCAGATGCCACGCATGGATGGCTACCAACTGGCCCAGGCCATTCGAGCCGAAGAGGCGCTCGAAGGTCGCGCGCCCCTGCCCATCCTGGCCTGCACCGCCGCAGCCCTGCAAGGCGAAGCCGAAAAATGCCAGGCTGCGGGCATGAGCGACTACATGACCAAGCCGCTCCAGGTTCCGGTGCTGGCCGCCATGCTGAAGAAATGGGGGCCACCGCCACCCGACACATCGGACCCCAAAGCTGACGTTGCGCCACCCAATGGCAGTCCGATTGACCTGGCCTATTGGGAGCGGCAAACCGCTGGGGAAGACGAGCTCAAAGCCATGTTGGCTGATCAGTTCATCACCACCACGCGCCATGACGCCGAGCGCCTGCACAAGCTCATTGAGCAGGACCTGGAAGCCGCAGGTTCAATGGCTCACCGCATCAAAGGAGCGGCTGTTGCCGTGGGAGCGCAAGACCTGGGCAAACTGTGCGCCGAGCTGGAAACACACTGCCATGAAGGCTTGAGCGAGCGCCTGCCTCATTTGATCGAGGCGCTCGACCGCGAAATCACCCGCGTGGTCGGGTGGCTGGAAGAACGACTGGACCGAGCCGGACAAGCCTGATCAGGCCGACACCAAGGGCTCGGTTTGATGTTCCGAGGCGTCGCTCGAACGAGCCGCCTTACCGGCACCCACCGCCAGACGATAGCTGGCCACCATGGCTTGTAGCAAGGCGGCATGTGCCTGCAACTGCTCGGCTGTCGATGCCAGTGCTTCTGACGCGTCCGGGTTCATCGGGTCTTGCAGCAACTCGGTGGTGTGGTTGATGGCAGGCACCATTTGCGCCAGCACCGCCCCAGCCTTTTCGGCCAGCATGGCCGTGGTCTTGGGAACCACGCGCTCGCCTTGCTGCTTGCGGGCCAGCGATTGCAAAATGTCTTGCACGCTCAAAGTGGATTGCGATACCTGGGCCAAGGCCGTGCCCAACTGCTCGGTCGCGGCGCGTACCGGGGCAATGGTCTGGTTCATCGACGCAACCACCGCATTGATCTGGGCGCCCGCTTCGCGGAACAGGCCATTCATGCCTTCCAGGCTGGCCGGGCGCGCATAGTCGCCTGCCGACACGCGATCGGCCAGGGCCGCAAAGGCATGCGAGGCCAGCCAGGCATCGGTGCAGTCTTGCCATTGCGACAGCACGGCCACCACCTCACCCGCGTCATTGCGAACCGGGGTGTCGGTGATGTCGAAGGTACGGCCACCCAAAACGCGACGGCTCACGCGCCGATCACGCAGGTTCTTCAAGCCGGCGGCCTCGTCGTGCGATGCGCCATAGAACATGGCCACACTGGCGCCTTCCAAGTCTTGCGACTTGAATGCGGGGTTGGCGGCCTTGAATGCCTGGGCTCGCGCACGCAGCAACTCGCGCAATGCCGCGTTGGCCATCACGATGCGGCCCTGGGCATCGGCCACGTAACCGGGCACCACGCTGAGGTCGAGAATTTGGCACCAGGGCGCGGCATCTGCCGCCGGAGCTGCCTTGGGGGGCAGGCTGGCACTCAGATCACGCCAGGTCACGGTGTGCCCCACGATCTTGCCTTGGCGGTCGCGAATGGGCTGCGCCTTCAAGGCCAGCGTGAGGCCAGCAAAACGCAATTCGGTTTCGCCCTCTGATGTGGGCAGAATGGTCAAATCCGCACCTTCTGCCGCCTGCGAAAACACGTCCAGACGTTGGCCAATGAGGCGACTGAGTTCAACCTGCGGCAGCACGGCCTTGATCTTGGCCTCGTGCTCCTTGAGCATGGCTGCGAGCGTCCTGGTCACAAACAGGATCACGCCTTCTTCATCCGTCAGCAGTGCATGCACGCCGGTGGCATCAAGCGCCGAACGCATCCGAAGGGTGTCGGTGGCCCAGTGGGCTATTTCGTCGCTCAGGTCTGCCTGTTCGGTTTTCAGTTGATCGAAAGAGCGGGCCAAGGACTGATGTTGTTCCTGCACATGCGTCAGGTGGCGCAACAGGCGCGTGGCCTCGTCTCCCCGGTCCACGGCAAAAGGGGCTGGGCCCGCTGCTTCAGACAAGGTTTGCGCCAAGGCCACGGCTTCTTTGAGCGGACGGGCCGCTGAACGCCCCACCCACCACGACCACACGCCTGCGACCAGACCCGTTGCGACCAGACCCGCCGCCGCCACTTGGGGTTGCGCCCATTGCAGCTTCAAAGTTCCGGTCAGGGTCAGCGCCGCAACCGAGACCGCCGACAGGGTCACCACGCCGCCAAACTGGGCGGCGAATTTGGAACCAACGGAAATCTGACGAAGCAGCTGTGTCATGACGGGCCTTTCATGGGGGGCGGGCAGATGCCCCGATCCAACCCAAATCGTGGCACCACCCTCGCCTTTGAAAGACCCGAAATAGACGCCCTGCCGGGCCGCTATTTACAAATCAATGCGTGACGCGTTTCACACTTCAGGCCATCTCAGCCACCCAGCACCTGATGCAGGGTCGCCAGCGCACTCAGGCGGCTCAATCGGTTTTGCGCCAGGTTGTTTTCTGCCTGACGGCGGGCTTCCTGGGCGTCGAGCCAGGTTTTCAGGGGCACCGCCCCGGCCCGATAGCGTGCCTCGCTGAGGCGCTCAGCCGTTTGGGCGGCTTGCCAGGCCGTGGCCAACTGCTGCCCCTGGTCTTCATACTGCTGGCGTGCCGACAAGGCGTTTTCCACATCAGCCAAGGCCTGATACCAGGTCTGACGCAGGCCCAGCACGGCCACTTCGTAATCGGCTTCGGAAATGGCCACGCTGCGCTGCATGTCTCGCCACTGAACAAATGGCAGCAGCAGCCCCGCCCCCAGGGTGCCAACCGGATCGCGCAGCACCTGCGACAGCTCGGTGCTGGTGCCCCCCACACTGCCGGTCAGCGTCAACCGAGGGTAGAAGCTGTCACGGGTGGCATCCACATTGGCCAAGGTTTTGCGCAAGCGCAGTTGTGCGGCCTGTAAGTCGGGCCGCTGGGTCAGCACCGAGGCAGGCAGCCCCGGGTTCACGGAAGGCAAAGCGCCATCGTGCAGGCGCAGCGATTCGTCGTTCGCGGTACCGGGAGGCGCATCCAGCAAGATGGCCAACGCATTGCGAGCCTGCACCCGCTGCTGCAGCCATTGCGTGTGGCTGGCTTGTTGCGTGGCCAAGGCCTGAGTGGCCTGGGCCAACTCCAGCCCAGCCGCATCGCCTGCACCGTATTGGGCCTGCACCAAGGTCAGGGTTCGCCTTGCGTAGTCCATGCTTTGCTCGCTGGCGGCCACCCTTTGATTCAGGTAGGCAATTTGCCAGTACAGATTGGCCACTGTGGCCGACAAGGACAAGGACGCCGCCTGGCGATCAAACTCGGTGGCCTGGGCTTCCCAATCTGCCGCATTGCGCAGCGACGACAAACGGCCCCACAGGTCCACCTCCCAGCTCACCGAACCGGTCACGCTGTTGAGCTGGGTGGTAGCCCCCCCATCTAGCTGACGGGCCCGCGACACATTGCCCTGCACCGCCACCGAAGGCAACTGGTCACTGGCAGCCTGACCGGCTACCAACTGCGCCCGCCGCACCTTCACAGCCGCCTGGGCCAGGTTCACATTGCGTGCCTGGGCCTGCTCCACCAATTGGTTCAACACCGGATCATTCAGCGCCAGCCACCAGGCCGATCGGTCGTTGACACGCTGGGCCGACTCATCTGTGCCCGCTGCAGCCTGGCTAGCTTGCTGCCAGTTGGCGGGCACGGTCAACTCAAGCGAACGGCGAACGTCCGAGCTGGCGCAACCACTCAAGACCAACACCAGACTGGCCACCAACGGCTTCCATGCCGGATGCTTCAAGACCTTGTTCATATCGTTCCTCACTGCCTGGACAAGGCATCGACCGGATCGAGTCGAGCCGCGTTGCGTGCGGGCAGAAACCCAAACACCACACCGATGAGCGACGAAATGCCAAATGCCGCCACGATGGAATTGACCGAATAGACCATGCTGAAGGTGCCGCCCCCGAACTGGTCAAACAGCACGCCAATGCCCAGCGCCAGGCCAATGCCCAGCACGCCACCAATCAGACACACCAGCACCGCTTCGATCAGGAACTGGCGCAGGATGTCGCTCTGGCGCGCGCCCACAGCCATGCGCACCCCAATTTCCTGGGTGCGCTCGGTCACCGACACCAGCATGATGTTCATGACCCCGATGCCGCCCACAATCAGCGAGATCACGGCAATCGAGGAAATCAGCAAAGTCATTGTCTGCGTGGTGCTTTCAATGGTCTGCCGAATGCTGTCGCTGTTGCGCACGAAAAAGTCTTGTGTGCCGTGGCGCTGGGTCAGGAGCTTGACGATGCCCTGCTCAGCTGCGGCTGAAGGCACATCGTCGCTGATGCGCACGGTCACGTTGCGCAACCAGCGCACGCCCAAAAGCCGACGCATGGCCGTGGTGTAAGGCACCCACACATTGAGGTTGTCCGACATCATGAAGCCGCTTTCCTGCGGCGAGGTCACCCCCACAATGCGCACCGGCACCGCCCCCAGAAAAATGACCTGACCGACAGGGTCTTCGCCATTGGGGAACAAAGCCTTTTGCGTGGCCGGATCGATCACGGCCTCCTGGGTTTGACGCCGAATGCTGTCGGCATCAAACGCCTGGCCGCGAGCCAGGGTGTAGCCCTTGACCCGAAAGAACGCTTCGCCCACCCCATTGATATTCGCGGTGGACTCGATGTTGCCGCGGCGCAAGGTCACACTGGTGCTGACCGTGGGCGTGACGCTGTCAACATACGTCAACTGCGACAGCGCGTCCGCATCGGCTGGCACCAGAGTACGGATGCGCCCGGCCTGTCGATCCCCAAAATTCTTGCCGGGAAAGATGTCGATGGTATTGGTGCCCATCGCCGAGATGTCCTTGAGCACACGCTGGCGAGACCCTTCGCCCAAGGCCACCATGGACACCACCGAGGCAATGCCGATGATGATGCCCAACATGGTCAGCAAAGTGCGCAGCCGATGGCCTGCCATGGCACGCAAGGCCATGGTGAAGGCTTCGGTGAAGCGATCCCAGTTGGCGCGCCAGGGATGGGGGGGCGGTGCGCCCTCTTCCTTCCTGGCCGTCTGAGCCGGTCGATCGCCGTCCTGCTGACGATCGGACACGATCACCCCATCAGCCACCTCGATGATGCGCTGCGCATGCTGCGCCACCTTGGGGTCGTGGGTGACGATGATGACGGTGTGCCCATCGGCATGCAGCTCCTGCAGGATGCGCATGACCTCTTCACCACTGACGCTGTCCAAGGCCCCCGTGGGCTCGTCGGCCAGAATGACATCGCCGCCATTCATCAGCGCACGCGCAATGCTGACGCGCTGCTGTTGCCCGCCGGAAAGCTGACCAGGCCTGTGCAGCACCCGTTCGCCCAGCCCCAGGCGACCCAGCAAGGCAGCCGCTCGGGTTCGACGCTCCACTTTGCCGTGGCCGGCGTAGATAGCGGGAATCTCGACGTTGCCGCTGGCGGTCAGATCGCCCAGCAAATGGTAGCGCTGAAAAATGAAGCCGAAATGCTCCCGACGCAGGCGCGCCAGTTCATCGGCGTCCAGGCTGGCCGTGGCTTGCCCCGCCACCTTGTACACCCCTCGGGTCGGCCGATCCAGGCAGCCCAGGATGTTCATCAGGGTGGACTTGCCTGAGCCAGACGCGCCGATGATGGCGACCATTTCACCGGCGCGAATGCTCAGGCTGATGCCCTTGAGCACCGCCACCGACTCATCGCCCGACGGGTATTCCCGCCAGAGGTCTTTCACCTCCAGAAGAGCTGGCGCTTGGGCTGCGGCCATGTCTATGCTTGCTTGCGAACTCATGGGCTTAGAACATGCCTGGCGGACGACGCGAGCCACCGCCCGAACCTGAAGCAGTGGCATCGCCCACCACCACCAGGTCGCCTTCCTTCAGGCCCTCCAGCACCTGCGCCTGCACCCGGTTATTCAGACCGATGCGCACCCGCCGCTGCACCACCTTCTGGTCGCCCACCGGGCCTTCCAGCACACTGACGGTGTAATCGTGCGTCTTGGGGTCACGCTTTCCCAGAGCCGATGCCGGAATGACCAGGGCATGCGGCACCTTGTCGAGCACGATGAAGACCTGAGCCGTCATCAGCACGCGCAGCTTCCCATCCGGGTTAGGCACATCAAACAGGCCGTTGTAGTAGATGGCCGTGGTGGTCGAGGTCGACGCTGTGACCTTGGCGTCGGTCTGACTGACTTCGGGCACCGGCTCCACCGCACGCAGGGTGGCCTGGAACCGGCGCGTGGGCTCGCCCAGAATCGTGAAATACGCGGGCATGCCGGGCTTGACCCGAACCACATCAGCCTCGGAAATCTGCGCCTTGATCTGGACCTGATCCAGCTTGGCCAGCTTGATGATGGACGGCGCCGATTGAATGGCGTTGACGGTACGGCCCTCTTCCGCGATCACGCCGATGACGACCCCATCGATGGGCGCCAGGATGCGCGTGTAGCCCAGATTGACTGTGGCCGTGTCGACCGCAATGCGCGCCTGCTTCAACTGCGCATCGAGCACGCCAATGTCGGCGCGGGTGGTGGCCAAGGTGGCTTCGGCTGCTTCCAGCTCGGCCTTCGAAGCCGCATCCAGCTTCGACAAGTCTTGTTTGCGCTTGTAGGTCAGCTCGGCCTGGGTGAGCAAAGCAACCTTGGCGGCACGCTGGGCAGTCAACAGCGCCACCTGTGCCTCGGCATTGCGCAGGTTGTTCGTTTGGGTGGTCGAGTCGATTTCTGCGACCAACTGCCCCTTGGTGACGCGGTCACCCAGGTCCACGTACAAGCGCTTGATCTGCCCCGAAACCTGAGCCCCGACGCTGACCTCTTTTCGGGCCTGAATCGTGCCACTGGCCAGCACAGTGTCTTCCAGATCATCGACCACCACCTTGGCGGTGATGACCTGAGGGGCCTGGGGCTTGGCAAAGTAATGCTTCTGGATTCCCCAGGCGCCCCCCGCCAGCACGGCGGCGATCAGAAACCAGCGGCCACGCCGGAACCAAGTCGATGCATTGTTCTTGTTCATACAGACACTGTCGCCGCGACATGTAGCGCAACGATGCGCAATGGGTAAAGGGAATGTAAAGTTGCCACATGCTACCTTCAACCTTGATCACCGGAGCCAGTCGGGGCATCGGTGCAGCCACTGCGCGACTGCTTTCTGCGCAAGGTCATCATGTGCTTATTCACTATGCGCATGACACGGCGGCCGCCATGGCCGTGGCACAGGAATGTCTGGCCTTGGGGGCCGCCTCGGCGCGAACCGTTCAGGCCGACCTGGCGCACGAAGCCGATGTGCTCAAACTCTTTGCGCAAGCCGATGCTCACCTGCCCCCTTTGACCGGTCTGGTCAACAACGCCGGCATTGTGGACATGACCGCGCGCCTCGACCAGATGTCAGCCGAGCGCCTGCAGCGCATGCTGGCGGTGAACGTGCTGGGCCCCATGCTGTGCGCCCGCGAAGCGGTCAAGCGCATGTCAAGCCGGCACGGAGGGCATGGCGGTGTGATCGTGAACCTGTCCAGCAGCGCCGTGCGCCAAGGCTCGCCAGCCATGTATGTGGACTATGCCGCCAGCAAAGGCGCCATTGACGTGTTCACAGCGGGCTTGTCCAAGGAAGTGGCTTCAGAAGGCGTGCGGGTGTGTGCAGTACGCCCCGGCATCACCGACACCGGCATTCACGCCACCGGCGGCGAGCCCGACCGGGCCACGCGCCTGGGCCCCACCTTGCCCATGGGGCGAGCGGCCCACCCCAATGAAGTGGCGCAGGCCATTGTGTGGCTGCTGTCGAGCGCGGCCAGCTACACGGCGGGCGCCATTTTGGATGTGACCGGCGGGCGCTGAGCCAGCATCACTCAGTAGTTCAACTGCCCTGAGAAGTACCAGCCGTTTTGCGACGGCTTGGTCACCATATTGCCCATGCTGACCCAAGCGGCGGTCAGGCTGCCACCACGGCAAGGGAACCAGGCCAGGTACACATCCTTGGCCGAGTCTTCGCGCAGCGCCTGATTGGCACCGTCGTCGGTCACGAGGTTATTGGGCTTGTGGCGGAACTCGGCGCCCAGCACCAGATCGTCACGCAGCATGACGCCCACGCTGCCTTCCAGCTTGAGCAGATGGGAGTCACGCGCCGGGCCGCCAAACCCCACCAGACCAAACTGGTTGGCATTGGTCAACCGGGAAGTGAAGGTGGTGATCACATTGCGCCCGGCCAAGCCACCCAGCCAGACCTTGGTGGCCGTGGCGTACAGATCCAGCCCCCGGCTGGACTTCGCCCCCAGCGATTTCACCAGAGCCTCGTCATCGTTGATCTTGTATTGCGCCCCCACACTGATCTGCGGCATCCAGCGGTCTTGGTCATACACCGCATCACCAAGCACCTTGATCTTGGCGCCAAACACCTTCATCTCAATGGACTTGTCTGGCACCGTATCGGCCAAGCCAAACGTCCAGCGCGCGGCACTGAGCTCAACCCGGTCATACAAGCCCACCGCCACCCCCGCGACATCAAGCCGATACTGGCTGGGCATTTGCACCCGCGTGGCAAATGCCACCCCGCCAATCTGGTTGGCGCTGCCATTACCGGTGATCGTGGCCCAGGGCACCAGGCCGCTGCCTCCCGCGCCCTCAATGGTGCTGACTCCGCCAGAGGCCAACAAGCGATCGCCGGCATAGGCAGTTGCGCAACAGGCGCCAATCAGCGCCGCCATCCAGGTCTTGCAAGCTTTCATGGACAAGTCTCCAATCGGAACGAAACGGCAGGGAAACGCCTGGGGAACGTCAGGGATACGGCCGGAATGAACCGCTTTTCAGCCTGCAGTCTGACCGAGGGCAAGGCACCATGAAGCGTTGAATAACGGCAATCCAACCCAAGGATTCGACTCATGAACAGACTGCAGCTCTCCTGGCCACCCGAGCGCACCCAACACCTGAAATGGGCGCTGATTGGCATCACCCTCAGCTGGACCTTGGCCGCCCTTATGGCCTGCGCCACTCCGGCTGCCGGTGGGCACAGCCTGTACCAGCAACTGGGCGGGCCAAGCGGCGTCGATCAAGTCGTGGGCCGCACCCTCGATCGCATGGCAGCCGATTCGCGCACCAAGCGCTCCTTCCAAGGCGTGAAGATGCCCTACCTGAAAAAGAGCGTGGCAGCCTACATCTGCAAGATCGCCAACGGCCCCTGCGAATACGAAGGCGAGACCATGGCCAATTCACACGCCAAGTCCAACATCACCGCATCTGAATTCGATCTGATGGTGAGCGTGTTGCGGGAAGAACTGGATCGGGCCGGCGCATCAGAGGCAGCCAAAAATGAACTGCTGCGTCGACTGGCCCCCACCCGCCGCGACATCGTGACCGCCCCTTGAGTGGAGCCGCCATTCAAACCGCCCAACGGAGTTCCCACATGATGAGGCCCACAACGATCTACCGCCCTGTGCTGCGCATACTGCAAGCCGCTTCAAGCGCCCCGCTGGCGTGCTTGACACTGTCTGCTTGCCTGGCCCTGCCGGTGGCTGCAGCCCCTGTGTCGCTGACCGTGACCGACGAGGCTGGCCGCCCACTGGTCAGCGCCGCCGTGGCGGTGTTCGTCAAAGGCACGCCAACGACCACATCGGGCGTCACGGTCGAGATGGCACAGCGCGACAAACAATTTGCCCCCCAACTGGTCGTGATTCAAACCGGCTCTGCCGTGCAATTCCCGAACTTCGACACCATCCGGCACCACGTGTATTCGTTCTCGGCCATCAAGCCGTTCGAAATCAAGCTCTACAGCGGCCGCCCGTCTGCCCCGGTGGTGTTCGATCGCCCCGGCACCGCCACCTTGGGCTGCAACATCCACGACAGCATGGTCGGCTACATCCATGTGGTCGATACGCCCTACTTCGGCGTGAGCAATGCCCAAGGCAAGGTCGAGCTGGAGCTTCCCGCAGGCGATCACCGCATCCGGGTCTGGCACCCGCAGATGGGCGAAACGGAACCTGGCCAGGAATTCCGTCAAGTGATGGGCACCAATCCGATCATGCTGCGCGTGCATCGTTGACATCTTTGGGGACTGTCACACGGCTTTCACAGACCGCTGGCAAAGTTCGCATCAGCCCGAGAACAGCGCACGCTGACAAACTCAGGGAGGCAAGCAGGTCAAGCCTGATGCGAGCTGGTCACCACCGACTGAGTCCATACCTGCCGAGCCCTCCGATCAATCCAATCGGGCACCTAATTCATGCAGCACCAGCGCCAAGCGCGCCTGGGCTGCCGTCAACCCCTCCACCGCAGTGAATTCATCCCCATCACGGGGCTGAACCCCGCCGCGGGCCACGCGCGAACTGCGCCACACCGTGACGCCCTCCAAGCTCAGTTGCTGCAAGGCCTGGCGCAAGGGCTCGTTGATGGTGCCGTGCCCGGTCGCAGCTACCACCACCCCTTTGAGATCAGGTGCCGCAGCCCAAAGAGCGCGCACCATCACGCCATCGGCATCAGCATGGCTGGTCACGATTTCCACGCGCGGTGGTGCCGGTGCATCCAACACCGCCCAGCCGGCTCGCCCGGACTGAGGCCAGGCATCGACCAGCGCCAACCATTCGCCGTGCGGCAGCACAGTGGCCAAAGCAGAAGCGCCGCCGCCATCAAAGGCTTCTACAGCATGGGTATGGGCTTTTCGTACGTGCAAGCCCGACCAGACCTGGCCCGCCATGACCACCGCCACCCCACCCTGCCCTCGAGCCGCTGCCCAGCGGGCCGTTCGAACAGCATCCAGCAAATTGCGCGGCCCATCGGCATCTGGCGCGGTAGCCGGACGCATGGCGGCAGTCAACACCACCGGCTTGCGTCCATCGTGCAGACGGTGCAGCAGATATGCCGTTTCTTCGAGCGTGTCGGTGCCGTGCGTGATCACCACACCCGCCACATCGTCGCGAGCCAACTCTTCAGACAAAGCCCGCGCCAATGCCCGCCAGATCGACCAGTTCATGTCCTTGCTGTCGACCTGCGCCACCTGGCGACACCGCAAAGTCTCGTCGCCCAACGCGGGAACGGCGGCCACCAACTGGGCCACACTGAGTTGCGCAGCGTCGTAATGCCAGGCGCGATCGGGGTCATGGCCCGTGCCGGCAATGGTGCCCCCGGTGCCCAAAATCACAATGTGCCGTTCCAAATTCACCACTGCCCCTCTTGCGGCGCCCAGCCCGAATAAAAAGTACTGGACAAACAAACAGTCCTGTATAGAATGACAGTCATTGTCGATCCATGACTGCGCCTTTGCGATGACGAACGATAAACCCAAACTCACGCCGCGCCAGCAGCAAATCTTCGAACTGATCCAGCGTGCCATTGCGCGCACCGGTGCGCC
>CAYVOP010000062.1:0-18742 GCA_964453105.1 uncultured Aquabacterium sp. | reverse complement strand
TCACCGTCATCTCCAACACCCCCACTTTCCACTTTGTTCCGTCCAACCCCTGGGTGGCGGTCGACTGGCGAGACCGCGAAGAAATCGAACTGCCCATCGCCCCCATTCTGGAAAAGAAGGGGGTGGACTTCATCCCCGTGGGTGCCAAACGCGTTCACCCCGAACGCAATGTGGTCGAACTGATGGACGGTCGTGAGGTGCCGTACGACTTTCTGGTCATCGCCACCGGCCCCAAGCTGGCGTTCGACGAGATCGAGGGTCTAGGCCCGAACGGCCATACCCAGTCTGTGTGCCACGTGGACCACGCTGAGCATGCCAAGCAAGCCTGGATGGAGTTCGTGAAAGATCCCGGGCCGGTGGTGGTGGGCGCCGTGCAAGGCGCGTCTTGCTTCGGCCCCGCCTACGAGTTCGCCATGATCATGGAAACCGATCTGCGCAAGCGCAAGATTCGAGACAAGGTTCCCATGACCTATGTGACCTCAGAACCCTACATCGGGCACCTGGGCCTCAATGGGGTGGGCGACTCGAAGGGTTTGATGGAATCGATCTTTCGCGACAAGTCGATTCGTTGGATCTGCAATGCGAAGGTCACCAAAGTCGAACAGGGCGTGATGCACGTGACCGAGCATGACGAAGACGGCAAGCCCAAGAAGGAGCATGCTCTGCCCTTCAAGTACTCGATGATGCTGCCAGCCTTCAGAGGGGTGGATGCGATCTTCGGCATTGACGGCCTGGTCAACCCACGCGGCTTCGTGTTGATTGACGATCATCAGCGCAACCCGAAGTACCCCAACATCTTCGCCGTGGGCGTGTGTGTGGCCATTGCACCCACCGAGCCCACACCGGTGCCCACAGGTGTCCCCAAGACCGGCTACATGATCGAATCCATGGTCACCGCTACGGCACACAACATACGCGCCGTGCTTGACGGCCAGCCGCCAAAGGAGAAAGCCACCTGGAACGCCGTGTGCCTGGCTGACTTTGGCGACCGGGGTGCGGCCTTTGTGGCCCTGCCCCAGATTCCCCCACGCAATGTGAACTGGTTTGGCGAGGGCTATTGGGTGCACCTGGCCAAAATTGCGTTTGAAAAGTACTTCCTGCGCAAGATGAAGAAGGGCACGTCTGAGCCCATCTACGAAAAGATCGTCATGCAGGCCATGGGCATCATGAAGCTCAAAGACAAATGACGAGATGACGGAAATGAAACGGGGGGCGCGATGCCCCCCTTTCTTTGGCCGGTACAGCGCTCAACGCAATCCCGGCATAGCCCGAAGGCCTTACTTCATCTTGCAGGTCGACAGGCCGAACGGCAGGTAAGCCGGGCACCAGCCCAACGAGCCCGTAGCCAGTGGCACCACGCCAATCCATCCCCACACACCCACGGTGCCGGTTGCAGCCAAGCCAATCAACACCAGACCCGCGGCAATGCGTGCAATGCGGTCCAAACCACCAACGTTCGCTTTCATTTTGAGTTTCCTTTCTCAGACAAACCAGACAAGGCGTCCCATGCGTGCTGCGCACTCATGAAAACGCGCCCTTCGAACGACCTGTCGAGCTGACAGGCCTTGAGCCGATCCATCACCGGCCCTTTGATCTCAGCCAAATACAAATGCTTGCCCTGCTCACGCAGGTTGTCGCTCAACTCCAGCAACGTCTGCATGGCCGAGTGGTCGATGTGATTGACCGCGGACAGCAGCAACACGATGTGATCGATGCCATCGCGGGCATGCACCAACTCGCAAAAGCGGGCCTCCACGCGTTGAATGTTGGTGAAGTCCAGACTTTCGTCAACCCGCACCATCAGCACGCCATTCAACTGCTCGACTTCGTGCCGTTGAACATTACGGAAATGCGCCGTACCCGGCAAGCGCCCCACCTCGGCCATGTGCGGCTGGCTGTGGCGCCAGACCATGGCCCCCAAAGACCAGGCCATGCCCAGCAAAATGCCGGCTTCGAACCCCACCAGCAATACACCCAGGGCCGTGGCCACAAACGCCCAGGCATCGGCTCGGTCATAGGCCCAGGCCGCCCGCAGGCCCTTCACATCCACTAGCCCCACCACCGCCGTGATGATCACGGCAGCCAACGCCGCCTTGGGCAGATAGGCCATCCACGGCAGAAAACACCACAACAAAATGGCCAGCATGGCAGAGGTGACCACCCCTGCCAAAGGGCTACGAGCCCCAGCCGCATCGTTCACCACAGAGCGAGACAAACCACCCGACACTGCCATGCCCCCCAGCAGGGCACTGCCCACATTAGCCAGACCCAGCCCCAGCAACTCGCGATCTGAGTCGATGCGTTGGCCATGGCGCAAGGCAAAGGTCTGGGCAACCGACATGCTGCTGACAAAGCTGACCAGGCTGATCAAGACCACCGGCATCAACAAACTCGTCCAATCGAGTCGCATGTCGCTGCCCCCCTGCCGCAACCCCTCAATGGCTGCGGTGAAGTCAAGCGACACAGCCCCCACCTGGGCAACCCGGTAACCCGGTTTCTGCGTCAGCATGCTCCCCAGCCAGGATGCAAACACAAGCACACCCAAGGGCCACAACCGGGTGGCCACTTGGACGGGCGCTGTTCGCCACCGCCGTGCTCGCGCAAGCGCCTCGATCAAGCGAGGCCCCACCCACAACAGCGACAGCGCAGCCAAGCCCACCCACAGATCCCCCGACTCGAACGCCAGGGCAGCAAACCCGGGTTGAGACCGATCCGCATGCGCGGACACGGTGCGCAGCATGTCGGGCAGGTTCTGCCCCATGGCGCGCCACCCCAAAATCGGAGCCAGTTGCCCCAGCAAAATCAGCAAGGCCGAGGCCACCGTGAAGCCCTGCACCACCGGGCGACTCAACAGTTGCGACAGAAAGCCCATGCGCAACCAGCCCATGCCCAGCATCAACAAGGCTGAACCCATGGCCAGCCACACCGACAAGGCCGCATAGCTTGCCGTCCCCGGGGGGGCCAACGGGGTCAAGGCCTGATACACCATCAAAGACGTGATGGCAGCAGGCCCCACCGACAAGCTGGCGCTGCTGCCAAAGACCGCGTAAGCCAATACCGGCAACAGACTGGCCATCAAACCCGCCTGGGGTGGCAAACCAGCCAACAGGGCATACGCCAGGCTTTGCGGCACCAGCATGATGGCCACCACCACGCCGGCTGTCAGGTCACCCGTCAGCCATTCCCTGCGCCACGATTTCAGCCAAGGCGGCGGCAATTGCCAAGGGGCGCCCGCCAGAGAGGGCACCTGCCGAACTTGGCTGGGCCCCGTCGTCATGCAGGCCGTCCCACCCGGCAACCTGTCGCCTGAAACAGCGCATTGGCGCGGCCCCCAGCGGCGCAAAACGCCACGATGGGGTGCGGCAGATCGGCGCACAGCGCGTGGTACTGAGACACCTGTTGGGGCGAAATCATCAAGCTGGCCACCGGGAAATGCACATAAGCCAAGCCTGCCGCCTGAGCTGCCGCTTCAATTTGCGCACTGGTGGGCTGGCTGGGGCCGCCCTCGCCATCCGGACGGTTGTTGATGATGCTGCGATACCCCTGCTGAGCCAGTACGGCCACATCGGCCACCGAAATCTGGCCGCACACCGTGAACTCGGGGCAAAGTTGATTTGTACGCACACTCAAGGTCATGGCCTTCTCCTATCTCAGGTTTCAATCCTGGCTTCAAAAGTCTGGCGTCAATCAGCAGGCCGGGCCATTCATGGCCGCTCCGCAAATTCGACTGTGCAGAACCTGCATGACCGCTGCCGCGTCTTCACTGACCAAGCGGTAATAGATGTGCTTGCCTTCCCGGCGGGTGTCGACCAGACCCTCCTGGCGCAACACCCCCAACTGCTGAGACAAGGTCGGTTGGCGTATGCCCAGGTCCCGCTCCAACTCGCTGACACAAAACTCGCCTTGTGCCAGCCTGCACAGCAGCACCAAGCGGTCGGCATGGGCCAGCACCTTCAGCAAGGCGCAGGCTTTCTGGGCCGAAGCCTGCAGCGCTTCCAGATCAGGGGCTGGCAAGCCCACCCGATCACATGGCTCATCAATGTCAGGCGCATTCATGTCATTCATTATGTTGACAGATATATTGTTTGTCAATAAAGTGAATGCATGGACTCAAGCACCCCACTCGTTCAGTCTTTCTTTGACCCCGTCACCGGCACCTACACCCATGTGGTGTACGACGAATCGGGGGGCCATGCTGCCGTCATCGATCCGGTGCTGGACTTCGACCCCAAAAGCGGCCGCATCAGCCACCTGCGCGCCGACGAGGTCATCGCCTTCGTACAAAGGCACCAACTGCGGGTGGACTGGATTTTGGAAACCCATGCGCATGCCGACCACCTTTCGGCCGCGCCCTACATACAGCAAGCCCTGGGCGGACGCATTGCCATTGGCTCGGCCATTCAACAGGTGCAATCGGTGTTCAAAGGTCTGTTCCACCTCGAACCTGAATTCGCCACCGACGGGTCGCAGTTCGACCACCTCTTCCACGATGGCGAAGCCTTTTCCATTGGCCGCCTGAAGGCCACCGCCTGGCACGTACCAGGGCACACCCCCGCCGACATGGCCTTTGTGGTGGGCGATGCCGTGTTTGTGGGCGACACCCTCTTCATGCCCGACGTGGGCAGCGCGCGCTGCGATTTCCCCGGTGGCGATGCGCACCAGCTGTATCGCTCCATCCAGCGCATCCTGGCTATGCCCGACAACACGCGCCTGTACCTGTGCCACGACTATCCGCCCCAGGGTCGCCCCCCGCAGGGCATGAGCACCGTGGCCGCTCAAAAGCAAAGCAACATCCATGTGCAACAAGGCACCAGCGAAAACCAGTTCGTGGCCATGCGCCAGGCACGCGATGCATCCCTGGCCATGCCTTTACTGATCTTGCCGTCTGTTCAGGTCAACATTCGCGCCGGCCACATGCCGCCAGCCGAATCAGATGGGCGCCATTACCTGAAGCTGCCCATCAACGTGTTTTAAGGAGCCCCACCATGGCAGAGCAAACCATCGTCGTCACACTGGATCAACAACAAGACTACCAATTCAACGTGCAATTTGGCGACAGTGTTCCCCCATTGCATACCGACGAACCCGCCCCATTGGGACAAGGTACGGGCCCATCCCCCGTTCAGTTGCTCGCGGCAGCCGTGGGCAACTGCCTGTCTGACTCGCTGCTATTTGCCCTGCGCAAATTCAAACAATCACCCGAGCCCATCCGCACCGAAATTCAGGCCGAAGTCGGTCGCAACGCCGAAGGCCGCATGCGTGTTTTGAGCATTCACGCCAAGCTGCGCCTGGGCGTGCCAGCCAGTCAACTCGAACACCTAGACCGTGTGTTGAGCCAATTCGAGGCCTTCTGCACCGTTACCCAAAGCGTGGGCCAAGGCATTCCGGTTCACACCCAGGTACTGGACTCGACCGGCGCCATCGTCAAGGCCTGACCCCAACCTTGATCCGCCTCAGCCTCTGAACGATGTCAAGCATCTAAAATCAGCGGCATGCCTGTTGCCATGCATGCTCCTCGTCGCCACATGCGGCTGACCGCCTGGGTCGGCTTGGTGGTGATGTGCCTGCAACTGTGGGCATCGTGCCTGAGCCACCAGCACATGCTGGAAAGGCAAGTGCGCACGGCCTTGTTCGGCGCCATTTGCTCCAGCCATGGCGGCTCGGGCTCCGATTCAGGCTCGACGCATTCTTCCCACTCACTGCAAACCCATTGCGCCATCTGTGCATTGGGCGGCGCGGTGCCTCTGGTCGCTTCGCACGCCCAGGCTTACTTGCGCCTGCCGCTGGCGCAACACTCAACGCCGATCAGATTGGATCAGGCTGCAGGGCATTCGCCCGACCAACGCCATGCGCCACCCCGTGCGCCCCCTTCCCTGAGTTGACAAGCCTCTTCTTCGTTACACCCTACCTTGCGGCCATCAGACCGATGCATGCCGCCAGGTAGAACTTGTCTGCACTCAGAAGGTTTACCCATGTTGACTCTGCCTCGCCGGACAGCGCTTTCGCTGTCTGTGGCTTCCGCCTTTCCGCTTGTTTTCCCACTGGCCACTCACCCTTCATCGGCATTCGCCCAAGCTCAAGACACCCTGGAGCCCGTGGTCGTGACTGCCCCGCCGATGGAAACCCCCATGCTGACCCGCGTCAACACACGCACCGCCCAACAGCCCCTGCCCGCCAACGATGGCGCCAGCCTGCTCAAGTCCGTTCCCGGCATGAGCGTCATCCGCAAAGGTGGCACCGATGGCGACCTGGTGTTCCGGGGTCAGGCAGGTTCCCGCGTGAATGTATTGATCGACGGGGAACAAATCATGGGCGGATGCGGCATGCGCATGGATCCCCCCACCGCCTATGTCTTCCCTGACACCTATGACCGCGTCAGCCTCATCAAAGGCCCGCAAACCGTGTTGTATGGCCCTGGCAATTCAGCGGCCACGGTGCTCTTTGAACGCCTGCCCACCCGCTACGAAGCGGCCAGCGCCAGCCTCGAAGCCGCCCTCACCACCGCAGGCTTTGGTCGTACCGATGCCCAGATCGACGCCCGTGCCGGCACCCCGCAAGCCTACGTGCAAGCCATTGCCACCGATGCCCGCTCGGACGACTACCGCGACGGACACGGCACCCTTGTACACGCCGCCTACGAACGCAGCAGCCTGACTGGACTGGTGGGCTGGACGCCGGACGAGGACACACGACTGGAAGCCAGCGCCATTGAAAGCCGAGGACACGCGGCCTATGCCGACCGCAGCATGGACGGCAGCCGCTTTGACCGCAGCAATGTGGGCTTGAAATTCGAGAAAAGTCGCATCGGCACGGTGCTGCGCAAAATCGAAGCCCAGGCGTATTACAACTACGTTGATCACGTCATGGACAACTACAGTCTGCGCACACCGCCGATGAATTCGGCCATGCGCATGGCCTCCAACCCCGACCGCAAAACCACAGGCGGCCGACTGGCCTTCACCTTGATTCCTGATGATCAACACAAAGTGGTCATGGGCCTCGACCGCCAGGACAACCAGCACACCGTGCGCGCCAGCGGCATGGGCGGAGAACTCATGTCGCCCTACACCAGCAAACCCAGGCTGGAAGACGCCCGCTTTGACAACCTTGGTTTGTTTGGCGAGGTCACCCATGTGGTGAACGACGACCGCCGCGTGGTGTTCGGCTTGCGCCAGGACCGCTGGCATGCGCGCGACCAACGCGCCACGCTCAGCAGCGGCATGACGAGCCTGGGCGCCAACCCCACGGCCAGGGCCCAAAGACTGGAGATCCTGCCCGGGGGCTTTGCACGGTTAGAGCAAGACTTTGGCACCGACACCCAAGTCCAGATCGGACTGGGCCACACCGAGCGCGCCCCAGACTACTGGGAGCTGATCAGCAAGGAAAGCGCCAGCAGCATCAGCGCATTCAACAGCGTGGCCCCTGAGCGCACCACCCAACTGGACCTGGGCATAACCCATCGCCGCGGCCCCTTGCAAGCCTTCGCCTCGGCCTACTACAACCAGATCAGCGACTACGTGCTCATTCAAACCGGGGTGCTCAAGCCCTCTGGCATGGGCACGCGCAGCACCACCATCGCGCGCGCCATTGACGCGCGCACCTTCGGGCTCGAGGGGGGTGTACAGTACGCCCTCAGCCCGCAGTGGATGAGCCAAGCCAGCCTGGCTTACGTGAACGGGCAAAACACCACCGACGACCACGCCCTCGGACAAATGCCGCCGCTAGAAACCCGCTGGGCGCTCGACTGGGACAACCGCACCTGGTCGGCGGGCGCGCTGCTGCGCCTGGTGGCAGGCCAGCACCGCTATGCCGTGGGACAAGGCAACATCGTGGGGCAAGACCTGGGTTCCACGGCCGGCTTCGGCGTGGTGTCAATTCACGGCGGCTATCGTTGGGGCAAGACGCTGACCGTCAGCGCCGGCATCGACAACCTGTTTGACAAGGTCTATGCCGAAGCCATCAGCCGCGGCGGTGCCGCCGTTTCTGGCTATGAGCAGACCACCCGCGTGAACGAACCTGGCCGCCTATGGTGGTTGAAGTTGCAACTGGCATTGAACTGAGGCTAGCCAACCCTGGCTGCATGAACTTGATGCAGGCCCAACTCTGCCTGGCCCCAATCGCCGACAATGTCGACATTGCCGTTTGCCTTGCAGCTTGCGCCTGCGTTTCAGTTCATGCCTGCCCAGCCCATTTCCGATCGCTCCCTGGCCACCCGAACCAGCGCCCTGCCGCCTGACGACGGCCTGCGCGAGGTGTTGCACAACGAAGTGCATGCACGCCCTCCGGCACGCATTCGCTTGCCAGCGCTGGTGGTCTATGTGGCCGTTCTGAACGAGGGGGTGAGCCGCGAGATGGAGTGGGAACACCTTAAGCGGCTCCCAGGACAAGAGGTTTTGACGCTGGATCAGCTCTCGGGCAACTTTCAGCGTCTGCGCTTTGCCAACCACACCCTGAAATGGGAGCGCCACACCGAATTCACACGGTATTCGCTGGTCCAGGCTTTGCCTGACATGGCCCTTCAAGGTTGCACCGACGAAGAGATGCTGCAGTCATTGGTGGTAGACCCGCAATGGCTGGCCCAGATTCCGGGCAAGACCATCAACGCCATCATGCTGGCCATGGTGCATGGCGATGTAGACGACCCCAATGCCATGCGCAACACGGCCGCACCCTGGGTGGAAGACCCGGCCATGCTGGCGTCGCTGCTGGGTATTCGCCGCTCGTGCGCCATGACCGATTTCCGACTGCGCCCCAGTGGGTTCGAGCGCATCCTGGTCATCTCGCCCCCCAACACATCCGAGCTGCGCTCGGGCCGAACCTCCCAGCGCCTGCTGGAGCTGGAAACCTACCGTCTCATGGCCCTGCGCGGCCTACCCGTGGCCAAGGAACTGGGCGCCATGCTGGGGCAATCGGAGGCCCAACTGGCCGAAATCACCGCCCAGATGGAAAACACCGAGGCATCTGATCAAGAGTTGCTCAAACAACTGATCGGGCTGGCGGCTCGCGTGGAGCGGGCCACGTCCATGCACATGTATCGGTTCTCGGCCACCGAGGCCTATTACAACCTGGTGGAGCAGCGCATCACCCAGTTGCGAGAAACACCCATTCCCGGCACGCAAACCATTGGCGAATTCATGCAACGCCGTGTCGCTCCGGCCATGACCACCGTGCAAGCCACGGCGCGGCGTCTGGGCTCTCTGTCGCAACGAATCGAACGCGCCAGCGCCCTGCTGCGCACCCGGGTCGACATTGCCACCGAAACGCAAAACCAGATGCTGCTAGAAAAGCTGACCAAGGGCCAGGCCTTGCAACTGCGCCTGCAAACCACGGTGGAAGGCCTGTCGATTGCGGCGATTTCCTACTACGTGGTCAGCCTCATTCTTTACATGGGCAAGGCAGGCAAAGCGGCGGGCTTGCCCGTCAACCCGGAAATCCTGGCGGGCTCGCTGATTCCGGCCGTACTGCTGGGCATCTGGTGGGGCACCCAGCGCATCCACAAGATCTTGCACGAACACTGAAGCGCTTCTGCCCTGAGCCTTCAGGGCTTTGTCATCAATCCCAGCGCCACGCCCAGATCAGGTCCACCGCGTTGTCCACCCCGGTCTGGGCTCGCAATGTGAATCGTTGCGCCAAGCGGTAGATCAGCTGCCAGTTACCACTGGTGGCGTTGAGGTTGCGCTCATAGCCCAGATACCAGTATTTCGACAACTGCTTGCCCACGTTGACCACGGTGTCTCGCACCGTGCCATCTGATTGGTGCAGCGACAACTCGTCGATGCCCAGCGTGCTCATCAGGTTGTCGGTGGTGGAAGGGCCCTCGCCTGACAGCAAGGCCACCGCAGCACTCTGCAACAAACCGATGTCGGCGCCGCCCAAACCACTGGGGCCACGCCCCAGAATCAGCCAAGACAACTTGTCGGTTTCCGACATGGCCGGGTCTGAATACAGGCTGATCCTCGGGTCCTGTGCGGTACCTGCTATCTTCACACCCACCTTGACATCACTGGAAGCCGCCATGGGCGACTGGCGACGCATGGCCAGAATGTCCAGGCGCGGATTCTCGATGGCGCCACTGAACACAATGGCACCACGCTCAATATCCAACTTCTGACCATAGGCCGCATAAGTCCCGTTCACGGCCTTGACCGTGCCTTGCAGGCTAGGTCGGTTGTTCGGGCTGCTGAACTTGAGCTTGCCTGTCAGGTCTGTGTCCAGCCCCCGGCCACGCAAGTGCAGCCTCTCACCCAGGTCAATGTCCACATCGGCCAGCAGCTTGCGCTTGCCCGTGGCACCAACACTGGCACCCCCTTCGTCCTGCGGGGTTTGGCCGGGACCATTGATCACGTTAACGTCATCGCCCACCGTCGGGGCGTCAGAGCGCGTGAAGTCAAACAGGCCTTCATCGACCTTGACCTTGCCTTGCAGCTGAATGTCTTCCTCACCCAATACCGCATGGGCCTGGCCACTGATCAAAATGCGGCGGTCAATGCGCTGCAGCAAGGCAAAGCGCTCGGCCTGCACGTCCAGCGTGGCTTCGGGAGTGGCCCCGAGGCTGGCCTGCCCGGTCGCTCGCACCACCCCACCCTGCTGTCCGCTTCGTGCGGTCAATTCGGTCAAGCGGGCGCGATCACCCTGTAACTCCAGCTGAAACTTGCCATCGCTGAGATTCACCCCCATCAACGCATGCGCCAAGCGCAGGTCTTGGCCTTGAATCAAGCCACGGTATTGCGGCGCCCCCACCGTGCCACTGACTTCAGCATGCCCTTGCAACTGGCCAGAAACGCGCCACCCCGCCGGCACCCATGCAGCCCAGGGGCGCAAGCTGCCGATTTGCAGATCGATGTCGCCACTGATCGGGTCATGGGCCGATGGCAACTCAGCCGGTTGCGCCACGCTTACCACTTGGCGACCAGACAAACGGCCCAGCACGCGCCCCTCGAACAACTCGGTCAAGGTCCAGACGCCATCGGCCGCCACCAGATTGACCGAAGCAGTGTCCACGCCCAACTTCTGCTGCGAGTTACCTTCGATGCTGGGCTCCGACAAGGTCAAGTCGCCCGACAGTTTTCGCACCTGGGCCTGCACATGCCAAGGCTGCACCGCGTTGTGAAACAGCTTGACTTCGCCTCCCAGCATCAGGTCGCCACCCCAGCCAGCTTGCGGTTGCCACTGTTTCAAAATGGCCGGCAGATTCAAGGGGTCAAGCTGCAACCAGGCCTTGATTTGCCCAGGCCCTTCTCCATCGCTTGACCGCCAATCCAACTCCTTCAGGCTGAGCGCCGCGCCCATCACCGTCAGGCCTACCGGGCTGACCGTGAGCTGGTCCGCGCCTACCGCATGCCGCCAGGCCAGATCGAAAGGCTGGGCGCGCAGCCAAACGCGGCGGGTGTCTTGTGCCGACTGCCAATTCAAAGACTGCACCCGGCCTCGCCAACCACTCAGACCGTTGCCCGCCTCCTGCAACCCACCCTGCACCGACACGGCCACCACCATAGGTTCCAGCAATTTTTTGCCTGCTGTGCTGCTACCTTGCACCGTGCTGCTGGACGCCAACGGCTTACCCAGCACGCTCAGGGTGGAGCGGTGGTCTCGGCCCGTACCCTGCAAATCCCAGTTGGCCTGATCCAGCACCAGATGCGGCAGTTTCAAGCCCGTCAATTGGGCCTGCAAGCGAAGTGGCGCATCCCAGCGCAGGGTCTGCACATCCCATGTGGCATGCCCGTCGGCCAGTTCAGACAGCGACTGCCCGTCCAGTTGCCATTGCACTTGCCGAGCCTGCAACTGCCCTTGCGTGGCCAGATTGGGCCATTGCCCGTCCAGACTGACCTGCCCATCGACTTGGCCAGACAAGACCCTGACGCCCCAGGCCGAAGCCAGATGCTGGACAGACTTCAACGCTGGCGCTTGCAGCGCCACATGCCAATGTTGCTCACCACGGGTACGGGGCAAGCCATCGGCACCCAGCTGCCAAGGCAACTGGCCTTGGCCCTGCAATCGGTTGCCAGCCAGCTGCAAGTCAACATCCAGCTTGGCGAAGGCATGCTTGGCAGTTGCCTGCCAGCCCAATGTGCCACTGACCGGGGCGCCCGCCAACATACTGGGGTCCAGGCGCAAATCGGCCTTGCCTCGCCAGGCTGAGGTCAAGTCCAGGTTCAAGATCCCATCCAGGCGATTGGTCCCAGTCAACTCCGCGGGCCAAGGCACCCAGACCTGCGGATCAAAGCGCTCCACCTTCAACTGCGCCTGCGTTTGCCACCCCCAAGGCGAGCCTGCCTGCACCGGCGCCTTGTATTGCCCCTTGCCCTTCAATGTGGCGCGAGCGCCCTCGGCCTGCAATGTCAGGTCTTCGATTTGAACTAGGCCTTGCTGCCACTGCCCTCGCAAAGTAGCGACCACCGCCTTGTCTGCAGCCGGCCGCCCACTGGCCATGGCGGGTGGGGTGTACCGTCCGGACAGATCGGCACTCACCGACCAAAGCACCTGCAACCAGTCTTGCATGCCCTGTCGGCTGCGATCTGGCCGGTGATCCGGCTCAGTGGCCACTTGCCCCGACAACACCAAGGCCGGAGCCTGGGCATGCATGGCTCGCAAGTTCACCGATTGCAAGCCAACCTTCACACGATTAGGCAAGCGAGACAAACGAAGGTCCCAGCTGCCATTGATCGACACCTGACCATCTTGTGCACCCAGGGTCGTAGCCTGCAACTGCAATTGCCCCGCCTCCACCAGACCCTGCAAGGACGGGGCATGCAAGGCATCGGGCAAGGTGGCCTTGACCGTCAACTGCCGAATAGGCAATCGCGCAGCGGTCCACTCGCCAGGCATGCCATTGCGCAGATCCGCCCGAGCCTGCAAGGCTTTACCCTGGGTATCCCAATCGACCGCGCCTGTCAGCGCAGAGTGCGGCAGCGTGTCCAGCAAGGCCGCCAGATCAAACTGCTGTGCTTTCACGTGCAAGCTCGGCAGCACCCACGGAGCCCACAGCCGCAACCGTGCGGTGCCCTGCAGCGACTGGGCTTGCTTGCTTTCGCCCACGCTGACCTGGGTTTTCACGATCAAGTCTGTCAAAGGGCCCACGGCCTGTACATCGGCTTTCACAGGCCATTGCGCCGATTCGTTGGCATACACCCCTTGCGCTTTGAGCTGCAATTCGCCTTGCAGTCGCCCCAAGGTTTTCACATGGCCGTGGCCCTGGAGTTGCCAGGGCCCATAAGCCACGGTACGGATGTCTGCACGATGATGCGTCTGCTTCATCTCAAGACGGCCATCCAGGTTGGTCAAGGCATGCGGCCCCCATAGACTGCTTTCGCCCCGGGCAGCCTGAACCCGTTCAACCACGACGGACAGCGGCAAGCGCAAGTCATAGGGATCCGTGGTGGGCTCAGGCTTCGGATTCGCCACCCATTTCAGTTGCACCAAGCGCGCAGACAGCCCCTGTGCGTGCACGCCAAACCGCCAAGCGGCAGCCGGGTCCGGGTAGAGAGTCAAATCCTTCCAGGCTGCATCGTCCAGGCGCAGCAGCGAGCCCCGAGGCAGATCGATTTCAACACGCCGGGCGCTGAAGTCGCCCAACAAGGCCCCCTTGCCGTCTACCACCCTCACGCCAGGCAAATGCGGCAGCACGGCCTGCGTGACGGTATCGCTGTGCAGCAGCCCCCAGATCAAAGTGGGCACCACCAGCATCACCACCACCAACACCCCAAGGGTGCCGCGCACCAGCCATTTGAGGGCACGCACCCAGAAATGAATGGGAGGGTGGGACTGAGCCTCGCTCACAGGCTGATCCCCACGCTGAAGTGCACACGCAACTGCTGCACATCACGGCCATAGGCCACATCCAACTTCAAGGGCCCCACAGGGCTGCGCCAGCGCAAGCCGGCACCGTAGCCCAATTTGATGTGCAGGTCAGACGGATTGGCTGCCGCATCACCGGCATCCACAAACACCGCCCCCCACAGGCTGGGCATCGACTTCAGCAAGGGGTGAGCCAGCTCCACACTGCTGGTCAACAAAGAACGCCCGCCCACCACAATGCCATTGCTGGGCACACCCAGCGAGCGATAGGCGTAGCCGCGAACCGACTCGTCACCCCCGGCACGGAACAGCAAGGTATCGGGCACGCTGACCGAATCGCGCGCAATGACTTGCCCCCACTCCCCACGGGCGGACAAATACCAGTTCCAGGGCAATGGCAGGTAGCCGGTCAAGCGCGCATAGCCGCGGCCAAAGTAGCCCGAAGACTCCAGCGTAGAAAAGGTGTGGCCCGCTGTGGCCGACACAGTGGTGGTGGTGCCCCGCGTGGGCAAGATCTGGCTGTCGACATTGCGGAAAATCCACTGTGCTGTGCCCGCCAGCGACGAAGCCTGCGACACGGTCACCCCCTCTTCCGAAGTTACCTTGGCCCGCTGGAACTCGACGTAGTCGGTGCGTTCCATGCGATCGCCTTCCCGCAAACGGCCCACTCGCAAGCGCTGGCTGGTGGTCAGCGCATTGTCGTCATCAATCTGGAACGACAGTTGGCCCGAGATCAGGCCGCGACGGCGCCCAGGCCAGGGGTGCGAGGTCAAATCCAACTGCACATTCGAATCATCTCGCCCCACCTGCACCTTCGACTTTGCCTGCCAGTCGGCGTCAAAAGGCTGCCGGTGCAAGTGTTCCAAGGTCATGCGCGGGCCGGTGTCACTGGAAATACCAACACCGACCGAAGCCTGCTGCAAGGGCATTTCGTGCACCTGAACCACCACGGGCACCGCAGCTGCATTGGTGGGGTCCACCTCAGTGGTGACGAATACGTTGTCAAACAGGTTGATTTTCTGGATGCGGTCTTGCAGGTCGACCAACTGGGCTTCCTGGTAAGGCGCCCCACGGTTGAACGGGGCCAAATTCGTGATGGCCGATGCGGGCTGGCGCTTCAAGCCCTCGACACGGATGTCACCATAGAAAAAGGCCGGACCACTGTCGGCCACCAGGAAGAGGCTGGCGGTGCGCGCCTCGGCGTCGACCGTGACCGAAGTACCCGACCACGTTGCCACCGGATACCCCTCCGCACGCAAGCGCGCCAAGGTGGCGTTCTTGGCGGCAGACCACTCGGCTTGCGTGAACACTTGCCCTTCCTGCAAGCCAAAACCGGTCAGCAAGGACTCGGTCAAACCCTCAGCGCGCTTTTCGCCATTGGACAAGCGCGCATCCAGCTCGCCTTCGTAAATGATCTGAACCTTGGAAACCCGGGTTTGAGGTCCCGGGTTCACTTTCAGGCTCACCACCATGGGTTGCCCATCTTGCGCATCGGTCACACGCACCGCGATCTGAGCACCAAAGTAGCCTTCTGCCTCGACCAGTGCGCGCGCCTGCTCCGGCGCCGACACCACCAGACGACGCAACTCGACCAAGTTGATCTGATCCCCGTCAGCTTGTCCCTCTGCCTGGAACCGAGCCAAATCAAGATAGTTGCGCAGCAGCTTGCGCAAGGCATCTGGGGCCTCAATTTCCAGGCGCCACAAGGGCTGAGGGGCGGCCAGGTCCGTCGCATCGACAGCGCCGGCAGCGGGCGCAGCGTCAGTCGGCTGCTGAGTCTGCGTTAGAACAGACAAGGACGCGGCAGATGGCGCGGAGCGCGCGGACGATGGCACCTGCGCTTGCCCCAATAAGGGCACCAGCGCAGCGACGCCAGCGCACCATGGCGCCAGCCCTGTATGACGAACCCGACGCAACCGATCGATCATTTGCTCAACAATCGCATGGCCCCTTCCAGGCCTTGAATGCTCAGCGGAAACATGCGCCCGCCGATCAGTTGCTGAATGATGGCAATACTTTGGCGATACGACCACACGCCAGGCTGCTCAGGGTTGATCCACACGTGCTGAGGAAAGGCGTTGAGCAGGCGTTGAATCCACTCGGCGCCAGGCTCTTCGTTGTTGTACTCCACACTGCCGTGAGCCTGCAGAATTTCATACGGGCTCATCGTCGCATCGCCCACGAAGATCAATTTGTAGTCCTTGTTGTACTTGCGGATGATGTCCCAGGTGGGCACCTTCTCAGAAAAACGCCGCATGTTGTTCTTCCACATGAAGTCGTACACGCAGTTGTGGAAGTAATAGAACTCCAGATGCTTGAACTCGGACTTGGCCGCAGAAAATAACTCCTCCACCCGGTGGATGTGGTCGTCCATCGAGCCACCCACATCCATCAAGAGCAAAACCTTGACTGCGTTATGCCGTTCGGGCACCAACTTGATGTCAAGCATGCCGGCATTGGCCGCGGTGCTGTGAATGGTGTCATCCAGATCGAGCACCTCGGCCGCCCCCTGTCGCGCGAATTTGCGCAAGCGACGCAGGGCCACCTTGATGTTGCGGGTGTCGAGTTCGATGGTGTCGTCGTAGTCCTTGAACTCGCGCTTGTCCCACACCTTGACCGCGCGGCGGTGGCGCGAACGGTCTTGGCCAATGCGAATGCCCTCAGGGTTGTAGCCGTAGGCCCCAAACGGCGAGGTGCCGCCCGTGCCAATCCACTTGTTGCCCCCCTCGTGGCGCTCCTTCTGTTCTTCCAGCAATTCCTTGAGGCGATCCATGAGCTTGTCCCAGCCCATGGCCTCGATCTTGGCCCGGTCCTCCGGCGTCAACTCACGCTCGAAATGCTTGCGCAGCCACTCTAGGGGAATGTCCTTAGTGAGGTCAATCTGCCCCGTCACCCCCCCGAAATAGGTGGAGAATGCTCTGTCGAATTTATCGAAATGCGTTTCGTTCTTCACCAGTGTCATACGGGCCAGGTGATAGAACTCGTCCACCGACGGACCGATCAGGTCCTGCTTGATGGCTTCGAGCAGGCTGAGGTACTCGGGAATAGTCACCGGCAGCCGAGCCGAGCGCAAAGCGAAGAAGAAGTCGATGAGCATATGAAGTCCTTCGAATTAGCGTCTATTTTGGCCTGAAGCACCGACGATGGACGCGTCCTTGCAGTTATTGGCCTTCGTTTTCCTCAACCAGGCACTCACCACGGCCATCTGGTGGGGTGCGGGCACCTGGCTGGGCCTGTCGCGCCGGGCTGCACGCCACTGGGTGGTCGCCGGGCTGGCCAACGGGATCAGCCTGACGCTGACCGTCGTCAACGGCGGCTTGCAAAACACCCCCCAGATGTTGACCGCCGCGGCCATCGCGGTACTGGGCTGCATCTCCATCCGTCGCGGCATGCAGGCGTTCTTGCGCATCCGGCACACCGACCGGAGCCATATCGTGCTGGGGCTCGGCTTGTGCGTCTTCAATTTCGGGGTGTGCATTCCTCAGAACTGGCTGGTAGCCGGCATGTTGGCCGGGGGCGTTGTGGCGTGCTCCGTCCTGCTGGCCTGTGCCCGGGAGACATTCAACCCGATCGCGAGGGAGTACAGCGTGGGCATGGCGCACGCCCACAATGTGATCATGGCTTCCAGCGCATCCGTGTTCGGTGGCGTCACCCTCACCGCCGTTTTGCCCGACGTTCGCTGGCCTTGGTACCACTTCAGCCCGCAAGCCGGTCAATTTGCTCTGGTGTTCACCTGCGTTTCTCTGGCCATTCTCAGCAGCGTGCTGCTGCTGTATTTCGTCGTCATGCGCCTGGTGCACAAGCTCGAGTACATGTCGCAGCACGATGCCCTCACTGGCCTGCTCAACCGGCGCGCCATCGAAATGATGCTCGGACGCGAAGTTCAGCGTCTTCAACGATTCGGTCAACGGTTTGCCGTCCTCATGGTCGACATCGATCATTTCAAACGGATCAATGATCGCTATGGCCACGCGGCGGGCGACATGGTGTTGTGCAAGGTTGCCGAAGCGCTAAGGGCGCACGCGCGTGAAGTCGACCGCGTGGCCCGCTATGGCGGCGAGGAGTTCTGCGTCTTGCTGCCTCACACCGAACATGAGGGCGCCGTGCAGGCTGCCGAACGACTGCGCGCGGCGGTCAGCCAGATCAGCATCCCGTGGGAAAACGAAACCCTGACCGCGACCGTGAGCACAGGCATGGCGTGCGCCCGCGACACCAAAGAAGCGCTTAATTCGTTGCTGCATCGCGCAGATGCGGCGCTCTACCGCGCCAAGGCGGAAGGCCGCAACCGCGTGGTGGTGTGCAACGAGGTTCGCGCAGCGGCCTGACTCAGCAGGCCGCACGCAGGCTCAGCGGCTCTGATCAGCGGTTCTGCCGGGCCATGTAGACCAGGCGTTCGAACAGACTGAGGTCCTGCTCGTTCTTGAGCAGGGCACCCACCATCGGAGGCACGCTGACTTTCTCATCTTTGCTCTGCAGCGCCTCGACGGGGATGTCTTCAGCCAGCAGAAGCTTCAGCCAGTCAATCAACTCGGAGGTGCTGGGCTTCTTCTTCAGCCCAGGCAAGTTGCGCACTTCGTAGAAGTGGCGCATCGCCGCCGCCAACAGCTCTTTCTTGATGCCGGGGAAGTGCACCTCAACAATCTGCTTCATGGTGTCCGCGTCTGGGAAGCGGATGTAGTGGAAGAAGCAGCGGCGCAGGAAGGCGTCAGGCAGGTCTTTCTCGTTGTTCGAGGTGATGATGACCAGGGGCCGGTTCTTGGCCTTGACCATCTGGCGGGTCTCGTAAACGTAGAACTCCATGCGGTCAAGTTCACGCAACAGATCGTTGGGGAACTCGATGTCGGCCTTGTCGATTTCGTCAATCAACAAAGCCACAGGCTGCTCGGCCTCGAAGGCTTGCCACAGCACACCCTTGACGATGTAGTTGGCAATGTCGTGCACCCGTTCG
>CAYVOP010000061.1:0-18848 GCA_964453105.1 uncultured Aquabacterium sp. | reverse complement strand
CCTATCAACTGCAAGACGGCATTGCCACCCTGACCCTGAACAACGGCAAGGTCAACGCCATTTCCCCCGCCGTCATTGATGCGTTCAACCAGGCGCTCGATCAGTCCATTCAGGACAAGGCTGTGGTCATCATCACGGGTCAGCCAGGCATTCTCTCGGGCGGCTATGACCTGAAGGAAATGATGAAGGGCCCACAAAACGCCCTGGACTTGGTGGCCAAGGGCAGCACCCTGGCGCGCCGCATGCTGTCGCACCCCTTCCCCGTGATCGTGGCTTGCCCCGGTCATGCCGTGGCCAAGGGTGCCTTCATCCTGCTGTCGGCCGACTACCGTGTGGGCGTGGATGGCCCCTTCAACCTCGGCCTCAACGAAGTGCAGATTGGCATGACCATGCACCACGTGGGCATTGAACTGGCGCGTGACCGCCTGACCAAAGCCGTGTTCCAGCGCTCGGTGATCAACGGCGAAATGTTCACCCCTCAAACCGCCAAGGAAGCCGGTTTCCTGGATGCTGTGGTGGCCACAGCCGAAGACCTGATGCCAGCCGCCGTGGCCATGGCTCAGCAACTGAAGAAGATCAACATGACCGCCCACGCCAAGACCAAGCTGAAAGCCCGTCAAGGCTTGCTGGAAACACTGGACAAGGCCATTGAAGTCGACAAGCAGACCGCGCTGAACTGATCCGCGAAAGACTGATTCGCCACCCTCGCCCGGGTCACACCGGCGAGGGTTTTTTATTGCCGGAACCCGTCAACCAAGCCGCCAAGGTGGCGTAGAAATCGTCAACCTGGAAGGGCTTGGCAATGTGGTCGTTCATGCCGGACTCCAAGGCCCGCTCGCGCGCGCCCACCATGGCATCGGCCGTCATGGCAATGATGGGCAGGGCACGCAAGCCCAGCTCGGCCCGAATCACACGGGTGGCGGCATAGCCATCCATCACAGGCATCTGGCAGTCCATCAGCACGGCGTCAAAGGGTTGTGCCTTGAGGCAAGCCACCGCAGCACGCCCATCGGGTGCCACGGTGACCAGAGCCCCAGCCCGGTTCAACAGGGCCACAGCCAGTTCCTGATTGATCAGGTTGTCTTCCACCAGAAGAATGCGCCGTCCGTTGATGGCGCGCATCCGCGCTTCACGATCGGACTCAGCCAGCGCTTGGTGCCCCGCCGCAAACGGTTCGGAGGCCTCGGGCAATTCGGCGACCAGAAGCGGCAAGACAAAGAAGAATGCGCTGCCCACCCCTTCCTGACTTTGCACTTCGATGTGCCCCCCCATTTTTTCAACCAGCTGCTGGCTGATCGCCAGCCCCAGCCCCGTGCCACCAAACCGGCGCGTGGTCGAACTATCGGCCTGCGTGAAGGGGGCAAAGATGCGCTCCGCTTGCGCCACCGACAAGCCGATGCCAGTGTCCCGCACCTCGAAGCGCACGGATACACGACCATCCCCCTGCGCGGCCACAGTCACCGCCAGGCTGACCTGACCACGGTCGGTGAACTTCACCGCGTTAGATGTCAGGTTAAGCAAGATCTGATGCAGGCGCAGAGAATCGCCAACGACCAAAGGCGGCAAGTGCGGATCGATGTCCACCTGCAGATTCAAACCCTTTTCACCCGCTTTGACACGTGCGATTCGGGCCACCGAGTCAATGGTGTCGGCCAGCGCAAAGGGTTGAGCATCCAGCTCCATCTTGCCGGCTTCGATCTTGGAAAAGTCCAAGATGTCATTGATGATGCCCAGCAACAGATCAGCCGACGATTGAACGATCTCGATGTAGTTGCGCTGGCGAGCATCCAAAGGGGTCATCAACACCAATTGCGACATGCCCATGATGGCATTCATGGGTGTTCGGATTTCGTGGCTCATCGTGGCCAGAAACGCACTTTTTGACGCATTGGCAATCTCCGCAGCCTCTTTTTCCACCGTCAGTTTCTGGCTGCGATGCTCCATTTCCAGCCGCCGGTTGATTTCCTCTTGCAACGACTCCCGCATGGCGTTGATGGCCGTGGCCAAGGCATGCATTTCGTCGGGCCTGTCGATGCGACGTGTCAACCGCAGTGCCTGATCCAGGTTGTCAAGACGCAAACCCGAGGCAAACCGAACCACCTGCTCAAGCGGGCGCAACACCAGTAAGCGCATGCCCACCACAATGGCAGCAGCCAGTGCCAGCGCGCGCACCAGTTCGGCAATCAGAATGCCCTGCGCCATGACCGTCAGGCGTCGATACAAGCCCGCCAAAGACACCACCACGCGCAACTGCGCCACCGTCTGGGGTGGATCGTTCGTCACGGGATCCACATAGACCAGGTCATACACCCGAGTCAGGCTCGGCGCCCGTGTAGCCTGGCTTGCGGAAGAATCGGCCATCTCGTCGCGACCACCTGGCTTGACGGGAAAAGGTAAATCGCCCGTCACCCCGGCAAACACCACGCCAGGAATCTGGGCAATCCCCTGCAGTTGGTTTTCCATCTGCTCACGATCGAGGTTCCAGACGCTGGCCGTGAGCGTGGGCACATGGCTGCTTCGAATGAGCGCCAAACGCTCTTCCACCGACGACAGGCCAGTGCGCCAAGCCGAATAAATCTGATAGCCCGCAGACAAGGCCGCAATCAACAGACTGATGCCCAGCACTTGCAGGGTCATGCGCCGAGAGATCGAATCGCCCATCTGTTGAACTCACGCCCCGCCCCACGCCATAATGAAGCAGGAGGAAAGAATGCGGCAGCTTGTTGTTTGTCTGGCCATGATATGCGCAAACGTTTGGGCCAAAGAGTTCATCGTTTACCCGCAACCCGAAGCCGCAGATGACCGGCGCGGCGAGTACGCCGTCAAGCTCTTGCAACTGGCGCTGACTGAGGCCGGCTCGACCGCCGAGATCAAACCCGCCACCACCCGCATGATGCAAGACCGCACCTTCACCGAGCTCAAGCGCGGTGGGGCCATTGATGTGGTTTGGGCCATGACCACCCCTCAACGCGAGGCCGACGCCCTCCCCATCCGCATCCCCATCTACAAGGGCTTGATTGGCTGGCGTGTGCCCCTCGTTCATGTCGAGCGCAGTGACCTGCTGGCGCAGGTCAACCACCTGACACAATTGGCCGCCTTCACGGCTGGTCAGGCCAGTGACTGGCCTGACACCGACATTTTGCGGGCGAACGGTTTGCCTGTGGCCACCACAGCCACCTACAGCAGTCTGTTTCAAATGTTGGGCAAGCAGCGCTTCGACTACATGCCTCGTTCGGTGGTGGAGGTGTGGCAGGAAGCCGAGAGCCATCGCGGCGAAGGCTTGATCGTGGATCAGCACATTGCCCTGCACTACCCGGCTGCGGTGTACTTCTTCGTCAACAAAAACAACAAAGGCCTGGCTGACACGCTCAGCACAGGCCTGGAAAAAGCCATATCAAACGGCAAGTTCAACCGTCTGTTTTACAGCTACCACGCCCGCTACATTGAGCAGGCCCGGCTGTCTCAACGAGTCGTGCTGGAGCTGCACAACCCCTTGCTGCCCAAAGAAACACCTTTGCACCGCAAAGAGCTGTGGCTCGACTTCCCCAATATCAAATCAACGCGCCCGGATCGGTAGCCACAAACTCGGCCTGAGCGCCCGCGCCCCCAGCCGTGGCCAGGAAGCGGCGAATGCGGCGCGGCTTGAGGTGAACGATGGCGCCGCTTTGCAGCACGCCGCTGTCGCGCAATGCCGCGTACTCGCTGCGAGGCAACTCGACGTCGACCTCGCCTTGCCCATCCGCACGCTTGAATTCCAGGCGGGTGTTGGGCCCCACCGTCAGCGTGTGCACCAGATGCACTGGCAGACTGCCCGCCTCGGGGTGCGCCAACACCTGAATCTCATGCGGTCGCACATAGCTCACATCGGTCTGTGACGCATCAGCAACCTGGGCCGCGCCCGGCGCATGATCCCGCCCGTGGAACAGGTTCACATCGCCCAGGAACTGCAGCACGAAGGGGCTGGCGGGGTGGTCGTACACCTCATCGGGGGTGCCCTGCTGTTCAATGCGGCCTTGGTTCATGACCACGATGCGGTCGGCCACTTCCATGGCCTCTTCCTGGTCGTGGGTCACGAACACGCTGGTGATGTGCATTTCATCGTGCAGGCGGCGCAGCCAGCGGCGCAGTTCCTTGCGAACCTTGGCATCCAGCGCACCAAAGGGCTCGTCGAGCAACAAGACCTTGGGCTCGACAGCCAGGGCACGCGCCAGCGCAATGCGTTGGCGCTGGCCCCCAGAGAGCTGATGCGGATACCGGTCGGCAATCCAGTCCAGCTGGACCAGCTTGAGCAACTCAGTGACCTTGGCGCGAATGGCGGCTTCCGAAGGTCGGGTGGCCTTGGGACGCACACGCAAGCCAAAAGCCACGTTTTCGAAAATGGTCATGTGGCCAAACAGCGCGTAGTGCTGGAACACGAAGCCCACATTGCGATCGCGCACGGCCACATGGGTGGTGTCTTCGCCATTGAACAGCACAGTGCCCGCATCGGGCTGCTCCAGGCCCGCAATGATGCGCAGCAGCGAGGTCTTGCCCGAGCCGGATGGGCCCAGCAAGGCCACCAGTTCACCCGAGGGAATATCGAGGTTCAGGTTGTCACACACCGTGACCTGGCCAAACCGCTTGACGAGGTTGCTGACTTCAATACTCATGCACTTGCTCCAGCATCTTTGGCCTGCGCCAGCTCACGCTGCACCTGACGCTCGACGATGAATTTCAACACCAGGGTCACCAGGGCCAGACCGGCCAGCAGGGAGGCCACCGCAAACGAGGCCGCGAACTGGTATTCGTTGTAAAGAATTTCGATGTGCAAAGGCAAGGTGTTGGTCTGGCCACGCACATGCCCCGACACCACCGACACCGCCCCGAACTCGCCCATGGCGCGGGCATTGCACAAGATCACACCATACAGCAGGGCCCACTTCACGTTGGGCAGCGTCACCTTCCAGAAGGTTTGCCAGCCCGAAGCGCCCAGCACGCGTGCAGCCTCTTCCTGCTCCTGGCCTTGCGCCTGCATCAGCGGAATCAGTTCCCGCGCCACAAAGGGGAAGGTCACGAAGATGGTGGCCAGCACAATGCCGGGCACGGCGAAGATCACCTTCAGATCGTGGTCGCGCAGCCATTCGCCAAACCAGCCTTGCAAGCCAAACACCAGCACATAGATCAGGCCGGCAATGACGGGCGACACCGAGAATGGCAAATCGATCAGGGTGAGCAGCACGCTCTTGCCCCGGAAGTCGAACTTGGCAATGGCCCAGGCCGCCGCCACACCGAACACCAGGTTCAAGGGCACCGAAATGGCTGCGGCAATCAGGGTGAGCTTGACCGCCGACAGGGCATCAGGCTCGGTAATGGACGCGACATACACGTCCCAGCCCTTCTTGAATGCCTCGGCAAACACCGACACCAGCGGCACGAACAAGAACAGCGAAAGAAAGGTCAGGGCCACGCCGATCAAGGTCCAGCGGATCCAGATCGGCTCTTGTGTGGCCTTGCCATGGTTGGGAGGAGAGATACCCGACATGATTTACCGCCCTTGACGCTTGCGAGACCAGGCCTGCAAGCCATTGATGGCCAGCAGCAGAACAAAGGACATCATCAACATGACCACGGCAATCGCGGTCGCACCCGCGTAGTCGTACTGCTCCAGCTTGGTGATGATGAGCAGGGGCGTGATCTCCGAGATCATCGGCATGTTGCCGGCAATGAAGATGATGGAACCGTATTCACCCAAAGCCCGAGCAAACGCCAGCGCAAAACCGGTCAGCAAAGCCGGGGTCAGAATAGGCAGGATGACACGGCTGAAGGTTTGCCAGCGATTCGCACCCAGTGTGGCCGAGGCCTCTTCCAGTTCCGAAGCCAGGTCTTCCAGAATGGGCTGCACCGTGCGCACCACGAAAGGCAAACCAATGAAGGTCATGGCCACAAACACACCCACGGGGGTGAACGCCACCTTCAGACCCAGCGGCTCAAGCCACTGCCCGATCCAGCCATTGCCGGAATACAAGCCCGTCAGGGTGATACCGGCCACCGCCGTGGGCAGGGCAAAGGGCAAGTCCACCAGCGCGTCAACCAGACGACGCCCCGGGAAGGGGTAACGCACCAGCACCCAGGCCACCAACAGGCCAAAGACGGCATTGACCAGCGCCGCCAGAATCGATGAACCGAAGGTGAGCTTGTAAGACGCCACCACGCGTGGGGAGGTGACGACGTCGACAAACTCGGGCCAGGTCAAGGCTGTGGTGCGCAGAAAGGCCGCACCCAGGGGAATCAACACAATCAGGCAGAGGTAGAACAAGGTCAACCCCAAGGCCATGTCAAACCCGGGCAGCACCGAGCGCCGCCGCAGCAGGAGACGAGAGAACAACATCAGCGACGCCCCGCGAAGATCTGGTCGTAGATGCCGCCATCAGCAAAGTGCTCTTTCTGCACCCGGTCCCAACCGCCAAATGTCTCTTGCACGGTGAAGGTTTTGACGGGAGGGAAGTCTTTGGCGAACTGCTGGAGCACCTTGGCCGAGCGCGGACGCAGATGATGGCGCGCCGCAATGGTCTGGCCTTCGTCAGACCACAGGTATTTCAAATAGGCTTCCGCCTGCTTGCGGGTGCCCTTCTTGTCGACGACCTTGTCGACCACGCTGACGGGGTTTTCAGCCAACACGGTGATGTTGGGATAGACCACATCGAAGTCGCCACCGAACTCGCCCTTGATCAAAGGCACTTCGCTTTCGAAGGTGGCCAGCACATCGCCAATCTGACGCTGCGCGAAAGTGGTGGTGGCTGCACGGCCGCCGCCATCCAGCACGGGCACATTGGCAAAGATGCCACGCACCAGAGCACGGGCGTTGGACTCGCCGCCTCCGCGTTTGATCACCGCACCATAGGCGGCCAGATAGGTGTAGCGGCCATTGCCCGAGGTCTTGGGGTTGGGGATGATGACCGACACCCCTGGGCGGGCCAAGTCCACCCAGTCCGCAATTTTCTTGGGGTTGCCCTTGCGCACCAGCAGCACGGTGACCGAACTGTTGGGCGAGCTGTTGTCGGGCAGGCGCTTGGCCCAGTCAGCGGGAATGAGCTTGCCGCGGGTGGCCAGGATGTCGATGTCGCTGGCCTGATTCATGGTGATCACGTCAGCCGCCAGGCCCTCGATCACGCTGTTGGCCTGCTTGCTGGAGCCGCCATGCGACTGGTTGACGACCACGCTTTCCTTGGTGGTGCGCTGCCAGTACTTGGCGAAAGCCGGGTTGTATTCCTTATAGAACTCACGCGTGACGTCGTAGCTCACATTGAGCAGCGTCGTTTGAGCCTGGGCCAGGGGCAGCACGGCCATCAGGGCGGCAGCCAAACCCAAGGCACGACGGGTCAGGAGGGGCTTCAATGAATTTCGCATGAGAACTCCACTTTTGATGCGGTCCGCGAATGTTATGAAGCGAAGTGCATGGAGTGAAGCGCGGGTTTTGCATCCGCTTATTCGCATCCTGCATATTCCCAGATGAGATCTCTCGCGCTGACGATGACGCGAGCCCAGTTGAGGCACCGGCCAAATGCAAAGAGGCCCCTGAGGGCCTCCTTGTGTGGAACATGAATCGATACAGATCAAGCCTGCGACAGGGCTTGCTCCAGATCAGCCAGCAAGTCATCGATGTGCTCAATGCCAATCGACAAGCGAACGGTGTCTTCGGCCACACCGGTCTTGGCCAGCTCTTCGGGCGAGAGCTGACGGTGGGTGGTGGACGCCGGATGGGTGGCCAGCGAACGCACATCGCCAATATTGACCAAACGCGTGAACAGCTGCAGCCCATCAAGGAAGCGAGCCCCCCCCTCACGACCACCGGGCACGCCGAAGGTCAGCAAGCCAGAAGCTTTGCCTGACAGGTACTTCTTGACCAGCGGGTTCTCCGGATGGTCTTCCAGGCCAGCGTAGTTCACCCACTTCACACGTGGGTGCTTTTGCAGGTACTGGGCGATCTTGAGCGTGTTTTCGCTGATGCGGTCCATGCGCAAGCTCAAGGTTTCAATGCCCTGCAGAATGAGGAAGGCATTGAAAGGCGAGAGCGCTGCACCCGTGTTACGCAGAGGCACCACACGCGCCCGGCCAATGTAGGCCGCTGGGCCCAAGGCCTCGGTGTAGACCACGCCGTGGTAGCTCACATCAGGCTCGTTCAGGCGCTTGAAGCGTTGCTTGTGTTGCGCCCAGGGGAACTTGCCCGAATCGACAATCGCGCCCCCCAGGGTGGTGCCATGCCCGCCCAGGTACTTGGTCAACGAGTGCACGACGATGTCGGCCCCGTGCTCGATGGGGCGACTCAGGTACGGCGATGGCACCGTGTTGTCCACGATCAGCGGCACGCCATGGCTGTGGGCAATCTCGGCAATGCGGGCAATGTCCGTGATGTTGCCCGACGGATTGCCCAGCGACTCCACAAACACGGCTTTGGTGCGATCATCGATCAGCTTGTCAAAGCTGTCAGGATCGCGGTGATCAGCAAACTTGGTGGTGATGCCAAACTGCGGCAGCGTGTGCGCAAACAGGTTGTAGGTGCCACCGTACAAAGCAGTCGACGACACGATGTTGTCGCCCGCTTCGGCAATAGTCTGAATCGCGTAGGTGACCGCGGCCTGGCCCGATGCCAGGGCCAGCGCGCCAATGCCGCCTTCCAGCGCCGCCACGCGCTGCTCCAGCACATCGGTGGTGGGGTTCATGATGCGGGTGTAGATGTTGCCCGGCACCTTCAAGTCGAACAGATCGGCACCATGCTGGGCGCTGTCGAAGGCATAGGCGGCCGTTTGATAGATCGGCACGGCCACCGCTTTGGTGGTGGGGTCGGGGCTGTAGCCAGCATGCACCGACAAGGTCTCGAATTTCCAGTTGTCTCGGCTCATGAATCACCTCTGATGCTCAAGGAGGTGACAGCGTACAGAAGGCCGAGCATGCTGCCAAGTCAGGAATATGCAGGTGTTGATTCAACTCAGTCATAAGGACTGAGCCATCAATCTTACGATTTGGGGGCTCCCGCCTTTTTTGCCGCAGGCTTGGCCTGAGCCGACGCCACGCGACGCATGCGCCGACGAATCTCATCGGAATCCAGCCAGAAGTCGCCCCCAGCCAGAATGCGAGCCACTTCGGCATCAGACAAGAAGGGCGTGCAGATGCGCTGCATGACCTTGCCAAACCACTTGCCCACTGCGGCTACCTCAGCCTCTTGTTCGTTGCCTTTCCCGGCAAACACACCGGAGTAGGTGTGGAACATCAATTGGCAGTTGTCATGCACATACATTTCATCGCCACTGAGGAAAATCAGCGCGGCCATCGAATAGGCCCTCGCCTCCAGCATGGTGACCACACGGGCAGACGATGCCGCGATGTTATTGATGATTTGCAGCCCCGTATTGAAATCGCCCCCAGGCGAATTCAGGTGCAGGTAGATCAGGTCAGTTTCTGAAGCCGATCGCAGTGCGTAAAACAGCTCGGTGTAGTACTCGGGCTCCTTCAACTCCCCACACAGGTAGTACGAAACCTGGCGCACAGGCAGCTGTCGCTCATAGCGAATCAGGCCCTTGAAGTGAATCACTTCGGTCTCCAGCTCATCGTCATCAGGCTCTCTGCGCTTGGCCACATCCTTCATGTGTCGTCTCCTGGCTGAGGGAACTTCATTATGAATCCTCGGAATGGCTTGCGCTTCCCCCACCCAGTCAGGATGCGACTAAGCAACTGCAGTTTTATTCGTTCCGCTGATTTGGGCCCCTGCCTACGATGAACCCATCGCATCAACACACACGGTAAGTACATCATGTCGTTTCAAAACCGCACCCGTCGCACCTTCCATGTTCTGGCTGCCGCCGCGCTGACCACCCTGGCCACCGCTGGCGCCCTCGCCCCCTCACTGGCCCAGGCCAAGGACATCTCGCTGCTGAACGTGTCTTACGACCCCACACGCGAGCTTTATCAGGAATACAACGCGGCCTTCAGCAAGTACTGGAAAGCCAAAACCGGCGACGACGTGACCGTCAAGGCCTCGCACGGTGGCTCGGGCAAGCAAGCCCGCTCCGTGATCGATGGACTGGACGCCGATGTGGTCACCCTGGCGCTGGCCTACGACATTGACGCCATCGCCGAAAAGGGCCTGCTGGCAACAGACTGGCAAAAGAAGCTCAAGGGCAACAGCGCACCCTACACCTCGACCATCGTGTTCCTGGTGCGCAAGGGCAATCCCAAGAACCTGAAAGACTGGAATGACCTGATCAAGCCTGGTGTGGGCGTCATCACCCCCAACCCCAAAACCTCGGGTGGCGCGCGCTGGAATTACCTGGCCGCCTGGGGCTTCGAGCAACTGCGCACCAAGTCTGAAGCCAAGGCCAAGGACTTCGTGGGCCGCCTGTACGCCAACGTGCCCGTGCTGGACTCAGGCGCGCGAGGCTCCACGGTCACCTTCGCTGAGCGTGGTCAAGGCGATGTGCTGCTGACCTGGGAAAACGAAGCCCACCTGGCCCTCAAGGAGTTTGGCGCTGGCAAGTTCGACATCGTCTATCCCCCCAGCAGCATCTACGCCGAACCTCCCGTGGCCATTGTGGACAAGAACGTCGACAAGAAGGGCACCCGCGCGGTGGCTCAGGCCTACCTCGACTACCTGTACTCGGCTGAAGGCCAGGACATTGCCGGCAAGAACTTCTATCGCCCCACCGATGCCAAAGCCGCAGCCAAGTACGCCAAGCAGTTCCCCAAGATCAATCTGTTCAAGATCGATGACGTGTTCGGTGGCTGGACCAAGGCTCAGAAGACTCACTTTGCCGATGGCGGCGTCTTCGACCAGATCTACACCAAGAAGTAGCCCCACACCACGGAGGCTGTCATGAGCATCACCGCCATCAACGTTCGCAATCAGTTTCGCGGCAAGGTCAAGGAAATCATCGAAGGCCCGGTGGTGTCTGAAATCGACGTCGAGACCCCATCGGGCCTGGTAGTGACGTCGGTCATCACCACCCGGTCGGTACGCGACCTGGGCCTGGTTCCCGGCAAGGAAGTCATTGCCCTGGTCAAGTCCACCGAGGTCTCCATCGCCGCACTCTGACCTTTTTCAGCCGGAGCCGCCACCATGCATCCCAGCGTCATTCCCCTGATTCCCCGACTGAATCAACCCTCGACCCGAGTGTTGATCATTCCCGGCCTGCGAAACAGCGAAGAAGGCCATTGGCAATCGTGGCTGCAGTCGCAGTACCGCGGATCGCGCCGCGTGAACCAGACTTGCTGGCACACCGCCGACCTTGACGCCTGGGCCACCCGCATTGGTGAAACCATTCAGCAAACCGGGCGCCACACCCAATGGGTGGCCGTGGCCCACAGCTTCGGCTGCCTGGCCCTGGCGCGCTACCTGGATCAGCAACGGGCCGCAGGCCAATCGCATCAAATTGGCTCGGCCTTGTTCGTCGCCCCCGCCGATCCAGTCAAGTTCAATGTGGTGCACCGACTGCCACAAGAGGGTCTGGGCATACCCTCGATTTTGATCGGCAGCGAAAACGACCCCTGGATGCCGCTGGAGCGTGCCCAGCAATGGGCCTTGCTATGGGGCGCTCGTTTTCGCAACCTGGGTGCGGTGGGCCACATCAATGTCGAGTCCGGCTTTGGCCCCTGGCCCCTGGCTCGCTACAAGGTCGACCAGATGATTCGCGAACAACAACGCCAACGGCGCATTGAACGCGCGCACCCGCTTGAGTTTCACTACGCCGTCTGATTTCAGCGGCACCACCCTACCCATCTAGAAAGGAGCCACCATGGCCAGCCTGCGCTTGGGCGACATCGCCCCCGACTTTGAACAAGACTCTTCCGAAGGACGCGTTCGCTTTCACGACTGGCTGGGCAACAGCTGGGGGGTACTGTTTTCCCACCCCGCGGACTTCACCCCCGTTTGCACCACCGAACTGGGTCTGACCGCCAAGCTCAAGGACGATTTCGCACGGCGCAACGTCAAGGTCATTGCCCTTTCCGTTGACACGGTGGCATCGCATCAGAAATGGATTCCGGACATCAACGAAACCCAGCACACAAAGGTGAACTTCCCCATTCTGGCCGACGCAGACCGCAAAGTGTCAGAACTGTACGACCTGATCCACCCCAACGCCAACAGCACACTGACCGTTCGGCCCCTGTTCATCATTGACCCTGCCAAGAAGGTCAGATTGATCATCACCTACCCCGCCAGCACGGGCCGAAACTTTGACGAGATCTTGCGCGTCATCGACTCGCTGCAGCTCACTGAATACCACAGCGTGGCCACGCCAGGAAACTGGAGAGATGGCGACGATGTGGTGATCGTGCCCTCGCTGCAAGACCCCGAAGTCATCGCGCAAAAGTTCCCCCAGGGCTACACCGCGCTGCGCCCTTACCTGCGCTTGACGGCTCAACCCGAGCGAGCCGCCTGAACCTTCACCTGATCAATCCGCCTGTTGTAGGCGCTGCAACATGGCGTCCACCATGGCATGCGACAGCGGACTGGCCACCGCGCCAATGAAGCGTTCGAAATCGACATGGGCGGCATCGTCTGCCCGGTCGGAAATGGAGCGAATGATGGTGAAGGGCACGCCATAGTCATGGCACACCTGCGCCACGGCAGCCCCCTCCATTTCCACAGCCAGCGTAGCGGGAATGGCGTCGCGAATGGCTGCGCTGGCGCGAGCCGAACCAATGAACTGGTCGCCACTGGCAATCAGCCCTCGGTGAACACGGGGCACGCCAATACCTAACTCATCCAGGTCGGCTCGCGACAGCACCCCGGCTCGGACTTGTCCGTGATGCCCGACCGTGCTCAGCACCTCGCTGGCCGAAGCCACCGCCAGATCGGACAAGCCCTGAGTGGCCCGCATGACCGACACCCCCTTGCCTGGCACCTCGAAGCGCGGAAACAAGGGCCGCGCATCCATGTCGTGTTGCACCAACTCATCGGCCACCACCACGTCACCCACGCGGACTTCATCACCCACGCCACCCGCCACCCCTGTGAACCACACTTCCCCCGCATGGAATCGGTTGATGAGCAAGGACGTGGTCACCGCAGCAGCCACCTTGCCAATGCCCGACAAGGCCGCAATGACCACCTGCCCGTGCCAATGCCCCACCCAGAAGGTGCGACTGGCCAGCTCAACCTGATGTTCATCGGGCATGGCGTCCAGAAAGGTCTGCAACTCTTGCGGCATGGCAGCCAGGATGCCGATGCGGCGCATCGGACCGGAGGGGGGCAAGGGAGATTCGGGGGTGATCATGGTGGAGCTCCTGCACTGCGCGTCATGCGTGCATCTTGCGCCAATCATCCGTGAAAATGGAGGCTTCAACCCACCCTCAGCACGGCCATCCATGACCCACGCGCCCCAAACCTGCCAACTCGGAACCCCCTTGTCCCCCTCCGCCGTTCGGGTCATGCTGCTCGGTTCAGGCGAGCTAGGCAAGGAAGTGCTCATCGCCCTGCAGCGGCTTGGCGTGGAAACCATCGCGGTGGACCGTTACGACCACGCCCCAGGTCAGCAAGTGGCTCACCACAGCCGCACCATCGCCATGAACGACCCGGAGCAGTTGCGGGCCCTGATCTTGCGTGAAAAGCCCGATCTGGTCGTGCCCGAGATCGAAGCCATCGCTACATCGGTATTGGAAGAGTTGGAAGGCCAAGGGGTGGTGCGAGTGATTCCCACTGCCCGCGCCGCCCGCCTGACCATGGACCGCGAAGGCATTCGCCGCCTGGCCGCCGAAACCCTGGGCTTGCCCACCAGCCCCTACCGCTTCTGTGATTCGCTGGCCGAGTTGCAAGCAGCGATTGACGAGCACATTGGCTACCCCTGCGTGGTCAAGCCCTTGATGAGCTCTTCAGGCAAGGGGCAGAGCAAAATCAGCACGCCAGCCGACGTGAGCAAAGCTTGGGACTACGCCATGGCCGCAGGCCGCGTGAGCCAAGGCCGCGTCATCGTGGAAGGCTTCATCGACTTCGACTACGAAATCACCCAGCTTACGGTGCGGGCAGCGGGCCGAGGCGAACAGGCCGGGCAGATCGTCACGCAGTTTTGTGAGCCGATCGGTCACATTCAGGTCGATGGCGACTACGTGGAAAGCTGGCAGCCCCATCGCATGAGCCCACAAGCCCTGACCCGCGCCCGCGAGATTGCCAAAGCGGTCACCGACAACCTCGGTGGACAAGGCATTTTCGGGGTGGAGTTGTTTGTGAAGGGGGACCAAGTGTGGTTCAGCGAAGTCAGCCCCCGCCCCCACGACACCGGTCTGGTCACCTTGGCCACCCAACACCAGAGCGAATTTGAGCTGCATGCGCGCGCCATTCTCGGCTTGCCCGTCAACCCCAGCCTGCGCAGCCCTGGCGCTTCAGCCGTGATTTACGGTGGCATTGATGCCCAAGACGTGGTGTTCAACGGCGTGGCCGAGGCCCTGGCCCACCCTCAGGTCGACATCCGCCTGTTCGGCAAGCCCGAAAGCTTTGTCAAACGCCGCATGGGCGTGGCCGTGGCCTGGGATGCCTGCGAAGAAACCGCCCGAGATCTGGCCAAGCAAGCCGCCGCGCAGGTCAAGCCCCGCACCCGCTAAACCACCCGCGTCAGCCGATCAGGCTCGCTGTTGGGCGTGCCCCAACTCCCCCACCTCGGGCACCCCACGCATCAAGCTGGGGTCGATGGGGCCCGCCCGTCGCGCCAGGGCCATGACATCGAGCACCTCGATTTCGGCATAGTGCAAGGCCAGCACCCCTTCTGACTCCAGCTTGCGCAACGCTTTGTTGATGGTTTGCCTCGACACGCCCAGCATGCGCGCCAGAAATTCTTGCGGCACCCGCACCCGGCGGCGAACCTGGTCGGCCGTGGCCTGACCAAAATTGGTCACCGAAAACAACAGGCGACGCGCCAATTGCTGGTCAATGGGCAAGGTGGCGTTGTCTTCCAGCGCGGTCAGCATCAGCCGCATCTTGCTGCAGGCCAGCCGCGCCAGGTCGCGCCAGTACTGAGGGTGGGCATCCAACCAGGGATCGATCAGGGCACGCGATACCACCAGCACGGAACAATCGGTGCCCGCCACCGCATCTTGCGAGCGCGGCAAGTCATCCAGCAAGGCCACCTCGCCAAACCAGTGATAGGGCTCGACATACAGGCTGAGTCGGTGGGCGCCATCACGTGGGCTGATGGAGCCCAGCATCAAGGCCCCCGCAATCACGCAATAGAGCCCGTCGTGCACATCGCCGCGCGCAAACAGCGACTCGCCCGCTTTCAGATGCCGGATTCGCCCTCGATCAACCAATGCTTGCTGCAACTCAGCCGGGCAACTGGCAAACCAAAGATGGGACTGCAAAGCCGGCAGCAAGGCCAGCGGCGAGGAATCAAACCGCCTCTTCATTGAATCGATTAACGTTTAGCGTGGCGACAAAACCATCCACAATCGGGGCTAACCCACCTAAATGACGGAGTCTCTTCCCGTCAGATTGTCAATTTTTTGACAATCATAGCCTGTCAAACCACATACGATTCGCGCCAGTATCTATGAAAAACCCTTAGGTAGAAATTTCGCAATGAGCAACAATCAAGCCGTCCATCCAGGAGCGATTCTGCGCTCCCAATTCATGGAGCAGCACGGTCTGTCTGCCAGTGGCTTGGCCATTCGCCTGCACGTCCCGGCTCCCCGCGTGAATGACATCGTGCGTGAGCGTCGTGGCATCAGCCCCGACTCCGCCCTGCGCCTGGCCCGTTTCTTCGGCACCCCCCCCCAATACTGGATGGACCTGCAAACCGCCTACGACCTGAAGGTCGCAGAAAACCTGGCTGGTGAACAGATTCGCCGCGAAGTGGCCCCCGTGCAAGACAACTCGGTCGCCACCTTGGCCGCCTAACGTCAAGCACAAGCAGCTGACGTTCAGCTGCTGTTACTGGAAGGCCACCTCGGCAAAGCTGCGCAGCTTGCGGCTGTGCAGTTGCCCCGCTCGGTTGGCCCGCAAACGCTCAATGGCGCGCAAGCCAATGCGCAAGTGCTGATCCACCCGCTCGCGGTAAAACTGATTGGCCATGCCTGGCAGCTTCAACTCGCCATGCAGCGGTTTATCGCTGACACACAGCAAGGTGCCATACGGCACACGAAAACGGAATCCGTTGGCGGCAATCGTCGCGCTTTCCATGTCCAAGGCCACCGCACGGCTCTGACTGAAGCGCCGCTCGGGCGTGCGCTGAGGCAGCAACTCCCAATTTCTGTTGTCGGTCGATGCGACCGTGCCGGTACGCATGATGCGCTTGAGCTCGTAGCCCTGTAGCTGCGTCACATCGGCCACCGCCCCCTCCAGCGCCAGCTGAATTTCCGCCAGGGGCGGAATGGGCACCCACAGAGGCAAGTCTTCGTCGAGCACATGGTCTTCTCGCACATAGCCGTGGGCCAGCACATAGTCACCCAATTGCTGCGAATTGCGCAGCCCGGCGCAATGCCCCAGCATGATCCAGGCATGGGGGCGCAGCACCGCAATGTGGTCAGTAATGGTTTTGGCGTTGGCCGGCCCCACCCCAATGTTGACCATGGTGATGCCGCTGTGGTCCTTGCGCAGCAAGTGATATGCAGGCATTTGCGGCAAGCGGGGTGGCACCGCCCCCAAGGCATCGCCAGGCTCCACAGACTGCCCCACCCGACGGGTGATCACATTGCCGGGCTCGACAAAGGCGATGCAGTCATCGTCATCTTGCGGGTTGGCCGGATCAGGCGCGCGCCGCATGAGCTCATGCCCGTAGCGCACGAATTCGTCGATGTAGAACTGGTAGTTCGTGAACAGCACGAAGTTCTGGAAATGCGAGGGCGACGTGGCCGTGTAATGCCGCAGCCGATGCAAGGAATAGTCGACCCGTGGGGCCGTGAACAAGGACAAGGGGCTGGCATGGCCGGGCGGCACCTCATAGGTGCCATTGGCAATGCCATCGTCCATGGCCCCCAGATCAGGCAGATCGAACTGGTCGCGTAGCAACAGCCGCCGCTCAGCCGGCATGCTGCCTTCCAGGTGCTGGTGCTCGTCCAGGCTGAAGTGAACCGGAATGGGGTCGGCTCCCAGCCCGATTTCCAGATCCACCCCGTGGTTGGCCAACAGCAAGTTGAACTGCTCAAGGTAGTAGTCGGCAAACAGGTCGGGGCGCGTCAGCGTGGTTTCGTAGGTGCCAGGGCCCGCCACAAAACCGTAGGACAAGCGCGAGTCGGCCATGCGCACGGTGTCGGTATGCACGCGCACGAAGGGATAGCGCGCCCGAATGTGATCGGGCAATTGCTCGCCGGCCACAAAACGCTGCAAGGAATGGCGCAGGTAGGAGATCTGCCCGTCGTAGAGCTGGGTGACGTAATCCAGCGCGGCCTGGGCCTCGCTGAAACGTTGCGTGGGGAACTGAGGGGCAGCCATGCGATTCCTGTCAGCAATCTACATGGCCTCATTGTGTGCGCCCCGAGGTCGGGCGTGGGTGGAATTCACCACCTGTTGGCTCACGCTGTCGTGATCAGCCGACAGACCCGGCCCCAGCCGGCCCCCATCAGGGCTTGGCGGGAGGCGCCTCTGGCGCGTTCGGGTCGGTCACAAAGGCTATGCGATTGAGGCCGGCCTTTTGCAGCAGGCCAATCAGATCGGCCACCCGACCGTAAGACACCGCCTGATCGGCACGCAATTGCACCTCCGTGTCGGGGTGCTTCTTGGCTTGATCCTGGGCCTGCTTGACCAGATCATCAGGTTTGACGACCTTGTCTTCCAGGTGCATCTCTCCGTCAGCCGTCAACACGATCGACAAGGTCGGCGGCTGCTTGTTGGCGGGCGGCGGTGGGGCATCGGCCTTGGGCAGGTCCAGCTTGAGGCTGGAGGTCATCAGGGGCGCGGTGAGCATGAAGATCACCAGCAGCACCAGCATGACGTCAATCAACGGCGTCATGTTGATTTCGCTCATGGGCTGGGTGCCCTGGGGTCGCTCCAGACGTCCGAAGGCCATGCCGGCTTACTCCTTCTCGCTCAGCAGGGTTTCGCGCAGGTCGTGCGCAAAGCCTTCGAGATCAGCCTCGCAGGCCGACACGAACTTGCCGAAGATGTTGTAGGCCAGCACTGCGGGAATGGCCACCGCCAGACCGGCGGCGGTCATGATCAAGGCCTCACCGACCGGGCCGGCCACCTTGTCGAGGCTGACCGAGCCTTCTGTGCTGATGCTGATCATGGCGTGGTAGATGCCCCAGACGGTGCCAAACAGCCCCACAAAGGGCGACACAGCCCCCACCGAGGCCAGCAGCACCTGCCCGGCTTGCAAGCGCTCCAGCACGTCATGCAGGCTGTCGCGCAGGCGACGGGTCAGTTGGGCTTCGCGATCTGAGCGCGCCGCCAGGGTGCCGGCACCAGAAGGCGCGCTCACCGATTCGACCAGGGGCAGCAACACGGCTTCACGATCCAGCCCCTGCAAGGCTTGGCGCCCTGCGGCCAGATCGGTCGAATCCCAGAAGGCTTGCGCGCCCTTGACCAGGTCTCGACGCGCGCGGGTCAGCAGCCAGCCTTTCCAGAAGATGACCACCCAGGCGCTGATGGACATCAGCAGCAACATGAGGGCCACCGCCTTGCCGACGGCATCGCCTTGTTCCCACAGGTGCGTCAAACCGTTCATGCCATCCCCAGTACGTCGTCCATGCCGAACAGACCGTGTGGTTGGTGCGCCAGGAAGCGCACGGCGCGCAGGCTGCCTTGGGCATAGGTGGCGCGGCTAGACGACTTGTGGGTGATCTCGATGCGCTCGCCGGTGCCGGTGGCGATCGTGTCGTCGCCCTTGCCGCCGATCAGGAGCTCCCGACCCGAGGCGCCGGTGAGGGCGTCCGCGCCGGCACCGCCGTCG
>CAYVOP010000060.1:0-19120 GCA_964453105.1 uncultured Aquabacterium sp. | reverse complement strand
CCCCTGGATTCTGGTCACACACCACGCAACTGCCGTTGCAGCGCCAAACCCGCGCTGTGGCGCTGGTTTTGGCGTGGCGACACCGAAGCGTTGAGGCGCATACACTAGGCCGCCTCAATCGACGCAAGTCATTGATGGAGAAAGAAAAATGCCGCGTCCTCGTGGTTTTGGCAAGGGTGAAACCGGTCGCGCCAATATTCGGCTCGACCCGAATACTTTGGACTTTTACAAGGCACGCGCAAACGAGCACGGCGTCAGTCTGTCCGAGTACTTGCGGCAGCTCTTGACGCAAGGGGTCACCACCGAAACCGTGAGCAGCATCGAGGCCCGGCTGAGTCAGGTAGGCAACGAAATTGCCGCCAAGGTGAGCCACGCTCAGGCCGCTCACAGCATGCCAATATTGCTGCAACGGGCCTTGCTGGAAACACACGCCATGCTGACGAAAATCGTCGAAGCGCAGGACATCCAGGCCTTGTACGACGCGCAAGAAATTACCAAGGCCAAGCTGGCAAGGCTACACAGCGCCCCGCCCCAAAACCCTGCTTGACCGCCCTGCCGTGCAAGCCCATCAAGCCGCGCCGGAGCGCATCGGCATCGTCGTCTTGCACTTGGGATAAGTGGGGCAACCCCAGAATTTCGCGCCACCGTTGCGCGGCGTGCGCTCCACCAATTTGGTTCCGCAGTTCACGCACGTCGGGCGCCAGTACTCGCCTTCCAATGCCACCGCCAGCAACGCCGCCTGCTGTTCTGGTGTGCGCAAAGAAATCAGTTTCATCAGGCCCGTCACGTCCAGCAGGTTGATACCGTTTTCGCGCGCGAAAGCCACCGCGTCTGCGGTGAATGTGGACGTGGTGGCGAACTGCCCGCGTGACACGCCCTGCGCTGCCATCACACCCCTCAGCTCGCGAACCTTGTCAACGCCCACCTTCTTGCCTTGCCAGTGTTTGCACTGCACCAGGCTCGCTGGCTTGCCCGGCTCATGACGGGAATAAAGCCAAACGTCCACACCACCATCTGCACCGTGCGATTGGGATTTAGTCTCGAATCCAGCTTGCTGGAACAGCAGCTCCACGACAGCCTCAAAGCGCCGCCACTCGATCACATCGAACACCTCGGCCGACCAAGATTCCGGCGTGCGGGCTGGCGTGGCAGATGCCTCGGATGGCGCTGCCTTTAATCGCTCCAACTCCGTGACTGTCCTGTCCACCGGACCATCTACAGTCTCGGCGCCAGTGAACTTGGCACGAGTTGGCTCTGGCGCTTTTGGCGCGGCCAAAGGCGCAGGCTCTTCTGACTTTTTGTGCATCAGCCAGAACAACACTCCACCGGCCAACAGCATCAAGCCGCCCAGCGGCCTCAACTGCGCGAAGGCTGGCGCAATCACGGGGCTGCTAATGAAGGAGGGGATGACCAGCAACGCCGCCCCCAAGCCCATCAATTGAATTGCAACGCCCTCTTTGCGCTTGGCCGCACGGGCCGACTTTCTGCTTTTCCTGGCCATCAACTGCTCCCTCGATACAGCACGAATCATATGAGGGAGCGCAAAAGCCGATCCGCCGAAATTCCGGCGATTACTACCGAATGACCGAAAGGCCAGATCGCTCAGGGCATCAACAAACTAAAGGTTTGCACGCCCAGCGCCAGAGCCAAGCGCTCCAGGTTATCGAGCGAAATGTTGCGCGCCTGGCGCTCCACATGAGCCACAAATGTGCGATGCAAACCGCATTCGAAGGCAAGCGCCTCTTGTGACCAGCCCTTCTCTGCCCGCAGCCGAATCAAGTTGGCGGCCAACACCGCACGCGCTGATGGCGCGGCATTTGTCGGTGTTGGTGTGCGGGCTGGCATGCAGCGCAGTTTTCCGAATTGATGCTTTTACGTCAGCCGCGTTTAAGTCACAATTCAAAGAAAACCACAAATGCACAAACCCATGAGGACATTTCAGACCCAACTCAGCCTGCGCCACGTCGCGGCAGCGCTCGTCCTGTTGATGGCCAGCCAAGCCCATGCCGGCCGCTTCACCACCGCCGAGTTCGGCCCTGTGCGCGCAGAAGACATTGCCGACATCGTGACCGACGCTTTCACCCAGCGCTTCCCAGCGAACCGCTGGTCGATCTTTCTCTACTCGTCAGTCACCTTTTCAGGCACAGGCCAACCGAGTTGTCACGCCATCACAGGGGTCACGCCTAAGGGCCAAGACCGCTTTCCGATGCGCAGTTACACCAGCCATGTGCAGCGCATGAAGCCTCAAAGCATGTCTCTGGGCGAGCAAAGGGAGTTTGCGGCCACCTGTGTGCGTCAGGCTGTGGAGGACATGATGGGTGACGAGTTGGACAACGTCTACGTCTCACCCGAAGCCATGCGCCGAGGCCGCCAATGAACATCATTAAACGGCTTTCCGGACAGCGCCGCTGGCTGGCCTGGCTGCCCGTTCCTGCAGCGGCACTGCTGTCTGGCGGTAGCCTGGGCGGCTTCTTTGACATGCTACTGGGGGGGTGCATCTGGTGGGTGCCGTACTGGCTGGCCTATTGGCTCAGCGACAGGTTCACCACCTTCAGTGAGTATTCCGGCTCACCTGGATTCGTCGTCACGCCCGGCGTTGACCCGGTTTCCGGTGGCTCATGCACCGTGGTGAGAGATGGCGATACGGGGATGCCCTTGGCCTACGGCAAAAGCAGCCACCATCACCGGCATCATTGAGCCCTCGGCAATCAACCAAACCGCTGTACCTTCGCGTAAACTGCACAGAATTCTGTCATTCACCGAAGGAGCCAGCCATGGGCTTTTCTGCCAGCGATGTGGTGCCATTCACCCAGGCACGCGCGAACCTGTCCGAGCTAGCCGACCAGGCCAAGGCCGGCGCCGAAAAGATCATCACCAAGAACGGTGAAAGCTATGTCGCCTTGATCGATGCAGACCGGCTGGACTACTACCACCGGCTGGAGCGCGAGCGCATCCATTTGCTGCTGATCGACGATGCCCGCCGAGGCCTGGCCGACGTACTGGCGGGTCGCACGCAAGACGCCGATACCGCGCTGGCAGGCTTGCAAGCTGCGCGCGCAGCCAAGGCCTCGACCGCAGGCAAAGCGAAGCCAAAACACCGTGGCTGAGCAGCTCTACAGCGTGGAGCTGACCGACAGTTTCATTGAGCGCTTGGCATCCATCGAAGCCTTTCTGGAAGAGGCCGACGCTGCTTTTTCTTATGACGACCTGCTGACAGGCCTGCGCGACACGGTGATCCCCAACCTGGCGCGTTTCCCGCTGATTGGCAAGCGCTACCTGGATCAGCCACCACAATCGACCGAGGCCCTAGCCCAACTGGCGCAGCTGCCTCATGGTACCGCCGACGCCTTGCGCGTGTATCTGCACAGAGACTATCTGATTTTGTATGCCGTGGATGCAGTCAAGTTGACTGCATATCTACTTTCCATCCGGCACCATCGCCAACTCTCGTTTGACTTTGCTCGCCTCTGGCCTGGCGCCTGAACAGGCCATATTTCATGAACGCTGTAGAAATTGAACAGGCCATCTCTGACCTGGCCCTTCAACCCTTCGATGCCACGGAGTTTCCGTACGCATTTCTTGCTGCATTTGGCAACAAGGAAACAACGCTCAAACGCTTGCGCACGGGCAACAACAACGCCACCGATCTACCTGGCGGCGTCCTGCTGCGCAACAACATTCACATCGCTGTGTGCGAGGCAGGCAATGTCGGCGAGACGCTCACAGCCCTGCGCGCAAGCCCCGCCACGACCAAGGCCAAAGCAAAGTACCTCTTGGCCACAGATGGCCAAACCCTGGAGGCGGAAGAACTCGCAAGCGGCGAAACCGTCGCCTGCGATTACACCGACTTTCCGAACCACTTCGGCTTCCTGTTACCCCTGGCAGGCATCTCCACCATCAAGGAGATCAAGGACAACCCCATCGACGTGCGCGCCACGGGGCGCCTGAACAAGCTGTACGTCGAACTGCTGCGCGAGAACCCGTCCTGGGCTACGGACGAGCGTCGCAGCGACATGAACCACTTCATGGCGCGTCTGGTGTTCTGCTTCTTCGCGGAAGACACGGGCATCTTCAGCGATACCGGGATGTTCACGCAGACGGTTGACCGGATGAGTGATCGCAGTGGCAGCAACACCCATGAGGTGCTGTCCGAGATTTTCCGGGCCATGAACATCAGTCGGTCAGAACGTGCAGCTGCCAATCCACGCCTCCCGGCATGGGCGGCTGCCTTCCCGTACGTGAATGGTGGGCTGTTTTCCGGTAGCACCGAAGTTCCGCGCTTCACACAGATGGCGCGTACCTACCTGTTGCACGCAGGGGCATTGAACTGGCGCGAGATCAATCCCGACATCTTCGGCAGCATGATCCAGGCGGTGGCCGACGACGAAGAGCGCGGCGCCCTGGGCATGCACTACACCAGCGTGCCCAACATCTTGAAGGTGTTGAACCCGCTGTTCCTGGACGACCTGCGCGCAGCACTGGCCGAGGCCGGTGACAACGAGCGCAAGTTGCTAAACCTGCGCAAGCGCATGGCCCGCATCCGGGTGTTTGATCCGGCCTGCGGCTCAGGCAACTTCCTGGTCATCGCCTACAAGCAGATGCGTGAGATAGAGGCTGAGATCAATCGTCGCAGGGGGGAGATTCATCTAGGCAGCGCGATTCCGTTGACCAACTTTCGCGGTATTGAGCTGCGCGATTTTCCCGCTGAAATTGCCCGTCTAGCACTAATCATTGCGGAGTTCCAGTGCGATGTGCTGTATCGGGGACAGAAGGATGCGCTCGCCGAGTTTTTGCCGCTGGACGCACAAAATTGGATTGTCTGCGGCAATGCCCTGCGGCTCGATTGGCTGAGCATTTGCCCGCCAACCGGTACTGAGGTGAAGCTTCTTGGGGATGACCTTTTTAGCACGCCGCTTGATCAAACGGAAATAGATTTCGAGAATGAAGGTGGCGAGACCTATATCTGCGGTAATCCGCCATATCTCGGGCAGTCCGAGATGTCAGGCAGAGAAAAGGATGACCTTGAAGCAGTTTTTTCTTCAACTAACATCCAATGGAAGTTGTTGGACTATGTGCTGGGATGGTTCTGGAAAGCTGGGCAAATGTGCCTGTCTCACCTAACCCACAGTGCCTTCGTTTCAACGAATTCGATCTGCCAAGGACAGCAGGTGCCTGCATTTTGGACGACAGCCTTGGATGCAGGCTTGCGTATCCACTTTGCCCGGACTTCCTTCAAATGGAAGAACCTTGCCAAAAATAATGCGGGCGTCACGGTTGTTGTCGTAGGACTATCCACGGATTCTAATGGGTGTCGGCTCTATGAGGAGAGTCCTGATACACCACCTCAAGAGCGGCGAGTAAGTTTTATTGGCCCATACCTTGTTCCGAATACCAATACGATCATCAACAAGTCGAGCAAGCCAATAAACCGCTTGTTGCCTATGGACTACGGAAGCAAGCCTGCGGATGGAGGCGGACTCGTTATCAAGGCAGTGGATTATCAGGCCATTAATGAGCCGGGTGTGGGGCGATATATCAAGCAATACCTTGGGAGTGATGAATATATCGAGGGGAAGAATCGTTATTGCTTATGGATTACTGATTCGAATCTACCCGAGGCTCAAAGACTCAACTTTATCCGGGATCGCATTGATCTCGTGCGTGAATTCCGCCAGCAGAGCAAGAAGGAAAAAACCAGAGAGCAAAGCGTGACGCCGCACGCGTTTGCAGAAATTCGTCACGGCAAGACTTCAGCATCATCAATCCCACTGATAATTCCTATCCACACGAGCGAAAATCGCGACTACTTGCCAGTCGGAGCTCTTGAGCGTGGAGCTGTTGTTTCCAACGCAGCGTTCGGGCTGTATGACGCCCCACTCTGGAATATGGCGCTAATTGCATCTCGCCTCCATCTTGTGTGGATCGCCACGGTCTGCGGGAAACTAGAAACACGCTACAGGTACTCAAACACTTTAGGCTGGAACACCTTTCCTGTTCCCTTGCTCACCGAGCAAAACAAGGCCGACCTGACGCGGTGCGCAGAAGATATCCTACTCGCCCGCGAGGCGCACTTTCCCGCCACCATCGCCGACCTGTACGACCCGGAAACCATGCCAGATAACCTGCGTCACGCTCACGAACGCAACGACGAGGTGCTGGAGCGCATCTACATCGGCCGCCGCTTCAAGAACGACACTGAACGCCTTGAAAAGCTGTTTGAGCTGTACACGAAGATGACGGCTGCAGAAAAGAGCAAGCCTGCCGTTAAGGCATCCAAGGGAAGAAAGTAGCATCATGAGCGATCACGCCAGCAACCCGACCAACGCCTACACCGTGCCGTCGGTGTCCATCACTACGGCACACACCGGCGCATCTAGCAAGGCCAACGAGTTGGGCATGCGCGCCATGCAAGAGCGTGCTTACGCCAAGCGGGGCGAGCAGTACCTGCTGATCAAGTCGCCGCCCGCCTCGGGCAAGTCCCGCGCCCTGATGTTCATTGCGCTCGACAAGCTGCACAATCAGGGCTTGCAACAGGCCATCGTGGTCGTGCCCGAGCGGTCCATCGGCGGCAGCTTTGCAGACGAGCCATTGAGCCAATTTGGTTTCTTCTGGGACTGGCACGTCGCACCTCAGTGGAACCTGTGCAATGCGCCTGGTGGCGACGAGCCACGCGCAGCTAAGTCCAAGGTGGATGCAGTTCGCCAGTTCCTGGCCAGCAGCGACAAGGCCTTGGTCTGCACGCATGCCACGTTCCGCTTCGCGGTGGAAGAGCTGGGCATCGCCGCTTTCGACAGCCGCCTGATCGCCATCGATGAGTTCCACCACGTCTCCAGCAACCCGGACAACGTGCTGGGCAGCCAGTTGGGCGCCTTCATCGCCCGCGACAAGGTGCACCTGGTGGCCATGACGGGTTCCTACTTTCGCGGTGACAGCGAGGCCGTGCTGGGCCCTGCCGATGAGTCGAAGTTCGAGACAATCACCTACACCTATTACGAACAGCTCAATGGCTACCAGTGGCTCAAGTCGCTGGACATCGGCTACTTCTTCTACACGGGGCCCTATGTCGATGCCGTCACCAAGGTGCTGGACCCGGCCCTGAAGACCATCGTCCACATCCCGAATGTGAACGCCCGCGAAAGCCTGAAGGACAAGCAACGCGAGGTGGATGAGATCATGCACGGCCTGGGAGATTGGAAGGGGGTGGACCCGAACACCGGCTTCCACCTGGTGGCCGCCAAGGACGGCCGAACCTTGAAGGTGGCAGATCTGGTGGACGACAGCGACCCGGCGCGCCGCACCCGCGTGCTGGGTGCGCTGAAAGACCCGGCGCAAAAGGACAACCGTGACCATGTGGACGTGATCATTGCGCTCGGCATGGCCAAGGAAGGATTCGACTGGATCTGGTGCGAACACGCGCTGACCATCGGCTACCGCAGCAGCCTGACCGAAATCGTGCAGATCATTGGCCGCGCCACGCGTGATGCCAAAGGCAAGGAGCGATCACGCTTCACCAACCTGATTGCCGAGCCGACGGCCGAGCAGTCCGCCGTGACCGAGGCCGTGAACGACATGCTCAAGGCCATCTCAGCCAGCCTGCTGATGGAGCAGGTGCTGGCACCGCGTTATGAGTTCACGCCCAAGAATGCCGGTGCCCAGGAGGGCTTCGTCTACAACGGCGGCGAAGGCTACCAAGAGGGGCGCACCAACGTCGGCGTGAACGAAGCCACCGGCCAATACCACGTCGAGATCAACGGCTTGGCCAGGCCAGAGACGCCCGAAGCCACTCGCATTTGCAAGGAAGACTTGAACGAGGTGGTCACCAGCTTTCTGCAGGATAAAACGGCGCTGGAGCGTGGCTTGTTCGACAAGGAAAACACCTTGCCTGAAGAGCTGACGCAGTTGCGCATGGGCAAGATCGTGCGCGAGCGTTACCCAGAGCTGAGCGAGAGCGACCAGGAAGCCATTCGGCAGCACGCCATCGCTGCCATGAACATTACCCAGCAAGCGAAGCTGGCCCTGGCCCAGGCAGATGCCGCAGGCGACACGGTGCAAGGCAGCACGGCGCTGCTGGATGGCGTGCGCAAGTTCGTCAACGTGCGCGACCTGGACATTGACCTGATCGACCGCATCAACCCCTTCGATGCGGCTTACGCCGTCCTGGCAAAGGCGATGGATGAGAAGTCATTGCGCCAGGTGCAGGCCGCCATTGCAGCAAAGAAAGTGAGCATCCCAGAGGAAGAGGCCCGAGACCTTTCCAAGCGCGCGTTGCAATTCAAGAACGAACGCGGTCGCTTGCCTGACATCAACTCGGCCGACGCCTGGGAGAAGCGCATGGCCGAGGGTGTGGCCGCGTTCGCGCGCTACCGCGCGCAGGCCAAGGCGGCGCAAGCCCAAGGAGGCAACGCCAATGGCTGACATGGACGATGACGAACTGCTGGATGCGCTTGGCGTTGAAGTTGCGCCGCTCAAGGTATCGAGCCGCACCCCGCGAGAGGAGCGCATCATCGCGGGCTTTGAAGACATCCTGCGCTTTCATCAGGCGCACGGACGGGCACCACAGCACGGCCAAAGTGGCGACATCTTCGAGCGCCTGTATGCGGTTCGGCTGGATCAGTTGCGCAAACTGCCCGAGGCACAAACACTGCTGGCACCGCTGGACGAGCCAGGACTGCTGGCTGGCCCCTCCAGCCAGGCGGCTGATGTTGAAGACCTGGACGAAGATGCTCTGCTAGCGGAGTTGGGTGTCGGAGATGTTGCGCCCGCTGACGATGACATCACCGTGCTTCGCCACGTGCGATCCAGCGCAGAAAAGCGCGCGGCCGAAGAGATCGCAGATCGATCTCCTTGCCAAGACTTTGAGCGCTTCCAGCCGCTGTTCGAGCAAGTCGAGCGAGACCTAAACGCCGGTATGCGCAAGGCGCTCCGCTTCGGCCGTGACGCCGCCATTCAGGCGCATGACTTCTTCATTCTTGGTGGGCAGTTTGCGTATGTGGCGGAAATGGGTGAACCTATCAAGATGGCCACAGGCCACCAAGATGCCCGCCTGCGTGTGGTGTACAGCAACGGCACCGAAAGCAACCTGCTACTTCGCTCACTTCAAAAGGCACTCTGGAAGGACGAGACTGGTCGACGGCTGTCAGACCCTGACATGGGACCATTGTTCGGTAGCGAGGCTGAACCCGACGACATCGAGTCCGGCACGATCTACGTGCTGCGTAGCAAGTCGAACCATCCTTTTGTGGCCCAGCATCGCGAGCTGATCCACAAGATTGGCGTGACTGGTGGAAAAGTCGAGGCTCGCATAGCCGGCGCGGACAAAGACGCAACTTACTTGCTGGCTGATGTTGAGGTAGTTGCTACCTACAAGCTGCACAACCTGAACCGGACAAAGCTTGAGGCAATCTTTCACCGGCTGTTTAGTGCGGTGCAGATCGACTTGACCATCGAGGATCGATTCGGACACCCCGTTAAACCTCGCGAGTGGTTCCTCGTTCCACTACATGTGCTGGATGACGCCGTTCGTCGAATTCAGAATGGAACCATAGTCAACTCAGTATATGACCCAGCCACGGCTAAGCTAATGGGAGCAGCGTAATTGGGGTCAGTTTTTTCAGCAGATTTATAGGCGACCTTCTAAGAATGAATAGAAGCTAGGGCCGAAGACGGGAGAGTAAATGCACGCACCATTGGACGAACACGCATTCGCTGGCGCTCTTCGAGCAGGTGACTCGAAAAGATTTTCTCTTGATCTAAAGAAGGATCGAGAGACGATTATTTCGACGGCTATAACCGTAGCCAAATCAGGCATTCCAGCCTTCGGTCCAATCCATGCAACGATTTCAAATGGCCGGAAATGCCATTCGGTAAAGGATTATTCTCAAACCCTCATTTTGAGAATATTGGCGAAGTTCATCTCCCGCCGCTTCAAAATCGAGATAAACAACCGAGATCGTATGGTCCGCGGTGTTATCGACGCATTAAGTGACTCAACCCCAATATTTTTGGTCAGGCGCGACATCTCCTCATTCTATGAGACTGTGCCAACACAGGGTCTAATAAGAAGGCTCACACAGAATACCTTCATCCCCACATCGTTACGTCAGCACCTAAACTCCTTCTTTAATACATTTTGCGCCGCCAGCACAACTGGAGTCCCGAGAGGAATATGCGTAAGCCCGATGCTAGCCGAACTGGAAATGGAGTCTTTCGACAAAGCTGTCAGAGGGCTCCCGGGGGTATATAGGTATTTCCGATACTCCGATGACATTCTTATATTCTCGCACATACCGACAGGCGAGATTGAGTCAAAAATATCGAGCCTATTGCCACCAACGATGACCTTTAATAATAAGAAGTCATCCAGCATTGCATTGAATTGCAGCAACAAAACAAGTCAAAAGCAGGTGACAATTGAGTACCTTGGATATAACTATACAGTCTCAGATCTTTGTGGAGAAAAAGATCCTAGAGAGATTAGGGTATCCATATCCGAGCGAAAAATAACCAAATTAAAAACACGAATATTTCGATGCTTCAAAGCGCATGAAAAAGACAAGAATTTTGCGCTTTTGCGAGACAGACTTAGATTCCTGTCTGGAAATTACACTGTCCAGCGACACGGAGTCACTTCGGTGAAGTCGTCGCGCTTCGTAAAGTCTGGCATATTCTACAACTACAAACTCTGCGGCACATATTACAAGGGTGGTTTCAAAGCCCACAAAGCCCCTGAACTCAAGAGTCTCGACGGGGTTTATCAGTCCTTGATTAAGCCAACTTCTTGTTTTGGCTCAAAGTTGAGCGCTGCACAACGCCAAGAGCTGCGAGAAATATCTTTCTTTAAAGGCTTCGAGCTCAAAATCACAATGCGATTCGCACCAGATAGAGTGGCAGAAATGAAAAAGGCGTGGCGCAATGGCTAATACAAAGAAGAATTTTTGGCGTTTCCGACCACTGCTTACTGAAACCCTGCCCTATGAAGTTCCTGTAATTTTCGGAAATGATCGACTTTATTACAGCAAATGCCGCTCGGTCGACGCCTCAGCTAAGCCACTCCTGGATAGGATCTTCAGCGCATCGCGAGGCTACACTATCCCCTACAACTATAAGGTACGGAAAGACAGTGAGCGCACAACACAACTAAGTTTAGTGCACCCATTACTTCAACTTGAGTTTTGCGACTTCTACGAGGCGCATGAGACCTCCATTCTCGAATATTGCGGAAGAGGAGAATTCTCTTTGAGGCACCCGGCCGCAGTTGCTGCGGTTTATGTACTTTCGCTTGGAGAGCTCAAAGAATCAGTTCACAAAACAGGCGAGGTTCATCTTGCCCCAGACAGTGCCGAGCCGGCACTGTCGAAGTTAGTATCCTATTTCGCGTATGAAAAATTCAACCTTTTAAACAAGTTCTATGAGTCTCGGGATTTTATCCGACTAGAGAAGAAGTTTGAATTACTTCGCCACCTAGACATCTCGAAGTGCTTTTATAGCATTTACACCCATTCCATAGCCTGGGCCACAAAAAGCAAGGAATTTGCCAAGAACAACACCAAGGCATACTCCTTTGAATCAAGTTTTGATTCATTAATGCAACGATCCAATTACAATGAAACCAATGGGATCGTGGTTGGCCCTGAGTTCTCAAGAATATTTGCTGAAATAATATTGCAAGACGTTGATAGAACCGTTCAAAAGACCCTTCTTAAAGAAGGTCTTACAGAAGGGCTTCACTATTCAATTCGCCGCTACGTCGACGATTACTCAATATTCTCCAATAGCGACCAAACAATCGACAAGATCGACAACCTTTTGCGTTCTGAGCTATCTAAATACAAACTCTACATCAACGAGTCGAAGATCCAAAACTTCAGACGACCCTTTGTATCCAATCTTACTCAAGCACGAGACGATGTCAGGCTCCGTGTGAGCGTAATAAGCGAATTGCTTGACAGTGACGCATGGAGGTCCTCTACGGCCACTACTGGCAAGGATCGACACACCATAGGTTCGCTAGTTCATGATATACGAATAATTGCAAGGCGGCACGACGTACGACTCAGCAATCTGAGCGGAAGCCTAATTGGGAGCCTTCGATCACTGGCGAGACTTGCCAATAAGTCCCTGGACAAAAAATCCAGCGCATCGATTGACAAATGGATGACAATAACTCGATCCATTCTGGATTGTGCTTTCTATATAGTTTCGGTTGATCTTCGCGTAAGGACAACTTATAGCCTCTGCCAGCTACTAACGATCATTCAGACTACGGCCATAAAATTACCCGGCGGGGCGGGTGATTTAATCTCACACTTCGTCGCCGAAGAGCTGTCAGCAACTATAAGAGTCGCCATGCCTGGGTGGGATTCCGCCAAGGAAGAAGATTCCGTAGAAGTATCGAACCTTTTGATTTGTGGCGCATACCTTTTAAGAGACAGGTTCACCAACAACGGCCAAATCGAGAAGATACTTGAAGAAATTAGCCAGCACCCCTTAACTTACTTCAAATTCATAACCCTTAAATATTGTTACTTGAGAGACCCCACAAAATTCAAGGAACATCTGGATAATTTAAATACAAGGGCAGCGCAGCTAATTTCAGAACAAAATGATGTGAAACAAAGAAGTGAAATATTCCACCTGCTTTGTGACTTTTTGGGTTCCCCAGATGTTCCGTCCACCGTCAAACGCGCAGCCTATGTGAAGTTATACGGCGGGAATCCCAGCAATGCTGCGCTGGACAAGCTAACCGAAGCGATTGGCTTCACTGACTGGTCTGGTCTGTCCATTGAGCACTCATTGAAAAGACGACAGATGCGTCCCGTCTACGCTGTGGCATAGTCCCTACCGGGGAGTCGGCTTGGGTGAAGATCGGTTGGTTGCGGGTGCACCGTGACCAGCTTTACGTTCATTCGCTGGCAACAGCTGATGGACGGGCCCTCGGGCACACACATGTCGCTTGAGCTGGCTCCCCACCCTGATGCACGGGATAGAGCTAGTGCCGCAGTGAAAGGCACATAGCCTGCACTCAGTCGAGTTGAGTTCGCTCCGTCACGATGAAGAGAGCGAGTCGAGCCCCCTACGGCACTATGTCCGGTAGCATCACTTTCGTTCAGTTCATCCCAGCTTTGCCGCCAGGTCTCCGGCGTTCAAATGGGTATAGCGCTTCAGCATTTGAAGCGTCTTGTGCCCGGTGATGCTGGCCACCTCCATCGGGTTCAACCCCTTCTCGAAGAGCCGACTGGTGGCCTCATGCCGCAGGTCATGAAAGTGGAAGTCAACCAGCCCGGCACGATCACATGCACGCATGAACGCGCGCTTGATGGCCTCGGTCGTAAGACCTGGAAACACCGGGCCGGACTTTATCTCTTCTGACGGCCGCAGCGCAGCCAGCACAGCGCCAGCCTTGCGCGACAAGGGCACAGACCTGGCCTCACCGTTCTTCGTCAATGGCAAGTGAGCCACGCGACCAGCCAGGTCAACGTGCTGCCACAGCAGCCCAACGATCTCGCCCTGCCGCATGCCGGTTTCAATGGCCAGCTCGATCACCGGCAGCAAGAAGGGGTTGCGTGCGTCTTCGCAGGCCAGCCGCAACTGAGCCTCCTCACCTTCCCTGAAGCGCCTGTCACGCGCCTTTGGCGCGGCCGGACGCCGCACCATGCGCACGGGGTTCTCTGGCAACTGGATGCCCCACTCCCTGCGGCCGGTTTCGATCACGTGGGCCAGGTGGTTCAGCTCTTTGTTGATGGTGCCCGCCGACACCTCCTTCAACCGCTCGTCCCGGTACTGGGCGATGTGTTTGCTCGACAGCGCGCTCATCTTGAGCGCAGCCAAAGGCCGCTGCCTTAATGCCTTCAGCCGCGACGTCTCAGGGTCCTTGCCCCGCTTCAATGGCGTCACCTCTTTCAGGTAACGGTCGATCAGGTCTGCCAGGGTGTTCTTCTCCGTCTCTGTGCGATCAACGAAGGTGCCCTTGTCCATCTCGTTCTCGATGGACCTCGCCCAGGCCTCGGCCTGTGACTTCAGGTCAAAAGAGCGTGTTTGCTCCGGATAGCCCTTGCGGCGGATCTTCACCCGCCAGTACTGCCCGCGTTTCTCGAATGCTGCCATCTGCGCCTCATGTGGTGGTTGAGTGCGAGTGCCAGGCCTGACTGCTGCCCCACTGTCCCAAAATTGTCCCAAATTTTGGAGAGGGCAAGAAAAAAGCACCTAGCATCGCTGCTAAGTGCTTGATTTTCTTGGTGGGCGGTGCAGGGTTCGAACCTGCGACCCCTGCCGTGTGAAGGCAGTGCTCTACCGCTGAGCTAACCGCCCGAAACTGGTTCGGGTCGCTGATTTCATGTCGCAATCAGCGAAGACCATGACTATAACACAAGGTTTAGCGATTTCCACAAAGTTTTTTGTTCGCTCGCTTTGTCGATCCCTTCCAGGTGCTTTACAAAGGCTTCATCCTCTTCCGGCGTAGGACCCAGTACAGGCAAGTTGAACTGACTGAAGTCCATTGCCTCCAAGGCCTGGCCTGCCCCATCGCCCCCTTCGGCACCGCTGCCTGCATCAATCAACAGCGCGTCCTGACCGCGGGTCATGTTGATGTAGACCTCGGCCAGCAACTCGGCGTCCATCAAGGCGCCGTGCAGCGTCCGGTGGGTGTTGTCCACCTCCAGGCGGCGGCACAAGGCATCGAGCGAGTTGGATTTGCCCGGGAACATCTCGCGGGCCATGGTGAGGCTGTCTATCACCCCTGCCACGTGCGCCGTGAACAAGCCTTTGTTCAAGCGCTTGAGTTCAGCATTCAGAAAGCCGATGTCGAATGCCGCGTTGTGAATGATGATCTCAGCGTCGCGGCAGTAGTCAAGGATCTCATCGACCAAGGCGGCAAACACCGGCTTGTCGGCCAGGAACTCGTCGGTCAGGCCGTGGATGCGGACCGCATCTTCGTGGTTAGGCCGCTCAGGGTTGATGTAGAAATGCAGATGCCGCCCGGTGAGGCGGCGGTTGATCATTTCCACGCACCCGATTTCAATGATGCGGTCGCCCGACTCAGGGCTCAGGCCGGTGGTTTCGGTATCGAGAAAAATCTGGCGTGACATGCTTGAACTGTAGCGCGCCGATCAGTGATTCTCGCGAGCGTGGTTGATCGTGTACTTGGGAATTTCGATGGTCAGGTCTTGCCCCGCCACGATGGCTTGGCAGCTCAAACGCGAATTGGCTTCCAGCCCCCAAGCGCGGTCCAGCAGATCCTCTTCGGTTTCTTCGATTTCGTTGAGGCTATTGAACCCCTCGCGCACGATGACGTGGCAGGTGGTGCAAGCCGCACTCATGTCGCAAGCGTGTTCGATCTCGACATGGTTCTCTAGCAAGGCTTCGCAAATGCTGGTGCCTGGCGCCACGTTGATGGATTTGCCTTGAGGACACAAGGAGGCGTGGGGCAGGATCTTGATGATGGGCATGGTGAGGATCTCTTCTTCGGCAGTCCTGGTTGTCAGACTTGGTCCAGCTTGCGGCCAGCCAGGGCTTGGCGAATGCTGCGGTTCATGCGTTCAGCGGCAAAGGCTTCGGTGCCTTGCGCCAAAGCCTTGGTTGCGGCCTCCAGGGCTTCCAGGTCACCCCGGTCGCAGCGCTGGCCAATTTGTGCCATCAAATGGTCAATTTCGACGCGTTGCTCGGTACTCAACAAATCACCATCGGCAGCCAGAGCAGTACGAGTGGCTTCAAGCATGCGCTCGGCTTCGACTCGGGCTTCACGCAAAGCGCGGTCTTTCATGTCAGACGCGGCAGTGGCAAAGCCTTCGCGCAACATGTGGGCCACCTGATCGTCGCTCAAGCCATAGCTGGGCTTGACCACGACCGAGGCTTCCACACCCGAGAGCTGCTCTTTGGCAAACACGCTCAACAAGCCATCGGCATCCACCTGGAAGGTGACGCGAATGCGCGCAGCGCCGGCCGCCATCGGCGGAATGCCACGCAATTCGAATCGAGCCAGGGAACGGCAGAATTCGACTTGTTCACGCTCACCTTGCACCACATGCACAGCCAATGCCGTTTGGCCATCTTTGAAGGTGGTGAAGTCTTGCGCACGGGCGCAGGGAATGGGGGTATTGCGGGGAATAACGCGCTCCACCAGCCCACCCATGGTTTCCAGCCCCAGAGACAAGGGCAGCACATCCAGCAGCAGATGCTCGCCTTGCGAATTGTTGCCAGCCAACAGATTGGCTTGAATGGCAGCCCCCAGGGCCACCACTTCATCAGGGTTCAGATCGGTTAGCGGGGTTTGGCCAAAGAAGGTGCCCACCGCGTCGCGCACAGCGGGCATACGGGTAGACCCCCCAACCATGACCACACCCTTGACCTCATCCGCCTTGACCTTGGCATCGCGCAGCACGCGCTTGACCGAGGTGAGTGTCTTGTCGATCAATGGCTTGGCGAGCTCGGCCAGACGCTCGCGCGTGAAGTTGACCGACAACATGCCGGTCGACAAGGCGCACGACAAGTGGGCATTGCCATCAGTAGAAAGCTTTTCTTTCGTGCGGCGAGCCGCCACCAGCACCGCGCGTTTGTCTTGTGGCGTCACGGCATCCATCTTGGCGTCTGCCAAAGCGGCGTCGGCCAATACGTGGTCGACATCGTCACCGCCCAGCGCTGAATCACCCCCTGTGGCCACCACCTCGAACACGCCACGGCTGAGCTGCAGCAGCGAAATATCGAAGGTGCCGCCGCCCAGGTCATAGATCGCGTACAAGCCTTCTGCACCGTTGTCCAAGCCGTAAGCAATGGCCGCAGCCGTGGGCTCATTCAACAAGCGCAGCACATTGATGCCAGCCATCTGGGCGGCATCTTTGGTGGCTTGGCGCTGGGCATCGTCAAAATAGGCCGGTACGGTGATGACCGCCCCAAACAGGTCATCGTTAAAGGTGTCTTCTGCGCGCTGACGCAGATTGGCGAGGATTTCGGCAGACACCTCGACAGGCGATTTGGCGCCCGCCACGGTGTGCACTGCCACCATGCCGGGCTGATCATCAAACTGATAGGGCAAGCGGCCAGGCTCAACCAAGTCGGCCAGTTTGCGCCCCATGAAGCGCTTCACCGACACAATGGTGTTTTGCGGGTCTTCGGCTTGCTGGGCAATCGCGTCATAGCCGATCTGGCGGCGAGTCTGGCCACGGTCGTCCAGGAAGTAGCGCACCGCCGACGGCAAGATCACGCGCCCCTGCTCGTCGGGCAGGCATTCAGCGGAACCGTGGCGAACGGCGGCCACCAAGGAATGGGTGGTCCCCAGGTCGATGCCCACCGCGATGCGGCGCTGGTGGGGGTCTGACGATTGTCCGGGTTCAGAAATTTGCAGCAGGGCCATGGGTCAGCTCATTCACTTCAGCGGGCGTCTTCGTATTGTTCCAAACGTGTATCGATCTCTTCCAGCAGGCGATCGATGAACATCAGGGCGCGCACTTCCTGCGCAGCTTGGGCGGGATGACCATCGGTGTCGAGCAGCTGCTGGACACGGGCCAGGCGGGTCTTGCGCTGCGCGGTCACCTCTTCCGACAGGGCTTCGACCTCGGTCACGCTACCGGCTTCTTCCAGGGCTTCACGCCACTGCATTTGTTGCATCAGGAAGTCGCCCGGCATGGCCGTATTGCTGTGCGCTTGCACCGGAGCGCCCCCCAACTCGCACAGATAGGCTGCGCGTTTGAGCGGGTCTTTCAGGCGCTGGTGTGCCTCATTCACTCGCACAGCCCATTGCATGGCCAAGCGCTGTGCCGCCCCGCCCTCTGCGGCGAAGCGGTCTGGGTGGACCTGCGCTTGCAGGGCTTTCCAGGCGCTGTCCAAAGCCGAGCGGTTGAGTTCGAACTTGCGTTCCAGGCCCAACAAGGTGAAGTCGTCTGCGTCAATGTTCATGGCGTTTGAAATGCGAAACCCCACCACGTGGTGGGGCTTCATCCGACATGAGGCTCAAGGCCTGCCAGATCAGATGCGGAAGGATTCCCCACAACCGCAGCGATCGCGTTCGTTCGGGTTATTGAACTTGAAGCCTTCGTTCAGGCCTTCGCGCACGAAGTCCAACTGCGTGCCGTCGATATAAGGCAGACTCTTGGGGTCCACCAAAATCTTCACACCCTGCTGTTCGAACACGATGTCTTCGGGTTCGACTTCGTCGGCGAACTCGATCTTGTAGGCCAAGCCAGAGCAACCAGTGGTTTTCACACCCAGGCGAATGCCCACGCCTTTGCCACGGCGGGTCAGATAACGGGTGATGTGGCGAACCGCCGCTTCAGTCAACTCCACCTTCATGTTGGCGTTGATTTCAGCGATCTCGGTCAACGGACCATTACCCGGACCCGCTGTGCAGGAACCCGCAGTGGCTTGTTCAGTTTGCATGTTTGGCCTTGTAGTCGGTGACGGCTGCCTTGATGGCATCTTCCGCCAGGATCGAGCAGTGGATCTTGACCGGGGGCAAAGCCAGCTCTTCGGCGATCTGGGTGTTCTTGATGCTCAAGGCTTCGTCCAGCGTCTTGCCGCGCACCCACTCAGTCACCAGCGAGCTCGAAGCAATGGCAGAGCCACAACCATAAGTCTTGAAGCGCGCGTCTTCAATCACGCCGGTCGAGGGGTTGACCTTGATCTGCAGCTTCATGACGTCGCCGCATGCTGGGGCGCCCACCATGCCGGTACCAACAGACTCGTCGCCCTTTTCGAAAGAGCCAACGTTGCGGGGGTTTTCGTAGTGGTCAATGACCTTGTCGCTGTATGCCATGGTAATTCTCCAAAGAGCAAGTGAGGTTCAATGTGCAGACCATTGAATGGTCGACAGATCGATACCATCTTTGTACATGTCCCACAGGGGAGAGAGTTCGCGCAGCTTGGCTACCCGATCTTTCAGTGTGGTGATTGCGTAGTCGATCTCTTCTTCGGTGGTGAAGCGCCCGATCGTCATGCGCAGAGAGCTGTGCGCCAACTCGTCGCTGCGGCCCAAGGCGCGCAGCACGTAGCTGGGCTCCAGGCTGGCCGAGGTGCAGGCCGAGCCGCTGGACACCGCCAGCCCCTTGATGCCCATCATGAGCGATTCGCCCTCGACGTAGTTGAAGCTCATGTTGACGTGGTGGGGCACGCGCTGCGTCGGGTGACCGTTGAG
>CAYVOP010000059.1:0-19385 GCA_964453105.1 uncultured Aquabacterium sp. | reverse complement strand
ATTTTGGGTTGGCACAACCCTCAAAAAATGGTCAGTTTTCGGTTGGCGTCAACATGCTTCGAATCCCTGCTGCTACGAATCAAGCTATTTGTGCCCTTTTGCCATCTCCGCAATTTGCCCCAGAGTTTGTGTTGGCATTTATGCAGCATCAGCGACCGTACTGGATGGTAGGAGCCGAAGGAACACGCAAGGACCCAAACATCAGTCAAGATCGCGTTCGAAATGCGGTGATGCCATGCCCACCTCTGGCGGAACAGAGGGTGATTGTTGAGCACGTCAGGCAGGCACTTTCGGCTTTTGGCGCATTAGAAAAGGAGGCCGAGGCCGTGATTGGAATTCTCAACGAACGCCGCTCCGCTCTCATCTCCGCCGCTGTCACCGGCCAGATCGACGTGCGCGGCCTAGCGCCTGCGCAAAAGCACGCTGCATGAACCTTACCCCTAAGACCATCCAGATCTACCTGCCCGGTGGCGATCCGCGCGGCATCCGCGTGGCCGAGGTCACCACGCGCATCGTGCAGGTCATCGAGGTACCGCGCAGCCTGCTGCCCACCTTCCTGGCCATGCCCGAGAGCACCCAGGTGGCGGTGTACTTCCTGGTGGGCGAATCTGACGACGGCACCGAGCGTCGCGTGTACGTGGGCCAAAGTGGCGATCTGCAAACCCGCCTGAAAGAACACAACAAGGCCAAGCCCTTCTGGCAACGCGCGCTGGTGATGGTGTCTCGCACCCACAACCTCACGCAAACCCATGCGCTGTTCCTGGAATGGCACAGCCTGCAGGCCATCCGCGCGGCGGGCCGCTTCACCGATGAAAACGGCAACGGCGGCTCACGCCCCCACACGCCCCCACCGATGGAGGCCGACTGCCTGGAGATGTTCGACACAGGGCGCACCTTGCTGGCTACGCTAGGTTTCTCGCTCTTCGAGTCGGTGGCCAGTGGCGTGGATGCCAGCCAACCCCAAGAGGTGTTTGTGTGCAAGGCATCGGGTGCGAATGGCCGAGGCTTGTATACAGAAGAGGGCTTTGTGGTGTTGAAGGGCTCGGTGGGGCGCTTGCAAAGCGTGCCATCCATCGTGGGCACCTCGGACGACAACTTCCGCCAACGCCTGCTGGAGCAGGGCGTGATGCGAGCCGAAGGTGACACCGTGGTTTTTCAGCGTGACCACCTGTTCCGTTCACCTAGCATGGCGGCCGTCGCGCTGATGGGTCGAACCTGTAATGGCTGGATCGACTGGAAGACCGAGGATGGTCGCACCCTAGATGAGGTCAAACGCCAAGCGGGCTGAGCAAAAAGTCAACACGGAACCTCTTTCTGAAGAAAAAGTGATGACGCTGAAGATTTTTCTGCGCGCTTGCCCGGCTTGAGGTGGTTTTCGGATGGTGTGGCAGTCAATCTGAAGAAAAAGTTTCCGAAACCATTCTTTCTGAAGATAATTCTCGATATCTGAAGATTTTTCCTCCTCAAAGACCTTTGCTGACATGAGCGACATTGGCTACGCCTGGATCCAGAACGCGGTAGGTGCCCCGGATTTCCTGGGCAAGGAGCGTGCTCGTCTGGCGCCTGTCAACCGCATTGAGCGCCTGGACGATGGCGCACTCTTGGTGCCAAACAAGTTGGCGCCTGAGCCCTCCTTGTTGCAGCAGGCCTTGTTTGCCCTCAAGCATGAGGGCGTCAGGCTGGACTTGCTGGTGAGCGCCATCCGGCGCATTCCGCCGGCAGACCTGGTTGCTTTGGTGCAGGCCACGCCCAACAGCATTTATGGCCGCAAGCTGGGCCACCTGTGGGAGGCCGTGCACCAGCAACGGCTGCCCGGTCTGGGTGACCCCGGTGTGGCGTCTGCCTATGCGCCCCTGTTTGACGCTGAGCAGTACTTTGTGGGCCCAGCCCAGCGCGACGCCCGCTGGCGCATCGAGTTCAATGGCTTGGGTGACCTGCATTTCTGCCCGGTGGTGCGCAAAACCCCGGCACTGATGGCGCTCATTGGCAAGGACATCCTGGGCCAGGCCCAGGCTTTTGCCGAATCTGTGGGCGAGGCCATGCTGGAGCGCGCCCTGAATTGGGCCTACTTGAGCGAGACCGAAGGCTCTTTTGCCATTGAGGGCGAAGCCCCCACCGCAGACAAAGCCGAGCTGTTTGCCGCTCTGCTGCGACGCGCCCACGAGCAGCGCCCGCTCACCGAAGACTGGCTGGTGGAGTTGCAGAACGCTGCCATCTCCAACCCCTTTGACAAGGCCGTGCAATTCCGCACCGAGCAAAACCGCCTGCAAAGGGACATACCCGGCGCCGCAGGGGTCACCTACGTGCCGCCCGAGCCAGAGCTGGCCGTGGCCCTGATGAATGGGCTGATGCGCCTGACCAATCAGCGTGTCGCCGAGCTGGACCCGCTGGTGCACGCGGCCGTGGTGTCCTTCGCGTTCGTGTTCATCCACCCGTTCATGGACGGCAATGGGCGGCTGTCACGTTACCTGATCCACCATTGCCTGGGGCAGTCGGGCCGCTTGCCGCCGCAGTTCCTGCTGCCCATCTCGGTGGCCATGAAAAAGCACGAGGCCGACTACCTGCACGCGCTCACCACCTTCAGCAAGCCAGCTCGCCAGCTGTGCCAGGTGACCTGGGGGGGCGACGATCATTACACCTACGAGTGGGCGCCTGAGGCTGACACCTGGTTCCGTTACATGGACCTGACCGAAGCCGCCACCTTCACCCTGAGCATGGCCGAGGCTTCGCTGGACACGCACATGCGCCAGGAGGTGGAGTTTCTGGGCCTGTTTGACCGTGTGAAGCGCTATATCAACGAACGCCATGATTTGCGCGGCAGCGATTTGGCCAACCTGATCGTGACCATCTTCCAGAACAAGGGCGTGCTGTCCAACAACCGGCGCAAGCGCTACGCCGAGCGGGTGCAGGCGCATGTGCTGGATGCGATTGAAGCCGCGGTGAGCAAGGCCATGCAGGGCTTACCGCTGGACGAAGAAGAAGACGATCAAGAAGAAAATTGAGCACTAACCACAGGGAGTAGATGGTGGCCTTGCACAAAGAAATCGAATTCGAAAACGACATCTGCAACCACTTGGCCGAAAACGGCTGGCTGTATGCAGAAGGTGATGCCAAGGGTTACGACACGCCTCGCGCTTTGTTCCCAGCCGATGTGGTGGTCTGGGTGCAGGAAAGCCAGCCCGAAGCCTGGGCGGCCATCACCAAGGCCCACGGCGCCAACGCCGAAGTCACTTTGCTTGACCGCCTGCGCAAGCTGATGGATGACCAGGGCACCTTGCATGTGCTGCGTGTGGGCCTGGAAATGATGGGCCTCAAGGCGCCACTGAAGCTGGCCCAGTTCAAGCCTGCGCTGGCTATGAACCCGGACCTGCAAGCACGCTACGCGGCCAACCGCCTGCGCGTGGTTCGGCAGGTGCGCACCAACCACGACGACATCATCGATCTGGTGCTGTTCTTGAACGGCATTCCCGTGGCCACGGCCGAGCTGAAATCCGAGTTCACTCAGGGCATCAACGAGGCGGTCGATCAATATAAGTTCGACCGCATCCCCAAGCCCAAGGGCAAAGCCTTTGCCGAGCCGCTGCTGGACTTCCCCCGTGGGGCGCTGGTGCACTTCGCCGTCACCAACCGCACGGTGATGATGACGACCAAGCTGCAAGGCCCCAGCACCTACTTCCTGCCTTTCAACATGGGCGACCACGGCGCAGCAGGTAACCCGCCCAACGGTAAGGGCCACCGTACCAGCTACCTATGGGAGCAAGTGTGGCAGCGTGACAGTTGGTTGGAGATCATCGCCCGTTACCTGGTGACAAAGCGCGACGAGAAAAAGCGCATCACCAGCGTGCTCTTCCCCCGCTATCACCAGCTCGATGCCACCCGCAAGCTCGTGCAGGCTGTGTTGGCCGAGGGTGTGGGCCAGAGGTACCTGATCCAGCACAGCGCGGGCAGCGGCAAAACCAACTCGATTGCCTGGACGGCGCACTTCCTGGCTGACCTGCACGACGCGGCCAACAACAAGCTGTTCAGCACCGTGTTGGTGGTGAGCGACCGCACTGTGCTCGACACGCAGCTACAAGAAGCCATCTTCGACTTCGAGCGCACGGCGGGCGTGGTGGCCACCATCAAAGGCGAAAGCCAGAGCAAGAGCGGCGAGCTGGCAGAGGCCCTGTCAGGTGGCAAGAAGATTGTGGTGTGCACCATCCAGACCTTCCCGTTTGCGCTGAAGGCCGTGCAAGAACTGGCTGCCACCCAAGGCAAGCGCTTTGCTGTGATTGCCGATGAAGCCCACAGCTCGCAAACCGGCGAAGCAGCTGGCAAGCTCAAGCAGGTGCTGAGTGCACAAGAGTTGCAAGACCTGGCCGATGGCGGCGAGGTGTCCACCGAAGACATCCTGGCCGCGCAGATGAGCGCCAAGGCCGGCATGGCGGGCACAGCATCGGCTGTGACCTACGTGGCCTTCACCGCCACGCCCAAAGCCAAGACGCTGGAGCTGTTTGGCCGCAAGTCCAACCCCGATCTACCCGCTGGCCCAGACAACTTGCCTGCACCGTTCCATGTTTATTCAATGCGCCAGGCCATCGAAGAGGGCTTCATCCTCGACGTGCTGAAGAACTACACCTCGTATAAGCTGGCCTTCAAACTGGCACACAACGGCAAGGAGTGGGACGACAAGGAGGTCGAGCGCAGCGAAGCCCTCAAGGGCCTGATGCGGTGGGTGCGCCTGCACCCCTACAACATCGCCCAGAAGGTGCAGGTGGTGGTGGAGCACTTCCTGGAGAACGTGCAGCCGCTGCTCAAGGGCCACGCCAAGGCCATGGTGGTGGTGGGCAGCCGCGTGGAGGCGGTACGCTGGAAGCTCGCAGTTGATGATTACATCAAGGTACAGGGCTACGCGCTGGGTACATTGGTGGCGTATTCGGGTGAGGTGAACGAACCGAATTCACTGCCAGAGCCCGTTACCGAAAACAGCACCCAGCTGAACCCGGGACTGAAGGGGCGTGACATACGCGATGCCTTCGCCACCGATGAGTTCCAGATTTTGCTGGTGGCCAACAAGTTCCAGACCGGCTTTGACCAGCCCCTACTGTGCGGCATGTATGTCGACAAAAAGCTGGCGGGCATCCAAGCCGTGCAAACCTTGTCGCGCCTGAATCGTGCCTACAACGGCCCGCATGGATTGAAGGACACCACCTACATCCTCGACTTCGCCAACGACCCGCAAGAGATCCTGGCAGCGTTCCAAACCTATTACGAAACGGCCGAGCTGGCTGGCGTGACCGACCCAAACCTGATTTTCGACCTGCGTGCCAAGCTGGATGCCACAGGCCACTATGACGATTTCGAGGTGGAAAGGGTGGTGCAGGTGGAACTGAACCCCAAGGCCACGCAGGCGCAATTGGTCGCGGCCATCGAACCCGTGGCTGACCGACTGCTCAAGCGCTTCAAGGCGGCTAGCGAGGCGTTCAAGGCCGCGTTAGAAAAGCTGCCGGGTGGCGAACTTGGCCCGGACGGCCAGGCCGCCAAAGATGAGCTGGAAGCCCTGTCACTGTTCAAGCGCGACCTCGGCACGTTTGTGAGGGTGTATGCCTTCCTGTCGCAGATGTTCGACTACGGCAACACGGCCATCGAAAAGCGGGCCATCTTCTTCAAGCGTTTGCTGCCGCTGCTGGACTTCGGCAAAGAAAGGGAAGGTGTGGACCTATCCAAGGTGACCCTGACGCACCACAAGCTCAAGAAACAAGGCAGTGCAGCCCTGGTGCTCGGTGAGAACGAGGGCGAGTACAAGCTTGACCCCATGACGGCCCCTGGCACCGGCCAGATCCAAGACAAGGAAAAGATCAAGCTGTCCGAGATCGTTCAGAAGGTCAACGACCTGTTCGATGGCGAACTCACCGACGACGACAAGCTGATCTACGTGAACAACGTGCTCAAGGGCAAACTGCTGGAGTCAGACCTGCTGGTTCAACAGGCGATGAACAACAGCAAAGAGCAGTTTTCCAACTCACCCGACTTGGCCACTGAATTGATGAACGCCATCATCGATGCGTTTGAAGCGCATGGATCCATGAGCAAGCAGGCTCTGGATTCGGAGAAGGTACGCCAGGGGCTCAAGCACATTTTATTGGGGCCTGCTGAGTTGTATGAGGCGTTGAGAAGTAAGGGGAATACGCGCCCGTAAGGCAGTCCAAATGTGAAATCAGAAAGTACATGATGCACACACTGAAACTCAAGCCGTGGATGAAAACTCCATTGGAGCTTTTGCGTCACGTAGAAAGTCAGCGGCTTGATTCTTGATGGGCTTAAGGGGCCGTCTGACAGTTCAAGCTATGCCTAATTCTTGGTTTCTTCCCAACGGACGTTTTTCTTCATTTTGATTACTTCTGTTCCATCAGAAGGCTTGATGTATAGCCGCTGACCTGAAACCCGAATTTCACAGTTTTCGGCCCTCCTGGTTTGATGCACGAACTTTTTATAACGGCCACTTCCAGTCGACACGGTTTCTTTCCACTCGACCCAACTGGCTTGGATAACTGGGAGTCTGGCAATGCGTGCGAGTCTTCGTTGCTCGGCAAGGTGACCTAGCTCAGTAGAACTTGGCATCGTTGGCTGAGATTCTCTTGCTACCGATGACGCCTGGTGGCGTTTCTGCAGAATCTTTGACTGAGCCATTCGCGTCTGTTGAGCTTGATCATCTAGGGCCTTAATGCGATTTTCTAAGTCGGCAAACAGTGACGACCACAGCAAGTTTTGATGCAGAAACCGGCCACCTTCAATGTCGTGTGGCCACGCGCCATGCGAAAGGATGCGTTCATGGATCACACGCATGAGGAACCCTTTCTGGATGAAGTCCTCACCATCTAGCGAGTAGACCATTGAGGCGGGAACGGTGAGTGTGTGCGATTTACGAGTCTGTGACGTATATTCCTCACGTCGCTTGCCCCAGTGGTAAATTACCCCGTCGACCGACACCTTTTTGCTCAATTGAGAAGGGCCATCCTTAACTGACTTAAGCGGGATCATGGCGTCTCTGCTCCGCTCAAGCCACGAGACTAAAAGGTTGAATGCATCTCTAGCCCCGTGACTGCCTTTAAACGAGCAACAGATCTGGTTCGGGACAAGTGAGGAAAAATAGCCGCTGTCTATCTTCCACAGATCGACCGAGCCTCGAAGTTGATCCGGCAGACATAGTGCCGCGATGGGGCCATGGACCTTTGCGACAGGTATGTCGAGTGTCAGCGGCGTACTAGCTTCGCCGACCCAGAACTGGAAACGTATCCGGTCGATTTTCATGCCGCCTCCCGTTGAGCCAGTTCGTCAATCTTTGACTTGCTCCTTTTGAAACGCTGCGCTTCGTCGATTTGTTTTGAGTCCAGATGATGCAAACCGAGCAGGTCCATATCTCGTTCCAAAACAATGTCTGGTACTGGAGCCGGACGAGGGTGATAACAGCCGGCCCTCTCTGGACTAGCATGGCACCCGTGCTCGTAGCCGATGTCAAGCCGGATGCGCGCTATGTTGTCCACTGTGGCGCGCAACAGCCAGATTAAAGCATCGCGCTTCAACCAACCAAGTTGGTGACCTGCCTCGTTGACATAGTTCGCAACGAGAGTGCAGGGCAGTTCTGGCGCGCAATCCCAGCCGTCGTGGCCGGCCCCGTCGATCGTATTCAGAAACATGATCAGACGCTCTACTGCCTTGAGCACCGCCTTGACACGCGTCCTAAGTAAACGGTGCTCTTTAAGTTGGGTTAGCTTGCGGTGTTTTGCCCATCTGGCAAATTTGACGTGTTGTTTGACAAGCGTGTCACTGTCGACTTTTTCCAAACCACCAACTGAGCCAAATAGGATCTGAGACCACAGACTTTGCGGGTCAGGTTGCTTCGGTATTGCGCCAGTCACAATGAACGTCCGCAGGTACTTATCCAGTGTGACGATGTCGGTGGAACGGTTGCCTTTTTTCTTTCTGCTCACGCCGACCCCCGTAGCGTCGCCACCTAAATTGAATGGCCCCAAATAAAGCTGATCTTCAATCTCTTGCTGAGACAATCCTTGTTGTTCGAGGAGGTTAAATAGGTAGGTTGTCGTTCGCTTGAGGAAGAACGCTTCCCGCTTATCCTGTGTCGGTCTAGCCATGCGTGGCTCCTTCTGTTTATGACTCGAATGGAGCCAGCGTACCGAAGTCCGATTTGTATAAATTGCGGCAGAATTTTTCGAAAATCTCTTTCAGATCAAGGGCTTGCAATCAAATACGCTTGATTTTTTTGTGCGTCGGATTTTGAGAATGCGTTGCATTTTTTTGATTGCTACCGAAAACTGGAAGCGTTGTGTAGGTTGATGCTTCTGCGCTCGGCAGCCCTCTCAAGGCCGTCGAAAACGATGTTGGCGCAGGAGGAATGGGGTAGATGTACAGCCCGAATGACTTAGGCGAGTGGCACAAATTTGGCACACTGAGCCAGTCAAAGCGCGTCATATCTGGAAAGTGTCAGTCAGACAAAGTCTAGACGTGACAAGGACTTAGGAGTAAACTGCGGTCAGCCGCAAGGCTTTGATTTCAACTCTTAATCCGTTGGTCGAGTGTTCGAGTCACTCAGGGCCCACCAAAATTTTAAAAAGCCACCCATTGGGTGGCTTTTTTATTGGGCTTGGCACGCTTCGCCGGTCAAGAAAAACTGCCCTCCTGCGCTGTAGTGCAAGGTACGTGGACCACCTGTCTGGAAGCCCCATCGTCCATTGCGAAATACAGTTGGGTCAGCCCATGCCGCGACCACTTCCACAATGAACAGATCGTGTTGTTGCTGGTTGTGTGCATCTGGCAACACTCTGCATTCGAGCCATGCCAGGCACCCTGCGATCAGGGGCGCCTTCACCAAGCTACCGGAGCCGCTTGTAGGTAGATCAGCCAATTTGTCGACGTCGCGGCCGCTAAGGCTGCCAGCGCGCATGATGGCGTTGATCATGTGATCAGACGGTATGTTGATCACCAGCTCGCCGCTGTTTTCAATCAGCTTCCGGCTGTGGGTGTGCCGGTCAATCACCACGGCCATCTTGGGTGGATTGAAGTCAAGGGGCATGGCCCAGGATGCGGCCATCACATTCTGCTGTGCGTCGTGGGCGCTGCTGATCAAGGTGACTGGACCATGGTTGAGCAGCAGGTAGGCCTTTCCCAGAGAGACTGACTCTCGCGCCTGTGAGTCAGTCTTCATCGCCGTCATGTTCATCGGATTTATCTGCGTCTTGTTTCGCTGCGTCGACAAGAGAGGCCTCCAGCTTGCCAGCCTCTTGAATGAACGAGCTGGCTGGAATGGGCGTGCTCAAACGCAGTGAGGGCGGGGGCAGTGTGGTCAGGTACAAAGGGTGAAGCCAGCGGTGCTGTGTGGTGTAAAGCTTGATGGTGGAGGGAACCCAGATCAGCAAGGCGATCACCGCCAACGCCACGCCTGCACGACGCTGGCGTTTGGGCCAGATGTGGCGGGCGCAGTACCAGCAGGCCATCAACCAAGCAAGGGTGCTGGCCCAGCCTGACAGGTGTGACAAGGCAGGGAGTGAGAATGAATAGGCTGTCACGCTCATGCCCAGGGAGATGATGCCCGCAAAGAGGTAGGCCACCATGCCATGTTGCAGGTGCTGCCAGAATGGCATTTCCCGGCGAAACAACTGGTTGATGATGCTCCAGGCGCCGCCCCACAGCGCAGCAAAGCCTAGCGTGGCCAGCAGGTCGTCGAAGTAACCGGACCAGGGGCTGCTGGGTGGGCTGTCAAGCCATCTGCTGCCGAGGTTCCATGCACACACCAGGCCCAATAACAACATCGCTTTGGGCGAGGGCAGGTAGCGCCGCCAGTTACTTTGCTTGTGGTGATGGTCTTGCGGCAGGGGCATTTCGGCTGCAAGGGCTTGCATGGGGTGACGCAAGCGGATGCGTGTCTGCCCCAGTTCGATTTCGGCGCCAGCAGGCAGGGCGTGCTCCTCACCCACAGGCAAGGCTTGTCCCTCATGCCAGGCGCCGTTCAAACTTTGTGGCAGTTCAAGCAGCCACCCTTGTTCGGTGGTTCGGAGGCTGGCGTGGTGTTCGGCGGTGTAGGGGTCTTCCAGCACGATGTCGCAGCCCAGGCCGCGGCCGATGCGAGTTGGCTCGGCGCCCACGCGGTAGCGACCAATGACCTCGTCATGGCGATCCAGCAGTTCGATCAGTGCGCGCGTTTCCATCCGAAACCTTCGAGGTAATGAGCGGTCAATTTCATGGCGTTGCCAAAGCTGACACCGTTGGCTTCAAACTGTCCTTGAACGCCCTGGCGGTCATCGTCAACGGTGGCGGCCAGAACGGTGAGGTCGTATAGGCCTTTGAGTTTTTTATAGGCGTTCATGCACACCACGGCCCGCACGGGCAGGCCGTGGCTGTCAACAAACGATTCTTTGCACTGGGGTGCGGTGCGCTCCTTGCCAGTGTTCATATTGGCATTGGCACCAAAGCGCTGGCTGTAAAGGCGTGAAAAGCGCAGGGGGCCAATTTGCTTGCCATCCATGCGGTATTGCTCGAAGTCAAGGTAGCCCAAGCGCAGGCTGTCGCGAATGAAGAGGTTGTGCTCCATTCGGCATCGTGTTGATTCGGTGCGGATGCCTTTGGCTTCGCTGGCGGTGTTGCCGCCCCAACAGCGCATGAACTGCTCTTGCGGCATGGGCAGACGGTAGCGTTCGTGACCACCATCGCGCCAGGGTTGAGCCAGAAAGCGGCGGGTGAGTTCGTTTTGGTACGCCAGCGCCTGCTGAGTGATGGTGGGCCAGACCGGTGTGGCCAGCGGCTTGGTTTTGGTGCGCGAACGCTCCAGCAAGGCCTGAGCATCGCCTCCGGGAACGAGGAAGCTGATTTGTTCGGCAAACACCATGGCCGAAACGTTGATGCCGACCACGCGGCCTTCATCGTCGAGCACAGGGCCGCCACTCATGCCGGGGTTGATGCTGCCCGCGTAATAGATCAGGGGATCGAATGAACGCTCGACCAAGCCGTTGAAGTTGCCCTCTACCACCGCGAAGGTGACGTCGCGAGGGTTGCCCATGGAGAAAATGCGTTCGCCCTTGGTCAGGGGCTCGGAGGCGGGGCGGAAAGGCAAGGCGCCGCGAATGGCAGGGTGTTTGGCTGGCAACTTGAGCAAAGCCAAGTCATGCCTAACATCAATGTCAATCAATTCCACGGGGCCTTCAAGGCCGTCGGTGGTGGCAAAGCGCAAGCGGTAGCGTTCAGGCTCCAGTGCGTACTGGCTGACCACGTGGTAGTTGGTGATCAACAGCCCCGATTCGTCGACCAGAAAGCCTGATCCGACGGAGGCCTGGCTGTCCTGCCCTTTGAGCAGGGTGCGAACTTGCAATAACTGCAGGCGGCTTTGATCGTAAATGCGCTTGGCTGAAGCCGACAGGCTGGGGGGCGTGGGGGTGCTGGCTGCGGCGGCCGGCGGTGGGGCCATGTGCCCGGTTTGGGGGGCTTGTGCTGCAGCGGCTGAAGACAGGGAGATGCCGGCTGCGGCAAGTCCTGCGGTTAGCAACCGGGTGAAGGGTGCGCGCATGGGGGCTGGGCTTGATCGATGATGTGAAGGGTGTCCTCGATGGCTGGTAGCCATCGGGGTTCGTGTGCTTTGGCTGCCGACAAGGCGTGCAGAGCGGCTTCTCGTGCGGCGGTGGGGCGGCCCAAAGACAGATGGGCCTGCGCCAGGTTGTTCCAGGCAACTGCACTGTTGAATCGTTGCGCAGCTGCCTCGAATCGTTGCGCGGCTTCTTCGTGTTGGCCGATGTCGCGCAGCGCATTGCCCCAGGCCAGATAACCCAGCAGGCGATCAGGCCAGCGCTGGACCAGCGTGGACCACACCGGGAGTTGGCTTTTGGCGGGCGCTGTTTGCGCAAAGCCCAGTGCGGCGCGTTCGGCGGCATCAGGCGTGACGGCAAGCGGCATGGCGCCGGGGCGCATCACTACCATGCTCCAGTGCTGGGCTCGGCGCCAAGTGTGCTCGAACGTTCTCAGGGGCATGGTTTGCCGCGCGTGGGTGCCACTGCGCAGCACGATGTCGCCTTGGTCCAGGTCGAAGCCCATCACCACGGCGTAATGCCAGCGCGGGGCCCAGTCCAGCCCCAGGTTGAGCAGAACCACGGGGCTATGCCCAGCTCGAACCTCGTCCAGCAAGGATGTCAGTTGCCCATTGAGTTCGTAGGCCAGGGCGCCAAAGTGGCGAGGGCCGGCCAGCATCTCGGTTTGCAAGGTGCCCGAGCGTCCTGGCAGGAAAACCTTGTCTGCCAGTGTTTGCTGATCGACGGTGATGCCGGCCTGCCCCAGAACCATGGACAGGGCTGCGGGGCCGCAGTAGTCGGGCTCTTGCCGCACGATGGGCAAGTCGGTTTGCTCCCAGTGGCGGGGGCCTGGCCCGACAGACTGGAGCAGGGCATCGCTTTGCGGCGTGGCCGGCAACAGACCACAAGCCGACAGCGACAAGGTGGCAGACAGGAGGATGGCCCCCCGTCTGACACCAGGGGCGCGAGCGATCAACGGCGGACCGAGCGGGTGAAGGGGAAGACTTTTGTCAAGCCCAGAATGTCGGTGACCAGCAGCAGCACGAACAGGAACACCAGAACGCCGAGGATGTCGGATGCCCCGGCGGGGGCTTGGTCAATTTGCACCGCGAGCAGTTGGGCTTCGTTGTCGGTCAGGGCCGCGACGCGGGCGCGCACTTGCTCGATGTCAACCCCTTTTTGCGCCAGTGCGGCTTGCAAGTCGGCGCGAGCCAGTGCGGCGTCAATCTGGGCGCGTGCGCTACCGGCATCAGGCAAACCTGACTCGACGGCCTGTGCCGCAGCCAATTCTTGGGTGGAAATGCTGGCAGCCTGTGCGGTGCTCCAGGCGCTCGACAACAGAACCGATGCGGCCACCAGGGCCGAAATGCTGCGTTTGACTCGGGTCATGTCCGGAACTCCATGTAGGGAACAGGTTGAAGGTGATTCATTTGTCAACAACAGTCGCTAAACTCGCCGTCTGTTGTTTTCAAAGGGGATCGCTATGAATTCTGGCATGTGGATGCGCCGTGGCGCTGTGGTGTTTGGCACAACGTTCTTGTCGTTTGCACTGGTTGCTTGTGGCACCACCCCTGGTGGTGCGGGGCAACAACAGTCTGAAGGCGGCATGTTTGGTTGCAAGGGCTTGCCCAACTCGCAAGGCAAGAACGCGGCCATTGGCGCTGTGGCGGGTGCGGTACTGGGTGGTGTCATTGGCAACCGCGTGGCCGACAACCGTGGTGTGGGCACGCGCAATGGCGCATTGCTGGGCGCATTGAGTGGGGCTTTGATCGGGTCGCAGTACAAGGCCTCCATCAGCCTGACCGAAATGCCCGATGGCTCGGTCAAGATGAACATTCCCGGTGCGCTGTTGTTTGAAACCGGCCAGTCGGCGGTCAAGCCTGCTTTCCAGCAAACCTTGGATCAAGTGGCCAAGTCGCTGCGTGAGTACTGTGGTCTGCGCGCTCGCGTGGTGGGCCATACCGATGACGTGGGTGGTGACGCAGCGAACGACAAGCTGTCGGTGGCGCGTGCGCAGTCGGTCATGCACTATCTGCAGAACCAAGGTGTGCGTTCGGCTAACTTGAGCGCCGAAGGCCGTGGTGAGCGTGAGCCGATGGCGTCGAATGAGTCGGCTGATGGTCGCGCACAGAACCGACGCGTCGAAATTTTCGTGTCCGAGACCAACTAAAAGCCGTTGGTATGCGTTTGTCAGGGTGGGCGGTTGTGGTGCGCGGGCTGATTGTGCTGGCGCTGAGTGGCTGCCTGCTCTGGTGGGGCATTTTGGTGTGGGGGGCCGAACACCATTGGTTGTTCGCCGCCCTGCAATACGCGCCCTTCTGGGGCTGGCTATTGCCGGTGGGCGCGGTGAATCTTCTGGCGCTGACTCAGCCCTGGCGTTGGCGCCTTCTGGCCTTGTTGGCCCTGTTGGTGGTGCTGGGCCCAGTGATGGGGCTGGTGCTGTCTGGCGGGGATGAGGGGGCAGGCCGCGTGCGCCTGATGACCTACAACGTCAAGGCGTTCCTGAATATTCAGCAAACGGGTGGCTTGGCACGTGTGGCCTGGGAAGTGCGCCAGCATGATCCGGATGTGGTGGTCATGCAGGACGCGGGCGACAACGACGCCACGACGACCAAACTGTCAGAGCAGTTTCTTCCTCTGGTGCAAGGGCGGCAGTTTTATGCCTTTGGGCAATTCATCGTTGCCAGTCGTTTGCCCATGCGTGATTGCACCCATGGCTATGTGTCGTTCTTCAAGGAAACACACACCTATGTGCATTGCGTGATCACGGCCTATGGCAAGGACATCGATCTGTACACAGTGCACTTGCTGTCACCCCGTGATGGCCTGAATGCGCTGCGTGAGAAATCCTGGGCGGGTTCGGCGAGCTGGACAAGGAGTTTTCAGGCGCGTCTGATTCAGTCACACGCTTTGCGAGAGCACTTGGCCCAACGCAGCCAGTCGCGGCCGGTGATCATGGCCGGCGACTTCAATGCGCCTGAGCGGTCCCTGGTTCTGCGGCCATTGCTACAGGCTGGGTTGCGAGATGCCTTTTCCGCTGCGGGGCTGGGCTATGGCTACACGCATGGGCATTCTTTGCGTCCAGGCTGGTCCATCAACCGGATCGACCACATTCTGGTCAGTGACGACTTGGGCGTCGAGCATTGCGATGTGGGTGGCAAAGAGGCTTCGGAACACCGTCCAGTGATTGCGGACCTGCTGATTCACCGAGACTGATCGGTCTCGGTCTCAGTTGATACGGTTACGCAGCCAGCCGCCCTGGCCGACGGCGTGCCGCCATCTCTCGCCCCATGCCTTTGAGGTCCCAGTTGGAAATGCGGGCGCGTGCTTCCGGGTAGATCAGCGATTCTTCTAGCTTCATGTGGTCGTGGTACAGCGCAGCGAACACCGGAATGGCGTGTTCCAGTTGCTCGATGTTGTACCAGTTGTAGCCTGCGGAAATCGATTCGATCTGGGGCGCCAACTCCAGCCAGTCTTCCTCGATCCAACCGTGGTCTTGCTGAAGGCGCAGGGTGGTGTGAATGAGTTGGTCGTCGCCGCTGTTGATCAACTGGGGGAAGACATGCTTTTCCTCGTCCAGATGATGTTGGCGGGCGGTGTTCATGAAAAACAGGAAAAGACTTTTCGCGGCATCTTGGGCTTTCCGATCAACGCCGTTGTCGCGCAGATGTCCGACCAACTGCTGCAGTTGCTGCAGTGCCGAGACGATTTCCTGGTGTGTGCTGTCCAGTACGTCGAAGGGCTCAGGGTTCGTGGTGTCAAAAATAGCCAGTTTGGCAGGGGTCGAGGTGGCTGCGGCAGGCATGTCGGCTCCTAGGGATATCACTGATTCATTCTCTCTGGCTGTGCCATGTCAGGCTTGCGTTAGGTCAACCCCGATAGAATCCTGCCCCTGCTGCGCAATCGGTTTGCGCCATGAGGAAACCTTCGTGTCTGATCGTCTGTTCGTTCTGTCGCAATACATTCTGCCCAAGCAAGCCTTGACTGCATTGGCCGGTCGGCTGGCCAATTTGCGTGGCGGGGGGGCGACGACGGCCTTCATCAAGTGGTTTGCAGGCAAGTACGGCGTGAACATGGCCGAGGCCGCCAACCCTGACTTGGCCGCCTACCCCACGTTCAACGAGTTCTTCACTCGCCCGCTCAAGCCTGGGGCGCGTCCTTTGGCTGACAAGGCCTTGGTGTGTCCGGTGGACGGGGCCATCAGCCAGGTGGGGGCCATCAAGAAGGACCAGATCTTTCAAGCCAAGGGCCACCACTATTCGACCCGTGCGCTGGTCGGGGGGGATGCCGAGTTGGCGGCGGAGTTCGAAGACGGGACCTTTGCGACCATCTATCTGAGCCCCAAGGATTACCACCGCATTCACATGCCTTGCGATGGTCGTCTGACGCGCATGATCTATGTGCCCGGTGACTTGTTCTCGGTGAACCCTGCAACGGCGCGCGGTGTGCCGGGCCTGTTTGCCCGCAATGAACGTGTGGTGTGCGTGTTCGAAACCGCTACAGGTCCCTTTGTGTTGACCCTGGTGGGGGCCACCATCGTGGGCAGCATGGCGACCGTATGGCATGGTGTGGTCAACCCACCGCGCACTCGCAACGTGCGTGAATGGCGTTATGACGACCAGAACATCGTGCTGAAAAAGGGCGATGAGATGGGGCGCTTCCTGCTGGGGTCGACTGTGGTCTTGTTGTTTCCCAAGGAAGGCCATGTTCAGTTCAACCCTGCGTGGGATGCGACCCGCCCCGTGCGCATGGGCGAGGCCATGTCGCGCAACTGATTAGGGTGGCTCGTCGGGCCAGTCGAGTGTTCGCTGTGATTCAAATGCGCGCGCTTGCCCTGTGATCGGGTCGGTGAAGGCCACGGACTTGGCCAGCAGCTTCAGGGGCTTGCTGTAGTCGGGAATGTGATCAGGCAACAGCACGGGGTAGTACAGGTCGTTGACGATGGGCATGCCCAGCGCAGACATGTGCGCACGCAATTGGTGCTTCTGGCCCGTGATGGGCTGAAGTTTGTAGCGGCACAGATCGCCGTGGCGTTCTATAACGTCAATCACCGTTTCGGCATTGGGTTCGCCAGGCACTTCTTCCATGGCCATGAACTGAGCGCTTTCCTGCAATCGACTGCGGTGCGTGTGGGGCCAGTTCAAATCGGCTTGTGCGGGGGCGATGGCCTCGTACTGCTTGGTGATGGTCTTGTCTCGAAACAGGTGCTGGTAGGCCGCACGGGTGGGCGGCTGAACGGAAAATAGCACCAGCCCCGCCGTGTCGCGGTCAATGCGGTGCATGGGTGTGAGGGTGTCAATGCCCAGCTTGCGCTTCAGTCGCACCAGCAGGGTTTCTTGCACATAGCGCCCCGCAGGCACCACAGGCAGGAAGTGCGGCTTGTCTGCCACCACGATCCACTCGTCTTGAAACAGCACGGTTTCGTCGAAGGGAATGGGGTGCTCGAAGGCCACGCGGCGGTAGTAGTAAATGCGTGTCTGCTTGCGGTAGCTGGCTTCGGGGTCCAAGGCTTGCCCGTGTTCGTCGATCACCTCACCGGCCTGCATGCGGGCCATCCAGTCTGCTCGACCGACGGAGGGGAGCCGATGCACCAGGTAGTCGATCAAACGCAGCCAGGGGCCGGGCGGCAGCACCAGTGAGCTGGCACTGACGCCATCGACCGTGGGCGGAGTGAAAGCGCGTGTCATCTGGGGCAGGCCTGCCGGATGCGCTCAAGGGTCAAGCCGATGCGCGCGTTCCAGGCGCCACAGTTCTTCTGGCTCATTGGGGTCGTAGACCTGATCGATGGTGGTGGGTGTTTCCTGCAGATGCGTGTCGATGGCCACGCGGCTGTCGAACACGAAGCACTCGCCTTGCCAGTCCTTGTCGGCGTCAGGCAGGGTGAGGAAGTAGTTCAGGATGCCGCCTTCGAGTTGGTACACGTCCAGGCCCTTTTCCTGCATCCAGCCGCTCATTTTCTCGCAGCGGATGCCGCCGGTGCAGTACATGGCCACCTTCTTGCCTTGGGTCTTCCATTCCTCGGCGTGGTCTTGCACGTATTGTGGAAAGTCGCGGAAGTTGTTGACCTTGGGGTCCACGGCGTGGTCGAAGTGGCCTAAGCGATATTCGAAGCTGTTGCGGTTGTCCAGCACGACCACGTCGTCGCGTTGAATCAGTTCGCGCCATTGTTCAGGGGGCACATGGTTGGCCGCGGCGCGGTTGTCGGTCAGCCCGGTGATGCCGTCAATGCCGAAGGCGACGATTTCACGCTTGCGGCGAATTTTCATCTTGAAAAATGGGCGGGTCCGGCAGGGGCTGCGCTTGAACACCATGTCGGTGAAGGCGCCGTGGAATCGTGGGTCGTGTTGCAGGGCCTGTTCAGCAGCCGTCAACTCAGCAGCTGAGCCCGCCATCACGCCATTGATGCCCTCTTCGGCCACGATGATGCTGCCCATCACGTGGCGAGTCACATCGCGCAGGGCTTCGGCCACGGCGTCGGGGTCTGCCAGAGGGACGAATTTGTAGAACGAGGCGTGAATCTGGACTTCTGGGGCATTCATGCCCGAAATTGTCGCATTGCAGGGCATCCACGGCAAAATAGCGGGCTATGACACGTCCTGCTACTGAATTACTTTTGCCCGCCGGCTCGCTGGAAAAAATGCGCGCCGCTTTCGACTTTGGCGCCGATGCGGTGTATGCCGGCCAGCCGCGCTACTCCCTGCGCGCGCGCAACAACGAGTTCCGTGTGGAGCAGTTGCAGCAGGGCATTCAGGAAGCCAAGCAGCGCGGTAAGAAGCTGTATGTGACCAGCAACCTGATCGCGCACAACGACAAGGTACGTACCTACCTGCGCGATATTGAGCCCATCATCGAAATGAAGCCCGACGGCATCATCATGGCCGACCCCGGCCTGATCATGATGGTGCGCGAGAAGTGGCCCGAGGTGCCTATTCACCTGTCGGTGCAGGCGAACACCACCAACTTCGCTACGGTGAAGTTCTGGGAAAAGATGGGCGTGCAGCGCATCATCTTGTCGCGTGAGTTGAGCCTGGACGAGATCGAGAAGATTCGCCAGGAATGCCCGACCATGGAAATTGAGGTCTTTGTGCACGGTGCGCTGTGCATTGCCTATTCGGGCCGTTGCTTGTTGTCGGGTTATTTCAACCGCCGTGACCCCAACCAGGGCACGTGCACCAACGCCTGCCGCTGGGAGTACAACACCTACCAAGGCACGCAAGCGTCTGACACGGGCGAGGTCATTCCCATCAAGCTGGAAGGCGATTTCAATTTCGCCAAAGAGCAGGAAGACGCCGAAAAGGCTTTCTCGGCTTGCGGCGATGGCCAGCGTCACCCCGCTGCAGACCAGGTCTATTTGATCGAAGAAGCGGGGCGCCCCGGCGAGCTCATGCCCATCATGGAAGATGAGCACGGCACCTACATCATGAACTCGAAAGACCTGCGTGCCGTGGAGCACGTGGAGCGCCTGGTCAAGATCGGCATTGACTCATTGAAGGTGGAAGGCCGAACCAAGTCGCTGTACTACGTGGCGCGGGTGGCCCAGGTCTACCGCCAAGCCATTGACGATGCCAAGGCTGGGCGCCCCTTCAACAAGGACTTGTTGCTGCAACTGGAAGGCATGGCCAACCGTGGCTACACCGGCGGTTTGCTGGAGCGCCGTCCCGCGCAGGATTACCAAAACTACATCACCGGCCATTCCGAGTTTCAGCGCAGCAAGTTCGTGGCCGAGGTGCGCGGCGTGGCCGATGGCTGGGCGGAGGTTGAGGTGAAGAACAAGTTCGCGGTGGGTGACCACATCGAGATCATTCACCCCAGTGGCAACCAGATCGTGAAGCTGGA
>CAYVOP010000058.1:0-19746 GCA_964453105.1 uncultured Aquabacterium sp. | reverse complement strand
GCACCGACAGCGAGAACTCCCACTGGAAGAAGGCGAAGAAGCCCAGGATGATGATGACGTCGTGCAAGTTGGCGATGATGGCCGCCACCGAGAACTTCCACTCGAAGCGGAAGGCGAGGTAGATCATGATGCCCAGCACGGTCACGCCCAGCGCCAGGGCGCCGTCGCGAGCCAGCTCGTCACCCACCTGAGGGCCCACGAACTCGCTGCGCTGCAGGGTCACGGGGCTGGCGTTGTTGGCGGCCACACAAACCTGAGCAGGCCCCTTGTCAGATTCCTTGGTCTGAACCTGCCCTTGTTCGGCTTGGCACAAGGCGCCAAACACCTTGGACACCAACTCGGTCTGCTTCATGTTGCCGCGCAGGGGCAGACGAATCAGCACGTCGCGCGAGGTGCCGAAGTTTTGCACCTGCACTTCACCCAAGCCGAGCGATTCGACCGCGGCGCGAGTCTTGTTCAGGTCAGCGCTTTGGGCGTACTGCACCTCAATGAGCGAACCGCCGGTGAATTCGATCGACAGATGCAAGCCCCGGGTGACCAGGAAGAACACCGCCGCCGCGAAGGTCAGGAACGAAATCGCGTTGAACACCAACGCGTGGCGCATGAACGGAATGTCGCGCTTGATACGGAAAAATTCCATGATGGTGTCTCCCTCTTATTCCTGGGGCTTCCAGACCTGTCCGATGGACACGCTCTTGAGCTTTTTCTGACGGCCATACCAAAGGTTGACCAAGCCACGCGAGAAGAACACGGCCGAGAACATCGACGTCAGGATGCCCAGGCAGTGCACCACGGCAAAGCCGCGCACCGGGCCCGAACCGAAGGCCAGCAGGGACACGCCCGCGATCAGCGTGGTCACGTTCGAGTCCAGGATGGTGGCCCAGGCGTGCTCATAGCCGGCCGCAATGGCCGACTGGGGCGCCGAACCATTGCGCAACTCTTCGCGCACACGCTCGTTGATCAGCACGTTCGAGTCAATGGCCATACCCAGGGTCAGCGCAATCGCCGCAATGCCCGGCAGGGTCAACGTGGCTTGCAGCATGGACAGCACCGCCACCAGCAGCAGCAGGTTGACCGACAGCGCCAAGGTCGAGAACAGACCGAACAGCAGGTAGTACAGGACCATGAACACCGCGATGGCGGCAAAACCGTACACCAGGCTGTTGAAGCCCTGCGCAATGTTTTCCGCGCCCAGGCTGGGGCCCACGGTGCGTTCTTCAATGATTTCCATGGGCGCTGCCAGCGAGCCGGCGCGCAGCAGCAGCGCGGTGTCGGCCGCTTCTTCGGTGCTCATGCGGCCCGAAATCTGAACGCGGCCCCCACCGATTTCACCGCGAATGACCGGCGCGGTCACCACCTCGCCCTTGCCCTTTTCGAACAAGAGGATGGCCATGCGCTTGCCAATGTTTTCGCGGGTGATGTCGCGGAAGATGCGGGAGCCCCGGGCATCGAGGGTCAGGTGCACGGCGGCTTCGTGGTTTTCATCGAAGCCGGGTTGGGCGTCGGTCAGGTTGTCACCGGTCAGCACCACTTGGCGCTTGACGATGATGGGCATGCCGCCACGCTCCTGGTAACGCTCCATGCCAAAGGGCACGGGGCCGCCCTTGACGGCCTCCATGGCCTCGGCGGTGTCTTCCACCATGCGCACTTCCAGGGTGGCGGTGCGGCCAATGATGTCCTTGGCCTTGGCTGTGTCTTGCACGCCAGGCAACTGCACCACCACGCGATCCAGACCTTGTTGCTGAATGACGGGTTCCGCCACGCCCAACTCGTTGATCCGGTTGTGCAGGGTGGTGATGTTTTGCTTGAGGGCCTGCTCTTGAATGGTGCGGGTCGATTGCGGCTTGAGGGTGCCCACCAGGGTCAGGTCCTCGGACCCGGCATCGGTGCCGTCAATCCATTGCAGATCGCCCACGGAGTCTTGCAGCACCACGCGCGCAGCCTGGCGCACGGTGGCCTCGCGGAAGCGCACGATCACGCTGTCGCCATCACGGCGGATGCCGCTGTGACGGATGTCCTTGTCGCGCAGCAGGGTGCGGATGTCGCCCGTCAGGCTTTCGATCTTCTGGCTCAGGGCGGCCTTCATGTCGACCTGCATCAGGAAGTGCACGCCACCACGCAAGTCCAAGCCCAGGTACATGGGCTGAGCATGCAGGGCGCGCAGCCACTGGGGCGAGCGCGACAGCAGGTTCAAGGCCACGATGTAGTGCGGATCGGCCGCATCGGGGTTGAAGGCCTTGCTGATCGCATCACGGGCCTTGATCTGGGTGTCGGTATCTTTGAACCGCGCCTTGATGGAATTGCCTTCGAATTCAACGAAGTCAGCCGAAATGCCGGCCTGCTTGAGCGCAGCCTCGACCTGGCTAACCGCCTCGGACCCAAGCTTGACCGTGGCCTTGCCACTGGACAGTTGCACGGCCGGCGCTTCGCCGAAGAAGTTGGGCAAGGTGTAGATCAGGCCGATGAGCAAAGCCACGGCGAGGATCAGATATTTCCACCAAGAGTAGCGGTTCATGATGATGCCCTGCGGCTTACTTGCTGTAGCTGCCCTTGGGCAGGACTTGAATGACCGCAGCGCGCTGCACTTGCAACTCGACGTTGTTGGCCACTTCGAGGTTCACAAAGGTGTCGCCCAACTTGGTGATCTTGCCGACTAGGCCACCTTGAGTCACGACTTCGTCGCCCTTGGCCAGCGCGTCGAGCATCGCCTTGGTTTCCTTCTGGCGCTTCATTTGCGGACGGATCATCAGGAAATACAGGGCCACGAACATCAGGATCAGTGGCAGGAATTGGGCAATACCGCCACCAGCGGCAGGCGCGGCACCAGCTTGGGCGTAGGCGTCAGAAATAAACACGGTCTCTTCCTTCAAACAAAGGGCCGATGTCCCTTACGGGCAGCACCGGCCAGAACGACGATGATTGTATGCGTGGGGCGTGACAGCTTCGGGCAGGGCTTACGCCGCCTTCACAACACGTACTTGACCAGAGGATGGCCGGTCAAGTTCCGATAAATGTTGTCGAGTTGCTCGCGGCTGGTGGCCGTGACCGTGACGGTCAGCCCCAGATAGTTGCCACTGCTGCTAGGCCGCCGCACCAGGGTGGTGGCGTCAAACAAGGGGTCGTGCTGGACGACGATGGCCACCACGGCCTCGACGAAGGCGTCTACGTGCGTGCCCATGACCTTGATCGGAAAGGCGCAAGGGTATTGGATCAGCGACTCTTCCGGCGGAATGCGGGGGTTGACGGGTTGGTTCATGGCAAAGCGTTCCATCATTTCAGGCCCAGACGCAGCGCGTCCCAGGCTCGGCCCCACCAGCCGGCGCTGGGCACGGCATCAAGGGCGGTCAAGGGGACATCCTGCCAGGGCTGGCCCGACAGGGTGATTTTCAGGGTGGCCACTTTCTGCCCCTGGGCAATGGGGGCCAACAAGGGGTCTTGGCGTGTCACCGAGGTTTTGAGCGTTGGCCCCTGGCCCCGAGGCACAACGATCAGCAAGGGCTCAGGGCGCCCCAAACGCACGTCGGCCGACTGCCCCTTCCAAACCGGCGCCGTGGTCACGGTCTGGCGTGCGTCGAACAATTTGACCACGTCAAACGCGCCATGCCCCCAATTCAGCAGCTTCTGGCTTTCATTGGCCCGCGACTCGGGCGAAGTCGCGCCGATCAGCACGCTGATGAGGCGCCTGGGCGCACCGGCCACATCGCGCCGGGAGGTCGCCGCCAGACCATACGCCGACGAGTCGGTGAAGCTGGTCTGCAGCCCATCGACCGAGGGGTCTCGCCACAAGAGCACGTTGCGATTGGGCTGTTTGATCCCGTTGTAGGCAAAGTCCTTGAGGCTGTAATAGCCCAAAGACTGGGGAAAGTCGGTGACCAGATGCGCCGCAATGATCGACAACTCGCGGGCCGTGCTGACATGCCCCGGTGCCGCCAGCCCTTCCGGGTTGCGAAACACAGTGTTCTTGAGCCCGAAGGCCTGGGCCTGCCGGTTCATGCGCTCGACAAAGGCCTCCACACTGCCCGCCACCCCTTCGGCCAAAGTCACTGTGGCGTCGTTGCCGCTCTGCACGATCATGCCTTTGAGCAAGTCATCCACCGGCACGCGGCTGTCCCGCACCAGGAAGCTACGGGTAGCGCTGCTGGCACCTGTTTTCCAGGCCCGCTCGGATACGGGCAAAGCCTGTTTGAGGTCGAGCTTGCCATCGCGCAAGGCCTGGAACACCAGGTAGGCCGCCATCAACTTGGTCAGCGAGGCGGGCTCGACACGTTGGTCGGCATTGCGTGCGGCCAGGGTCTGGTGGGTGGCCAGGTCTTGAAGCACGAAGGCCCGCGCCGCGATTTCGGGCGGGGCCGGCATGGCCGCACTGGGTTCGCTGAAACGCCACTCTGCGGCCAGACTCGGGCCGCCCGACAGGGCGAACAGGAGCCCGACGGCCATGGTCAGGCCGCAACGACGTGCAAAGAAAAATGACATGCGAAGCAAATGAGGGTGCGCGGTAGGAAATCAAGCCCCGGCCCAAGACGCAATGTGGCGCTTGACCACGTCACGCAGGGTGCCGAGTTGTCCATGGAAAAAGTGGCCTGTGCCTGGCACCACCGTCACGGGCAAGCCTTGGGGGCGCGCCCATTCCAAAATGGCATCGAGTGGCACCACGTCATCGGCCTCACCTTCCACGACCAGGGTGTCGGGTGGCACAGCCGGCACGGTATAGCGGCTGGTGGCCGGGCTGACCAGGACCAAACGATCGGCCGCCACCGCATCAGCCCGACCGGCTTGCGCCTGCTGCAGCCGCACGAAGGTTTGCGCGGCCACAAATCCACCAAAGGAGAAGCCAGCCAATGCCAAGGGCAAGCCTTGCAATTCGGGCGCCTGGCGAAAATGCGCCACCACCGCCATCAGGTCGGATGATTCGCCACGGCCCTCGTCCCACGATCCGGCCGAACGCCCCACGCCACGAAAATTGAAGCGCACGGCCCGCCAACCCGACAGAACAAAGGCCCGCACCAGGGTGTGGACCACTTTGTTGTCCATGGTGCCGCCCATGGTCGGCAAAGGGTGCGCGACCACCACCAACCCACGCGGCGCATCTGCGGGGTCTTCCACAACCACCTCCAGCGCGCCGGCAGGCCCGTCGATCAACTCGGATGCAGGACGCCCCAGCATGGATGACCCCGGCGGTCAGCGACCCACGTCGGGTGGCAGCACCAGACGCTCGACCACCTCGCCCTTGACGAGATGGCGCTCCACGATTTCATCGATGTCGGCGTTGTCGACAAAGGTGTACCAAACCCCTTCCGGGTAGACCACCGCCACAGGGCCACCGGCACAGCGGTCCAGGCAACCCGCTTTGTTGACGCGAACCTGCCCGGGGCCATTGAGCCCGGCTGCGGCCACTTTCGTCTTGCAGTGGTCAAAGCCTGCCTTGGCGCCCCGATCGGCGCAGCAGTCTTCGCCGTTGATGCGCTGGTTCAGGCAGAAAAAGATGTGTCGCTGGTAATAGCTCATGGCAAGCATTGTAGGCACGCCCACGCTGGCGCGCCGGAATCTGGATCAAGCCCCGGTGTCGCGCTGAAACAGGCGCACCAGCAGCCAGGACAGGGCCACATACGGCCACAGCAAACCGAACCAGCGCGACAGGCCATGGAACCGGATGAAACGGCCATGCTCCCAAGCCTGCAGGGTCTGGGCATAGTAGGGGTCGACCGGGGCCAGGTGAATCAAGGCAATCAACCCCAACAAGACACACACCCCCAGCACGGCACAGGTGGTGCGGGACCGATCGAGCAACACCACACCGCCCAGAGACCCCAACAGCAACCCCCAGATGACGGGCACGCTGACCCAGGTCAGGGCGTGCTGAACGCCAAAGTTCACGGCGGTCGACACCGTGGTGGTGGCCACGGCCACCCACACCGCCCCAGTCAGCAACAGCATGCGGGTCAAGCGAGGTCGAGCAAAAGCGCAGGCCACGCACATGGGCGCCATCAGCCCCAAGGCCACAGTGGCAATTTCGGTCCACCCCAGCCACTCCGGCCGCACCGCCGTTTCGTGCAGTTGCCCCCACAACATGAGCGGGTCATCGGGCAACAACCAGCTTTGCCACGGTGTGTCGTGCGTCCATTCCACCAGGTGCAAACGCAAAGTGGGCCACAACTGCCCCTGCCCCAGCGGCAGAGGCGGGGGAAACAACAGGCCCAGCGGCCACATCCAGATCAGTGCCAGACCATGCCCGGCCTCCGGGATGAACCATTTCTCGCGCCAACGGTGCCAAATGTCGACCACCCCCAGGGCGTGAATCGTGACCGCCGCCAGCGCACCCCAGGCGGCACCCAGAGTGTTGAGTGTCCAGTCAGAAATGGAGGGCACGCGGGCGGGCAGGGTGTACTGAATCAGCTCCAGCCCATAGGACCAGCCCGAACCGAACGCCACGCTCATCAAGGCGGAGCGCAGCACCCCCACACCGCTGCGCAAAAAGGCCAGGCACATGACCAGCCCCAGCGGCAGGTAGCCCAGCAAATTGCCAATAAGGTCGTTGAGAACTTCATGGGGCAGCTTGGGCAGCACCCACGAAAAGGCCTGAGGCTCGGGCCAGTGCCAACCGTTCCAGGGATGCAGCGTGGCGTAGGTGATCAGCGTCAGCGCGACCCAGGTCAGGGGCCAGGCGGAGCTGCGATGCACAGACATGCGATCACCCGGGGCAGGTCAACCCGAAAATGGCTTGACGACGACCAGAATCACGATGGCCATGAACAGGAACACCGTGATTTCGTTGAACACACGGAACCACTTGTGTGGGCGCCGGTTCTTGAGGGCTTCGAATTCGCGCAGGTGCTTGCGGCACACGTGCTGGTAGCCAATGACGCAGATGACCAGCAGCAGCTTGAGGTGCAACCACCATTGCCCCGGCCCCTTGCCCACGCCGTAGTACAACCACAAAATCAGGCCCAGCACCAGGGCCGGCACCATCAAGATGGTGGTGAAACGGTAGAGCTTGCGTGCCATCAACAACAAGCGCTCGCGCTCGGCGTGGCTGTCAGAAGGCACCATGGCCAGGTTCACAAACAGCCGAGGCAAATAGAACAAGCCCGCGAACCAGCTGGCGACAAAAATGATGTGAAAGGCTTTGATCCAGAGCATGAAGTCATTATGACCACTGGCGCCCGCCTTGCCTGCAGGCATAAGATGCAACGTGGTTGCTGCGCTGCAAAAAAGTGCCCTCACCTTCGCCTGAACAGGCAAAAAAAAAGCCCCAGCAAACGCTGGGGCTGTGAAGCCTTAACGCTGTCATCACGGTAAGGCACCTGCTCAGGGAGGAAAAGCAGGGAATGAGGCCTTGCGGCGTATCATTCAAGGCGAATTATAGGACCGTGGCGACAACTTGTGTTGTCCCTTTGTCCGGATTTGCCTGTTTTTTGGCTGATTTTCCGCTCCTTTGCATTCCTTCACATTGGGCTGACCGCCTCCGGATCATGTCGTACCTGCAGCATTTCCCCCAGCACCGCCCCCGCCGTTTGCGTAAAGACGAGTTCTCTCGCCGCCTGGTTCGTGAGCATGCGCTCACTTCGGCCGACCTGATCTACCCGGTGTTCATCCTTGATCAAGATGAAGGCACGCAGGCCGTGGCCTCCATGCCGGGGGTGGAACGACTGGGGCGGACGGCCCTGTATGCCGCAGCCGAACGTTGCCTGGAATTGGGCGTGCCGGTGCTGGCTTTGTTTCCGGTGATCGACAGCGCGTTGAAAACCCCCGACGGCGTCGAAGCCTGGAACCCCGATGGTCTGGTGCCGCGCACGGTTCGTGAACTCAAGCGTCGCTACCCCGAGTTGGGCGTGATGACCGATGTGGCGCTGGACCCTTACACCACGCACGGACAAGACGGCCTGATTGACGAAACCGGCTACATCCTGAATGACGAAACCGTGGCGGCCCTGACGCGCCAGGCGCTGATTCAAGCGGAAGCGGGCGTCGACATCGTCGCCCCCAGCGACATGATGGACGGCCGCATTGGCGCCATCCGCCAGGCGCTGGAATCGCAAGGGTTGATTCACACCCGCATCATGGCCTACAGCGCCAAGTACGCCAGCGCGTTTTACGGCCCCTTCCGCGACGCGGTGGGCTCGGCCGGCAACCTGGGCAAGAGCAACAAGAAGGTCTACCAGATGGACCCGGGCAACACCGACGAAGCCCTGCGCGAAGTGGCCATGGACATCTTCGAAGGCGCTGACATGGTCATGGTCAAGCCCGGCATGCCCTACCTCGACATCGTTCGCCGCGTGAAAGACGAGTTCAAGGTGCCCACCTTCGCCTACCAGGTCAGTGGCGAGTACGCCATGATCAAGGCCGCTGCCGCCAATGGCTGGCTGGACCACGACGCCTGCATGATGGAAGCCCTGCTGGCCTTCAAGCGGGCGGGGGCCGACGGGATCCTGACATACTTCGCACTGGATGCGGCGGCCCAACTGCGCAAGTGATTTGCGGTTGATCATCAGGGGGCGCGCCGCAAAGACGCGACCGGCGTCGCGATCCCGAGTGGAGGGGCTGTGCGTTTTTTCCTGATCAATGATCGGTTTACCGAACTCGATGGCTGGCCTGAGAAGATGCCGGCCACCGGTTTTTTGTGGGTGACCACGGCCCGTCGGCGCTTTGAGGTGGGCCTGCCTGAAGTGCAGCAGGCCTTGCACCGGCTTGCTGGCGGCGGCTTGGTGGACCTGCACGCCACCGACTTGCTGAACCCTCAACTGCCTTCGCAGTACGACTACACCTCCTGGTATGACCTGCTGGTGTTTCGCCGCCTGGCTGCCGGCCACGGTTCAGAGCGCCTGTTTCTGGACGACGACAAAGGCACGGTGTCCACCGCACGCCAGGCTATTGCGGCCATCGACACCAGCCCGGTCGGGTTTGCGGTGTTCGATCGCATCTTGCTGACGGTGCACCCGGCAGACTGCTCGGTTCGCGATTTTTTCGAAGGCCGATTGGCGCAGATGGTGAATCAGTCATTGCGCAGCGAGGCCCAAACCATGCGCGCGCGCAATGACGCCGATTTCGACATGGACCCCAATGCGGGCCCCGATTCGGAGTCCGATTCGACTGCGCCCGCCCGCCACGATGGCCGCGGCAGCACCTCGCGGCTGCCCCCCAGCCCAGCGGACTTGATGCTGCGCATCATCAACCACATGGTGGACAGCTATCTGGACCTGCGCCGCTTGCTGACCCGGCAGTTCGGTTACCTGCAGCAAGAGTTGCTGGCAGGTAACCGCCGCTTCAATAACTGGCAAGCCCTGCTGGAATCTCGCAACGCGCTGCATTTGCTGGAAGACACTTGCGAAGACCAACGCAGCGCCGTGCAAGAGTGGATCGACGCGCTGGATGACTGGCCCATGCCCGCCGAGCCGGGCCCCGCCCGCGAACGTGAAGTGCTGCGCGTGCGATCGCGCGACGTCCAGGAGCACATCGAGCGTGTGCTGGGCCATGTGCGGCGCCTGGAAACGTCGGCGGAAAGCGCTGTGCAAATGCACTTCTCGGCACTGGGCAGTCGCACCAACGACATCATGCGCACCCTGACCGTGCTGACCGCCATCTTCCTGCCGCTGAACCTGATCACCGGGGTCTTCGGCATGAACTTCGACAACCTGCCCCTGATCCACGCCAACGCAGGCTTCTGGGTGGCGATGGGGATGATGGTCCTGGTGGTCGCGACGCTGGTTTGGTGGTTCCGCCGCAAGCGCTACATTGACGATTGAAGACCGTCAGTCGGACGAGCCCTCACGGCCCGCTTGGGCCCAGACCTCGCGCGCCAGGCACAGGTCTTCCCAGACCAGGGCCTTGTCCGCCGGGTTGCGCAGCAGGTAGGCCGGGTGGTAGGTAACCACCACCGGAATGCCCTGCACCTCGTGCACGCGGCCACGCAAACGCCCGATGGCATCGGTCGTTTTCAGCAGCGACTGCACAGCGAAGCGCCCCATGGCCAGGATGACCTTGGGCCGAACCAGGGCCATTTGCCGCAACAAATAGGGCTCGCACTGCGCCACTTCCTGAGGCAAAGGATTGCGGTTGGCCGGAGGGCGGCACTTGAGCACGTTGGCGATGAATACTTGGCGCGCCGCCACATCGTCACTTCGGGTCAGGTCGATGGACGCCAGCATGCGGTCGAGCAACTGTCCGGCCCGGCCCACGAACGGCGCACCTTGGCGATCTTCCTCTTCACCTGGCGCTTCTCCCACGATCATCCACTCGGCCTCGATGTTCCCCACACCGAACACCGTCTGCTTGCGGCTTTCACACAAGCCGCAAGCCTGACAGCCTGCCACCGCGTCACGCAGGGCAGGCCAATCCATGGACTCCACTCCGGCAGGCCGCGCCGGACGTGGCGTGGCGTCTAGCAACTCGGCAACAGCCAGGGGTTGAGACTTCGCGGGTGTCGGGCGCGACGGCGCCACGCGATCTGAGGTGAGCGCTGCCGCAGGCATGGCCGCCGTAGCTTCCGCTGCGGCGACGGGTGCGACCACCGGGGCCACATCCACTCGGTCGGGCGTGGCATGTTCCTGCGAAGCCTCGACCACCTCAGCCTCTACCGGCCAGAACGGCGGAAGGCCCATTTCGCGCAGCATGGCGCGTTGGCGTTCGCTCCAGCGCATCACAAGGCCTCCGGTTCGGTTGTGATCCAGCGCCGCATGACCAAGGCGTCTTCACGCCCCTGTGGCGCAGGGTAGTAGTTCTTGCGCACCCCGATGGATTCAAACCCTTCCCGTGCATAGAGCTTGCGGGCGGGTTCGTTGCTGGGGCGAACTTCGAGCCACAGGGCACGCGCACCGCGCTGAAGACACAGTTCGTACAGCACCGACAACAGGGACTGGGCCACGCCCTGGCCATGCCAGGCGCGGTCCACCGCGATGTTGAGCAGGTGCATTTCATCGACCCCATCCATGGCCACGCACACCGCCACCACACGCCCCGAGGCCGCGTCGCAGCGCACGCGCACCCAATACCCGGCGCGCATGGACGAGCGATAGTTGTCTTCGCTCCAGGCATGCACCGGATGCAGGCAGGCCTGGGTTTCCATGGCCCGCACGGCGGGAATGTCCGCCTCGGTCATGGGCCGATCGACAAAATGCGCAGCGGTCAAAGGCAAGGCTGTCATGCGCGCGCGGCCATCCGTTCAGCCGTGGTCTGCGCCACTTTGTCGCGCACGTAGCGAGGCAAGGCCAAGGCGGCATCCACCACCTCCTGCCGCAACCAGGCCTGGCGAGCCAATTCGGCCAGCGCCGCACCACGCGGTGCCGCATGGGTCCAGCGGGCCCCTTCCGCCACCGAGGCAAACGCATCCGGGTAGGCCTGCAAGCCGCTGCCCGCCAGATGCGCTGGCGCCTGCTGCGCCCAGCGGTGGGCGGGCTCCGTCAGCGCCCACAACTGGGGTGCCTGCACGGCCACCCAACGCTGTGACTGCCAGGCGTACGCCGCCACATAGAGTTCGTCCATCCGGGCGTCTTGCAGCACCCAGACCACATCACCTTCAGACCAGGCCGAGGGGTCGCTGGCACGGGCATCTTCGGCCACCGCCATCAGGGTGTCGATGGCAATGACCGGGCAATCCAGCCCCAAGGCCAGCCCCTGAGCGGTAGAACAGGCTGTGCGCAAGCCGGTGAAGGCCCCCGGCCCTGAGCCAAAGCCAATCGCGTCGACATCGGTCCACGCGCGCTGCGATTGCGCCAATAAATCTTGCAAGGCCGGCAGCAAGGTCGCCGAGGCTTGCGCCCCGCCAGGCAAATCGGCCACCCAGGTTTGAGCCCCGGCCACCAGGGCCAGATGCACACGGTCGGTGGCGGTATCCAGAGCGATCAAAACGGGCGAGGAGACAGACATGGCCGCAAGTGTAAGCCCCGGGGCCTCTATGATGAGGCCATGCTATGGCCTGACCGTTCATTCCTGCGCACCACCGCTTGGCGGCTGGCCTTCTTCGGGCTGCCCTTGATGGGGCTGACCTTGCAGAGCCCCGCCCAAGCGGCTGGCTCGACCAACGACAGCCCCTTGGCCGTGGAATCTTCCTGGCCCCCGGCCCTGGCACAACAAGCGCGCCAGGCCGGCGTGCCGCCCGAAGCGGTGTCCATGCTGGTTCTGCCCCTTTCGGGCAACGGCGAGCGGCTGGCCATTCAAGGCGATCTGTCGCGCTCGGTGGCGTCTGTCATGAAGGTGTTCACCACGGGCGCAGCCCTGCAAATACTGGGGCCGGCTTTCACCTGGAAAACCGAGGTGGGCCTGGGCGGCAGCATCACGCCGGCCGGCATTTTGCGTGGGCCGCTTTACCTCCGGGGCTCGGGTGACCCGGCTCTGGTACTGGAACGCTGGCACCTGTTCATGGCGCGCTGGCGGGCCGCCGGCCTGCACGACATCCATGGTGACATCGTGCTGGACCGACAACGCTTTCAAGTGCCCCAGCACGATCCGGCGGCCTTCGATGGCCGATCTCTGAAGCCGTACAACGCCGGTCCCGACGCCCTGCTGTTGAACCATCGCGCCCTGATCTTGCGCTTTCGCCCGGACGACGTTCGCCCCGGGCAGGTTCGCATCACCCTGGAGCCGCAACTGGGCGGCATGGAGTTGATCAACCGCACGCGGCTGGTCGACAGCCCCACTTGCGGTGACTGGCGCGAAGCGCTGACGCTGTCGTTGCAGCCCGATGGCACCGCTCGCACACCTGAGCGACAAAACTGGCGCATCGAGATCAAAGGGCCCTACCCACGCGGCTGCGAAGAGAAAGACTGGCCCCTGCTTTGGACCGGCGACAACGCCAATGACTACGCCGAACGTCTGATCACCGGGGCCTGGGGCCAGATGGGCGGACACCTCAATGGCAGCGTGCGCGATGGCGCGTGGCCCGCAGGCTTGGCGCCCTGGATGAGCTGGAGCTCTCCCCCCTTAACCTCGGTGATCTACGACATCAACAAGTTCAGCAACAACGTGATGGCCCGTCAACTGTTCCTGACACTGGGGACCACCGACGCCAGCGCCCCAGCCACGCTGGAGCGGGCTCGCCAGGCGGTCAGCCAGCAGGTGCAGAGCCAAACCCGCGACGCCAATGGCAAGTCCGCCTGCGAGGGGGAGGGCCTGGTGCTGGACAACGGATCGGGGCTATCGCGACAAGAGCGCGCCAGTGCGCGTTGCGTGGCGCGCTGGCTGCGGGCCTTGTGGGCCAGCCCACTGATGCCTGAATTTGTGTCGTCTCTGCCGGTGGCCGGCACCGATGGCACCGCCCGCCGACTCAATGGCGCGGCTGGCCGAGTGCACCTGAAAACCGGCTCGCTGGACGGCGTGAGCGCCCTGGCCGGTATTGCCGATGGCGAATCCGGACAACGTTATGTGGTGGTGGGCGTGGTCAACGGCCCCAGCGCCGAACACGCACGGCCTTTGCTCGACGCCCTGTTAAGCTGGACGGTTCACGACATTCGCACCCCATGACACCGCAACAGATTGAATGGCTGGGCATGGCCGCCGCCTGCCTGACAACCGGCTCATTTGTACCCCAAGCCTGGCTGACCTTTCGCACCCGCGACGTCAGCGGCATTTCACTGGGCATGTACAGCGCCTTCACACTGGGCGTGGCGCTGTGGCTGGTCTACGGCCTGTCAGTGGGATCGTTGCCGGTCACCATCGCCAACGCCATCACGTTGACACTGGCTTCCGGCATTCTGGGGATGCGGCTGTGGTTTGGCCGCCGCGCCCCTCCGCGCACACCCAGCAGAGGTGATCAGAAGGGGTGATTGCGGAAGGCCGAATAGGCCGTCGAAGCAATGGTGGCGTCAAACGCCACATTCAGGTGAGTGGGGTCAGACCACAGGTGAGTGGACACCACATTGACATCGGTCAGCGAGCTGTACTCGCACAAGGGCGCCACGGTTTGCGGCGAAGGGCAAGCCGAGGTGTCGATGTCGGAGTACCCATAGGTGGTGTAGCTGGCCAACACCGATTTCTGCACCCGAGGCACATCCACCAGCGCCACCTGTTGGCCGGTATAGCCGTTGGTGGTGAGCGCAAAGGTCAACCCATCGTTGAAGGCATTACTGAGGGTGGACAAGGCTTCCTTGTTGCGCGTCAGGTTTGCCGCATCAGACTTGGCCAGCGGCGATTCACCCAGGTTCGGCGTGAGCACGACCATCATGCGCGCCCCGCTGCTAACCACAGGCTTGAGGCCTGCGGCAAAGTTGCCCCCCAAGGTCTTGAGTTGCGAAACCAGGCTCGACAGCGTGGCCGAATCTGGCGTATCGAGGTAGGTGAAGTAAGCCTTGACGATGTCGGCGCGCCCCACCGACACCGTGACCAGGGCCTTGTCATTGAACAGCCCACGGTTGTTCTGAATGGTGGTCAGCACGGCATTGGCTCCGGCATGGGCCACGGCCGTGTCGATTTCTGTGGCGGTCAACCCCACCGTGGTGGGATCATTGGCCAGCATCACGGCCGTTTTCTCGCCGGCGGCGTTCCAGTCGGGGCACTCGGTCGCGAACTTGAAGCCCAGATCGAACGCCAACAAGATCACCCAGCTGATTTGCGAATTGCAGGTGTAGGTCGACGTGCTGCCCGAGCGAAAGGTGTTGATGTTGTAGCGCGCACTGTCGGTCTTGACCAGCGCGAAATCATCGCCAAACACCACGAACGATTCGGGCTCGAAGCGCTTGGCCTGCGTGCCGCCACCGCAGCTGACCATCGAGGCCGCAGCCAGACAAGTAGCCAGCACACCCCCCGCACGACGTGCAGAGCGGGACAGGGCTGGAAAGGAAAAGCGGGACATGGAGGCTCCAAAAACGCAACGGTGACGACGGTCAGGCCGCAAGAATACCCGCTTCGCGGGCCAGTTTCGGCACTCAGGCCGCCGCAGCACGGGTCAGGCGATCACGCACCCCGGCCCAGGCTTGCTCCTCAGGGGGGGCTTCAACCCAGATGAGTTCCACGCCCAGGTCATCCAGTTCCCTCAGGTCGGCAAACAAATGATGGGCAGCGGCGGCAGGCTCGGGCGGCATGGCGCGGTGCACCACACCGGAAATGCTGCCGCGATGCGCCCACAGGCTGCGCGAATACACCGCCAAACGCGGACGCGATTCGTGCAAGAGTGCCGGGTGCTCCTTGACCTCCAGCTCAAAGGCATCCAAGGCCACCATCAACAGATCCAGCGTCATGAGCCGCACTTTGGCGCGCGGCGCGTAATGCGCCATCAGGGTGCCCGAGGCACGCGGGGCCGATGCATCGGGCTTTTCTGGGGTCGACACCCCCACCTTCTCGCCGGTCACGGCCTGAATCTGGGTCAGCGTGATCTGGCCGGGGCGCAGCAGCACGGGGTAGCCACGCGAGCAGTCCACGATGGTGGACTCGATGCCCACATCGCAAGCCCCGCCGTCTAGCACCCACACCTCATCCAAGCCGTCGCCTTGCCCTTCAAATTCGCTGACCACATGCTCGGCCCGCGTCGGGCTGACACGGCCAAAGCGATTGGCACTGGGCGCGGCCACACCGGTCACACCCAATTTGCCCGCGGCCTCCAACAGGCGCAAAGCCGTGGGGTGATCCGGGCAGCGCAGGCCAATCGAGTGCTGCCCCCCTGCAGCGGCCACAGCGCAATCAGGATGACGCGGCACGATGACGGTCAAGGGCCCTGGCCAGAAGGCCTCCATCAGGCGTTGAGCCGCCGGAGGGATGGCCGAGGCAAAACACATGGCCGCATGGACATTGGGCACATGCACGATCAAGGGGTGGTTGCTGGGTCGCCCCTTGGCCGCGAAGATGCGCGCCACGGCATCGTCGTCGTCGGCCCGAGCCCCCAGCCCGTACACGGTTTCCGTCGGCAGTGCCACCAAGCCACCATCGGCCAGGCGCTGAGCAGCCAGGTCAATGGCATCGGCTTGGGTTTGAGGGTTCAGAACACGCATGGGTTGGGAATCAGAAAGGCTCAATGCCCAAAATGGCGGCGGCTTGCAGGGCCACAGCACGGGCTTGTTCGGCGGTGGAGGCGGTCACCGTCAGGTGGCCCATCTTGCGCGCCTTGCGGGCTTCGGTCTTGCCATACAGGTGCAAGTGGGTGCCCGGCAAGGCCAGCACGGCCGCCCAGTTAGGCTCTTGCTGCGAGGTGACGCCCGCCGGGAACCACAGGTCGCCCAGCAAGTTGAGCATGTGGCAAGGGCTGTGCAACTGGGGCTCAACCAAAGGCAAGCCGGTCATGGCGCGCACTTGCAACTCGAACTGCGACACGTCGCAGGCATCAATGGTGTGGTGCCCGGAGTTGTGCGGGCGCGGCGCCATTTCATTGGCGACGATGCTGCCGTCTTGCAGCACAAAAAACTCCACGCACAACACGCCCACATAACCCATGGACGAGGCAATCTGGTGCGCGGCTTCGTACGCGCGTTGCGACACCTCGGCGCTGACGCTGGGCGCCGGCACCGTGGTCACAGCCAGAATGCCATCACGGTGCAGGTTTTGCTGCAGCGGGAAATGCACGACCTGGCCATTGCGGCCACGGGCCACGATGACGCTGACTTCATACGCCAGCGGCAGCATCTTTTCCAGCACACAGCCCACGCGCTGCAACTCCTCCCAAGCGGCATTCAACTCAGCACGGGTCTTGACGCGGATCTGGCCTTTGCCGTCGTAACCGAGGCGGGCGGTCTTCAAAATGCCGGGCAGCAGGTCTTCCGACACCGCCGCCAATTGCTCTGGCGTTTCAATGAGGGCGTGCGGCGCACAGGGCACCCCACAAGCCACAAAGTGGGCTTTCTCTTTGGCGCGATCCTGGCAAATGGCCACGGCCGAACCGGCGGGCGCCACAGGACGTGTCTGCGCCAGTTGGTCCAGCGCCAGCGCGGGCACGTTTTCAAACTCGGTGGTCACGGCAGCACATTGCGCGGCCAGTTCTTTCAAACCGGCTTCGTCCAGATACCCCGTGCGAATGTGGTGGTGCGACACCAGGCCAGCTGGGCTGGTGGGGTCGGCATCCAACACCGCAGTGTTGTAGCCCATGGCTTGCGCGGCGTGCACAAACATGCGACCCAGTTGGCCGCCGCCCATCACGCCCAAGGTGGCGCCTGGCAGGATCACGTCAGACTGGCTCATGCCTTCGGGTCCATGGTGAGGTCTTGGGTCATGGCACGCGCCACTTCGGTCTGGCGTGCACGGAAGGCTTCCAGCTTGGCCAGCAACTCGGGGTTGCCTGACGCCAGCATGGCCACCGCAAACAGCGCAGCGTTGCCCGCACCAGCCGTGCCGATGGCAAACGTGGCCACCGGAATGCCCTTGGGCATTTGCACGATGGAGTGCAGCGAATCCACGCCTTGCAGGTGGCGCGATGGCACAGGCACGCCCAACACGGGCACCGTGGTCTTGGCTGCCACCATGCCAGGCAAGTGCGCCGCACCACCGGCGCCGGCGATGATGGCCACCAGGCCACGGCCTTGCGCGGCTTCCGCATAGCGGAACATATCGTCGGGCATGCGGTGCGCAGAAACCACCTTGGCTTCGAAAGGCACCCCAAACTCGGTCAGAATCTCAGCAGCGTGGCGCATGACGTCCCAGTCGCTGCTGGAACCCATCACCACACCCACTTTTACGCCATTGGCAGGAGTCGTGTCAGTCACGGCTCGCTCCTTGTTTCATCAAACTTGCAATTTTAGGCGCTAGCCTGGGATCCCATGATCGACATCACCCTGGAAAACTTCGAAAGCGATCTGATCAAGGACTCGATTCAGCAACCCATTTTGCTGGACATCTGGGCCGAATGGTGCGGCCCCTGCAAGTCTTTGGGCCCGGTTCTGGAAAAACTCGAGGTGGAATACGCCGGCCGCTTCAAGCTGGCCAAGGTCAATGCTGACACGCAGCAGGAAATTGCGGGCCAGCTGTCGCAAATGTTCGGCGTGCGCTCCATTCCGTTTTGCGTGATGTTCGTGGGCGGCCAGCCCGTTGACGGGTTCGTGGGCGCCCTGCCCGAGGCCAAGATTCGCGAATTCCTGGCCAAGCACGTGCCCTCCGAAGGTGAAATCGCCTCGGAAGAGGAAACGCTGGAAGCCGAAGAGGCCGCCGCGGCAGGCGACACGGAAACGGCCGTGTCGAAACTACTGGAAGCCCTGGAGCGCGACCCCGCCAACGACGAGGCCCGCTTCGATCTGATCAAGCTGTTGCTGCAACACGGCCAGGTCGTGGGTGCCAAGGAAATTTTCGAGCCGGTGGCCGCGCGCGCGTCTGGCCCCATTCCCGAGCCGCGCGTGGCCGCATTTGGCCGCTACATCGACTCGGTGCTGGCTGCGCTAGGCGCGCGGCCCGTGGAAGAGCTGCAAGCCGCCATTGCCACCAACAAGCGCGATTTCGACGCCCGCCTGGCGTTGGCACAGATTCTGATCGCCGCCGGCGAGTTCACCCTGGCCATGGACGAGCTACTGGAAATCATCATGCGCGACAAGAAGTGGAACGACGAGGCCGCGCGCAAAACCTATGTGGCCGTGCTGGAGGTGATGAGTAAGCCGCCGGTCAAGCCCTCTCCCGCAGCGGCAGGCGCCGCCGATGGCAAGCCCAAACTGGAGATTGCCGGCAAGCACGAGGTCATTTCGAACGACCCGGTGATTGACCAATACCGCCGCAAACTGAGCATGGCCTTGTTCTAAGCCCAGCCCCCTGCTACTGAGTGCACCATGTCCAGCCCATTGATTGCCGCGCCAGAACTCTCTGCCCGACTCGCCGCCCCCGCGTTGCAAAGCCGAACGCGGGTGGTGGACTGTCGATTCAACCTGGCAGATACCGCAGCGGGTCAACAAGCATGGCAGCAAGGACACATTCCTGGTGCGGTCTATGCGCATCTGGATCTGGACCTGTCTGGCACCCAAACCGGCACGAATGGGCGCCACCCCTTGCCCGAGGCGGACGCCTTTGCACGCACACTGCAACGCTGGGGTGTTCAACCAGAGACCCTGGTGGTGGCCTACGACGACGCCGGCGGCATGTTTGCTGCCCGCCTGTGGTGGATGTTGAAGCATTGGTGGGGCCATGCGAATGTGGTGGTGCTGGACGGCGGATGGTCCGCTTGGCAGCAGGCTCAGGGCCCAATCGAAGCGGCAACAACAACCTCAGCAAGCCCCCTTGTCGAATCGCGCACACAGCACACCGTGCCCCGCCTGACCAGAGCCCCCTACGCCCAGGCGCCCGTCACCAGCGCAGAGGTGTTGACCTCTTTGCAGACCGGCGGCCCACTGCAACTGATCGACGCCCGCGCCCCTGACCGGTTCCTCGGCCAAAACGAAACCCTGGACCCCGTTGGCGGACACATTCCGGGCGCCCTCAACCGATTCTTCAAGCTGAACCTGACCGAATCGGGCTGTTTCAAGCCTGCATCCACCTTGCGTGAAGAATTCACGACCCTGCTGGGCGCGATTGCGGCAGACTCCATCGTTCACCAATGTGGCTCGGGCGTGACCGCCTGCCACAACCTGCTGGCCATGGACCACGCAGGCCTGCCAGGCTCGCGCCTGTACGCCGGATCGTGGAGCGAATGGTGCGCCAACCCCGACCGTCCCATGACGCAAGGCTGATGCGCTGCTGCTGAAAAATCACGCAACGTCAGGGCATCCTGCAGCACAGCAGAAATCTGCAAAAAACATCTTGAAACATGCTACAAAAGGGCGCTAATGCGTCTGTTTTTGCACAGTTTTCGCGGCATCCCCGCCTAGGGCGCCTTCCTAGAATCGTTCGGACGAAGTCATCATGTCCTCGAACGAAGGAAGT
>CAYVOP010000057.1:0-19807 GCA_964453105.1 uncultured Aquabacterium sp. | reverse complement strand
GTGCGCCGCTTCTATATCTTCAAGCTGGTCCTGTATCCGCAGGACTTCATCTACCTGACCGGCTTGTTGATCATCTCGGCTTACGGGCTGTTTTTGTTCACTGCGGTCGCAGGGCGACTGTGGTGCGGTTATGCCTGCCCGCAGTCGGTTTATACCGAGATCTTCATGTGGATCGAGCGCAAGTTCGAAGGCGATCGCATGAAGCGCATGAAGCTTGATAAGTCGCCTTGGTCGTTTGACAAGCTCTGGCGAAAGGCCGGCACCCAGGTGTCCTGGATTGCCGTCGCGCTTTGGACTGGCTTCACCTTTGTGGGCTACTTCACGCCAATTCGTGTGCTGGCGCATGAAGTCATCTCGTTTGGTTTGGGCCCTTGGGAAGCGTTCTGGACGCTGTTCTACGGTTTTGCGACCTATGGCAACGCCGGTTACATGCGCGAGCAGGTGTGCAAGTACATGTGCCCGTACGCTCGTTTCCAGAGTGCCATGTTCGACCGCGATACCCTCATCGTCAGTTACGACACCAAGCGTGGCGAACCGCGTGGCGCCAAGTCCAAGAAGGCTGATGCTGCTGGTCAGGTCAAGGGAGATTGTGTCGATTGCACTTTGTGCGTTCAGGTTTGTCCCACCGGCATCGATATCCGCAACGGGCTTCAGTACGAATGCATTGGTTGCGCCGCATGCATTGATGTGTGCGATACGGTGATGGACAAAGTTGGGTCGCCGCGCGGTCTGATCCGCTACGCCACGCTCAATGCGCTCGACAATGGATGGGGCCGCAAGAAAATGTGGCATCGCGTCGCACGCCCACGCGTTTTGCTTTACACAGGTATCCTTGTGGTTGTGGTCAGTGCGTTCCTGTACAGCCTGTTCACCCGTGCGCCGTTCCGCGTTGACGTCGTGCGAGATCGCGGAGCCTTGGCTCGCGTGGTCGAGGAGGGCTTTGTGGAGAACGTCTATCGTGTGCAGTTGATGAACGCCACCGAAGAGCCTCAGCGCTATCGGATTGGAGTGGAGCAACTCAGCCAGTCGGCCGTTTCAGGGGGCGATGAAATCAAGCTCGGACCCGCCGAGGCGCGCTGGGTACCCATCTCCGTTCGTGTGCCGCCTGAAGTGGCGCTCAGAATGGGCAGTGGGGCCCACGGCATGACCTTGGTCATCGAGCAGGTTCGTCGCGGTGATCAGCCACAGATCGATTTGCGTGAGCGCACAACGTTCATGGTTCCGCGTTGACATTACTGAATGGGAATTCTTTATGAGTGACAAGCAAACCACCTCGGTCAATGAGGTGGATCCGAGCAAGCAGCCGCCCTGGTATCGCTTGCCTATCGTCTGGATGGTGATTGGTGGGCCTTTGGCAGTGGTCGTTGCCTCATTGTTTACCGTGGGCATCGCGGTCAAACACGTTGATCCGGTGATCGATGTGTCGAAGACCAAAAGCCAGCCCGACATGGCTCCTGCAATTCAAGGGCGTAACCAAGCCGCCGAGAAGGCATATCAGCCAGCCGATCGGTGACCGTCAATCCTGTGCGGCCGTAGGGGTATTTCCTCAGGCGTTCAATGCGCAACGGTAGGAATATGAGTGCGTTTCCTGTTCTGAACTGAAAGGAGAGTCCATGTCCCTTCGTGCAGTGCGTGCCGCACAGATACTCTGGCCCGCTTTTGTGGTGGCAGGTGTGATCGAAATGGTCGTTTTTGCCTGGGTGGATCCGGGTGACATCACTCTTCTGGGCGAACATGTGGCGCCACAGGCTGTTTACACCCTCGCATTTTTTGTGTTTTGGGCACTCACGGCTGTGTCTGGCCTGATTTCCCACTGGCTGTTGAACGCCAACGGGCAGTCCGGGGCTGATCATGTGGTGGCGCAACCATCGTTGACGCGTGAGGGGCGCCGCTCTCATCGACGTCATCATCGGCATCACGCAAGGTCCATGGCGTGACATCCCCAGCGTCTGCCCCAAAAAAAGCCCGCGTCAGCGGGTTTTTTTATTGGAGGCCATCAGCCTGATGGCGGGTCAACGATGGCGGGTCAATAGCGAACGCTGTTGACCAAGGCTTTCAAGCCTGCTTCATCTGTGATCCGAATGTCGCGCTGCTTGACCTCCAGCAGACCTTCTTCCTGGAACTTCGAAAACGTGCGGCTGACGGTTTCCAATTTCAGGCCCAGGTAGCTGCCAATTTCTTCTCGGGTCATCCGCAGCACCAGTGCCGACGATGAAAAACCACGTGCGTGGAGGCGTTGGGTCAGGTTCAGCAAGAACGCGGCGAGGCGCTCTTCTGCGCGCATGCTGCCCAACAGCAGCATGACACCGTGGTCGCGAACGATTTCGCGGCTCATGATCTTGTGGAACTGGTGTTGCAGATCAGAAAATTCGCGAGACAGCTCTTCCAACTGACCGTAGGGAATGACGCACACTTGGGAATCTTCCAAGGCAATTGCGTCACAGGCGTGGCGGTCGGTGCTGATGCCGTCCAAGCCAATCAACTCGCCAGCCATCTGGAAGCCCGTCACTTGATCACGGCCGTCTTCAGCGGAGATGCGGGTCTTGAAGAAACCGGTTCGCACGGCATACACCGAGCGGAAGGGGTCGCCCGTGTGGAACAGCGCATCGCCCCGCTTGACGGTCTTGCGTGTTGCAACGAGGGAATCCAGGTGAGACAACTGGGGTTGTGAAAGGCCGACCGGCAGACACAGTTCACGCAAATTGCAGCTAGAGCATGCAACTTTGAACGACTCGTACTTCACTTGACCTGCAGCGGTCCCACATGGTTCGCCTTTGTGGTGTGGGCAGTGTTCGTGATTCTCGTTGGTAGTAGGCGAAACGATGGGGATGGAGCTATTCAACATGAGGAACCTCAAAGGTTGCACGATTGTTGCCAGATCTCTGGCGGTCACCTTGAGCTAAATCAACCCTGCAATGCGCGAGTTTGGCACAGTCCGGCGCATGAGTGAATCAGTCGCCCTTTCCAGTACCCGTACTTCAGTGCCACACGTTTCTCCGGATGTGCTTTCCCGGCTGGACGTGGCTGGTCCTCGGTACACCTCATACCCGACCGCTGATCGGTTCGTGGAGGCATTTGGGCCGGACCAATATGCCCAAGCCCTGACCCAGCGAGCGGAAGGATTGGCGGGGGGGGTGGCGACGCCACTGTCGGTTTATGTGCACATTCCTTTTTGCGAGTCGCTTTGTTACTACTGCGCTTGCAACAAGATCATCACCAAGCACCATGAGCGCGCCGAGGCCTATTTGACGGCGCTGGGCACAGAAATCGATTTGGTGGTCAAGCGGGTGGGGCGCGGTCAGCCCGTATCTCAGTTGCATTTGGGGGGCGGTAGCCCAACGTTTCTTTCAGATGATGAACTGGAGCAGCTGATTGGCATGCTGCAGTCGGCCTTCCGCTTCGTGCCGGGGGGCGAATACGCCATTGAAATCGATCCACGTACCATCGATGCGTCCCGCCTCAAGCGGCTGGCCGCCATCGGGTTCAATCGTTTGAGCTTTGGCGTGCAGGACTTTGATCCCGCTGTGCAACAGGCCGTGCATCGCGTTCAGCCATTCGAGCAAGTGGCGCAATTGATGGATGCGGCGCGTGCCGAAGGCTTCACCTCGATCAACATGGATTTGATCTATGGGTTGCCCAATCAGACGCCCGAGAGCTTCCGCCGCACGCTTGAGCAGGTCATCTCGATCAAGCCTGACCGCATTGCGTTGTACGCCTACGCGCATTTGCCTCAGCGCTTCAAGCCTCAGCGCCGCATTGACGCGGCAGCCCTGCCCAAGGCAGGCGACAAGATTGGCATGTTGTCGTCGGCCATCGATGCCTTCTGTGGCGCTGGATACGATTACATTGGCATGGATCACTTTGCGCTGCACGAAGACAGCCTGAGTGTGGCCAAGCGGCAGGGGCGCTTGCACCGCAACTTCCAGGGCTACAGCACTCACCCTGACAGTGATCTGATTGCTTTGGGCGTGTCGGCGATTGGTCGCATCGGTCCGCATTACAGCCAGAACGCGAAGACGCTGGACGAATACTATGACTCGCTCAAGCGCGGCGAATTGCCGGTGGTGCGAGGCTTGACATTGAGTCGAGACGACTTGGTGCGTCGTGCGGTCATCATGGCCATCATGTGCCAGGGGCGGGTTGATTTTGAATCCATCGAGTTGGCGTACTTGATCGATTTCAAGCAATACTTCGCGGCTGAGCTGCGTCAGCTGGAACCGCTCGTGGAGTCGGGGCTGGTGCAACTGGAGTCCGATGGTGTTCGCGTTACCGAATTGGGGTGGTACTTTGTACGTGCCATTGCCATGGTCTTCGATCGCTATTTGCAGGCGGATCGAACTGTGGAGCGCTTCTCTCGCATCATCTGACGAACACCCGCACGCATACACCACTCATGCGTTGATGCGAGGCTTGGCATGCTGTCCGGCCTGATTCTGACTGCCTTTTTGATGGGGCTCGGTGGCGCGCCTCACTGCGCGACCATGTGCGGGGTGCCCTGTGCTGCGGCTTTCAGGCGTGCTTTGCCCTGGCAGGCGTTGCTGGGGCGTTGTGTTGGCTACGCCGTGTTGGGGGCGGTGGCGGCTGCCAGTGCTGGCGCTGTATCGCAGTGGAGCCGGGAAGTTGCCTTTCTTAAGCCTTTTTGGCTCATTGCCCAAGTCCTGGCAGTGTGTCTGGGTATCTGGTTGTTGATATCCGGGCGCATGCCTCGGCAGCTGGATCATTGGGGGCTAGATCTGTACCACCGCCTGCGTGGCCGCTGGGCGCAGGGACAGGTCAACGGGGCCATCTCACCTTGGGTCAGTCAGTCCGCGCCGTTTTTGGCGGGCATGGGGTGGGCTTTGCTGCCTTGCGGTTTGCTGTACGGTGCCGTCACGGTGGCGGCGCTGGCGCCTAACGCATGGTCTGGTGCGTTGGTCATGGCTACTTTCGCTTTGCCCAGTGGGGTGGCTGTGTGGGCCGCCCCACGTCTGGTTCAACGTCTGAGTCGCATTGGGGCAGGGTGGCAAAACCCAGGTTGGTCCATTCGCCTGGCAGGGGTGATGCTGGCTGCCATGGCCGGATGGGGCTTGGTTCAGCACCTGATTGCCCAGTGGCGGGCCTGGTGTGGTTAAAGTGAGTCACCTGGTCCCTGGATCTATTGGGAATATTGGCGTTACTAGCCTGTCGGTATCAGGTTTATTCGGATGATATTGGTACCCCCTGGCGTAGAATAGTTGACGCGTTGCCGATATCCATGGCAACGCAGTTTTACGGAAACGCCAAACGCGGAGACCAACGTCATGTATCAGCACATCAAAGTGCCCGAAGGTGGGCAGAAGATCACGGTCAACCCGGACTTCTCGCTTAATGTCCCTAACAACCCCATCATTCCCTATATCGAAGGGGATGGCACTGGTTTTGACATCACGCCCGTGATGATCAAGGTGGTCGATGCCGCTGTGGCCAAGGCCTACAGTGGTCAGCGCAAGATCCACTGGATGGAGATCTACGCTGGCGAAAAGTCGACTCGGGTTTATGGTCCAGACGTCTGGTTGCCGGAAGAGTCGCTGCAAGTCCTGAAGGACTATGTGGTGTCGATCAAAGGTCCTTTGACCACCCCTGTTGGCGGTGGCATTCGTTCCTTGAACGTGGCCCTGCGCCAGGAACTTGATTTGTATGTGTGTTTGCGCCCGGTTCGTTATTTCAAGGGCGTGCCATCGCCTGTGAAAGAACCAGAAAAAACCGATATGGTGATCTTCCGTGAGAACTCGGAAGATATTTACGCCGGTATTGAGTTCGAGGCTCAAAGCGACAAGGCCAAAAAGCTGATTGCCTTCTTGCAGACCGAATTTGGCGTCAAGAAGATTCGCTTCCCAGAAACCTCGGGTATCGGTATCAAGCCAGTTTCTCGCGAAGGCACTGAGCGTCTGGTTCGCAAGGCGTTGCAGTACGCCATTGACAACGACAAGCCCAGTGTGACCTTGGTTCACAAGGGCAACATCATGAAGTACACCGAAGGTGGCTTCCGTGATTGGGGTTACGCCCTGGCTCAAAGCGAATTTGGCGCCGAGTTGATCGACGGCGGCCCATGGTGCAAATTCAAGAATCCCAAAACGGGTAAAGACATTGTCGTCAAGGATGCAATTGCCGACGCATTCTTGCAACAGATTCTGTTGCGCCCTGCAGAGTACAGCGTGATTGCCACGTTGAATCTGAACGGCGATTACGTTTCTGACGCCTTGGCTGCGCAAGTCGGTGGCATTGGTATCGCCCCAGGCGCCAACCTGTCTGACTCGGTGGCCATGTTTGAGGCCACCCACGGCACCGCACCGAAGTACGCTGGCAAAGACTATGTGAACCCTGGTTCCGAGATTTTGTCGGCCGAAATGATGCTGCGTCACATGGGTTGGGTTGAGGCGGCTGACCTCATCATCAGCTCGATGGAGAAGTCCATCCTGAGCAAGAAGGTCACTTACGACTTCGCACGTTTGCTGGAAGGTGCGACACAAGTGTCGTGTTCCGGTTTCGGTCAGGTCATGATCGACAATATGTGATGAGTAGAGGCTGTGGGGCGAGCCCCCAGCCTTGCCAGACCACTTGCCAAACAAAAAGCCCGCTCTAGAGCGGGCTTTTTGTTTGGGGCTCGGGCCAGTGAGGCCCGAGAACAACTGACATCAGTGCTGCAGGCTTTGGCCTGAAGCAACGTGATCACGGAAGTGCATGTCGGCCAGAGGGTCGCTTGCAGCTTCAGTTGCGGCACCACCGTCAACGGGCTGAATGTTTTGCGCCAGCATGCCTTTGGGGCCAGCTACCAGTTCGTAGGTGACTTTGGAGCCTTGCTTGAGCGTACGAAAGCCATCCATTTGAATGGCGGAGAAATGGGCGAAAACGTCACCGCCGCCTTGGTCGGGCTCAATGAACCCAAAACCTTTGGCATCGTTGAACCATTTGACAGTGCCTGTGGCCATACTGTCCCTCCTGTATGTGAATTTGTTCACATTTTCTGAGCCGCTTTTGGGGCTGTCAAGCGAACTTGCGCGGGGTAACACACCCTTTTGGTTCATAAATGTTTCATATTGCGAAACTAGGGGTGTCCGTTTGGATAATTTGTGGTTGGAAAGCACACGCGGCACAGTGGTGGATCAAATAGTCCTGTTGTTGGTGTGAATTTCATGGCCTTGATAAGTGCACGGTGACCCCAAGATGTCATGACATGAGGGAAGCCCCTCTCTTAGAATCGATTCATGACGAAAAGGCTATTCCAACCGGTTGCATCTAAGCCATCCGGCCCATCCGAAGATGGGCAGGGGGCCGTTGTGGCCGAGCATGAAAAACTGGCGGTTGAGCCGCCCAAGCTCTATCAGGTCGTGATGCTTAACGACGATTTCACGCCAATGGAGTTTGTTGTTCTGGTGTTGCAGGAATATTTCCGTCACGATATCGAGACGGCAACGCAGATCATGCTGAAAATCCACCACGAAGGTCGTGGTGTGTGCGGCGTCTTCACCAAAGATGTCGCGGCCACTAAGGTCGAACTCGTTCTTGCCGCCGCCCGGCGCGCCGGGCATCCCCTGCAGTGCATTCTGGAGACCGCCTGATTGCGCAAGAGTTGGAAGTGAGTCTGCACATGGCCTTCGTCGAGGCCCGTCAGCAACGTCACGAGTTCATTACCGTCGAACACTTGCTGTTGGCCTTGATCGACAACCCCTCTGCTTCCGAGGTGTTGAAAGCCTGCGCCGCGAATCTCGATGAGTTGCGCAAGAACCTTGATCAGTTCATTCGCGACAACACGCCGACTGTGGGTGGCACCGATGAGGTCGACACCCAGCCCACCTTGGGGTTCCAGCGTGTCATTCAACGCGCGATCATGCACGTGCAAAGCTCGGGCAGCGGCAAGAAAGAGGTCACCGGGGCGAATGTACTGGTAGCCATCTTTGGCGAAAAAGATTCCCACGCGGTGTACTACCTGCACCAGCAGGGCGTGACTCGCCTGGACGTGGTTAATTTCATCGCGCACGGCATTCGCAAGGCTGATCCACCCGAGTCGGCGAAGTCTTCGTCCGAGTCCAGCGGTGGAGCGGAGCCCGAGAAGGAAGAAGCCGAAGGCAAGGCCTCGCCACTTGAGCAGTACACGCAGAATCTGAACCAGCTGGCTCGTGAAGGCAAGATCGATCCCCTGATTGGCCGAGACACCGAAGTCGAGCGCGTGATTCAAGTGCTGTGCCGTCGCCGCAAGAACAACCCCTTGCTGGTGGGCGAGGCAGGCGTGGGCAAGACCGCGATTGCCGAAGGCTTGGCATGGCGCATTACTCAAAAGGATGTGCCTGATGTGTTGTCTGACGCTGAGGTTTACGCCCTGGACATGGGGGCCTTGCTTGCGGGGACCAAGTATCGTGGCGACTTTGAGCAGCGCCTCAAAGCCGTGATCAAGCAACTCAAGGAGCAGCCCGGTGCCGTGCTGTTCATCGACGAAATTCACACGCTGATCGGTGCGGGTGCTGCGTCGGGTGGCACGTTGGATGCGAGCAACCTGCTCAAGCCTGCCCTCAGTTCTGGCCAACTGAAATGCATTGGCGCCACGACTTTTACCGAGTTCCGTGGCATCTTTGAAAAAGATGCCGCGCTGTCTCGCCGCTTCCAGAAAGTGGAGGTGGTGGAGCCAACCGTTGAGCAGACCATTGAAATTCTCAAGGGGTTGAAGTCTCGCTTCGAAGAGCACCACAGCGTGAAGTACGCGGTCGGTGCATTGCAAGCCGCCGCGGAGTTGTCGGCCAAGTTCATCAACGACCGTCATTTGCCCGACAAGGCCATTGATGTGATCGATGAGGCCGGCGCAGCACAACGCATCCTGCCCAAGAGCAAGCAGAAGAAGACCATCACGCGTGCCGAGGTGGAAGAGATTGTGGCGAAGATTGCCCGCATTCCCTCGACCAGCGTGAGCAGCGATGATCGTTCCAAGCTGAAAACTTTGGACCGCGACCTCAAGAGCGTGGTGTTTGGTCAGGATGCAGCCATCGACGCCTTGGCGGCGGCCATCAAAATGGCTCGCTCGGGTTTGGGTAAGCCCGACAAGCCCATCGGTTCGTTCCTGTTCAGCGGTCCCACCGGTGTGGGTAAGACGGAAGTGGCCAAGCAATTGGCCTACATCCTGGGCATAGAACTGATCCGCTTTGACATGTCCGAGTACATGGAGCGTCATGCGGTCAGCCGTTTGATTGGTGCCCCTCCCGGGTATGTCGGGTTTGACCAAGGTGGTTTGTTGACCGAGGCGATTTCCAAGAAGCCGCATGCCGTGCTGCTGCTGGATGAAATCGAGAAGGCGCATCCGGATGTGTTCAACATCCTGCTGCAGGTGATGGACCATGGCACGCTGACCGATAACAACGGACGCAAGGCCGACTTCCGCAATGTGTTGATCATCATGACCACCAATGCGGGCGCCGAGACCTTGCAGAAGTCGACCATCGGCTTCACTACGCAGCGTGAAATGGGCGACGAAATGGCCGACATCAAGCGCGCCTTCACGCCTGAGTTCCGTAACCGCCTTGATGCGATCGTGGGCTTCAAGCCGTTGGATGAGGAAATCATCCTGCGTGTGGTCGACAAGTTCTTGCTGCAACTGGAAAGCCAGTTGGCTGAGAAGAAGGTGGAGGTCACGTTCACCGATGCATTGCGTCGCCATCTGGCTCGCAAGGGCTTCGATCCGCTGATGGGTGCTCGCCCCATGCAGCGTCTGATCCAGGACACCATTCGCCGGGCTTTGGCCGACGAGTTGCTGTTTGGCAGTTTGGTGGACGGCGGTCGTCTGACTGTGGATGTGGTTGACAATGGGGCGGGTGAGCCCGAGGTCAAGCTCGACATTCAGCCCCATCGCAAGATCGATAAGACCAAGCCAGAGGCCGCTACAGCGGAATGACCTAGGAAATGAACCAAAAGGCCGGATGCATGTCCGGCCTTTTTTTCTTCAGGCGACGAGATCGATTCGGCTGAAGCCTGACTCGGTCCATCGCAGAGCTTGGGCGCGGTGCGGCTGAGTGTGGTCTAAATCCCAATCGCTCAATACATGGCGCCAGCCTGGCCCAAAGGGTTCAGTCTTGGGGCGATGTGTATGGCCGTGTATCAAGTGCTGGGCTTTGCTTGCCGTCATCCAGTCCGCCGCAGTGGGCTCGTCCACGTCGGCCCAGTCTTGCTGTGCTTGGGCCTTCTGATGCATCTGGCTGGCCTGCCGCATTTGGCTGGCCGCAAGCTGTCGCTGTGCCAAAGGCTGTGACAGAAAGCGTTCTTGCCATGCCGACTGGCGAACCTGCGATCTAAATTGCAGGTAGGGTACGTCGGTTAGGCAAAGTTCGTCGCCGTGCATCAACAAGCAGGTCTGATCCCAGGCTCGTAGCACGGTTGGGTCTGGCAGGGCCTGTGCATGACAAGCAGCAATCAGGTCGGCGCCGACGAGAAAATCGCGGTTGCCGACCATGATGCCGAGATGCAAGCGCTGACCCGCGTCGGCCAGTATCTGCACACACTGGCTTTCGTAGGCCGCAAAGCGGGCGTCATCACCAATCCAGGCCTCAAACAGATCACCCAGGACGAACACTGCATCAGCCGGCGTGGTGCGCAGATACCGCGCCAGACAGGCCGTCGTGGCAGGCAGGCTGGGATCGAGGTGGATGTCGGAGATGAAATCAATGCACCGCCACGAGGGCGGTGCATTGAGGTGTCCTGCAGAGGACGGGAAGGGTAGCTTCCCTTGGTGCATCAGACTTCGACAGCCTTGATGATGACGATGTCTTCCTTTGGCACGTCGTCATGGAAGCCTTGGCGGCCGGTTTTGGCCTTTTCGATTTCGTCGACCACTTCGGTGCCGGCCACGACCTTACCGAACACGGCATAGCCCCAACCATTGGACGTTTCCGATTTGAAGTTCAGGAAGTCGTTGTTGGTGCCATTGATGAAGAACTGGGCGCTGGCCGAGTGAGGCGCGCTGGTGCGTGCCATGGCAATGGTGTAGCGATCGTTCTTCAGGCCGTTGTTGGCTTCGTTCTGGATGGGCTCTTTGGTGGCCTTTTGCTTCAGGCCAGGCTCAAAGCCGCCGCCTTGAACCATGAAGCCCTTGATGACGCGGTGGAAGATGGTGCCGTTGTAGTGGCCGCTGTTGACGTAGTCCAGAAAGTTGGCCACGGTCACGGGGGCCTTGGCGTCGTCCAGTTCGATGCGGATCACGCCTGCGGAGGTGGTGAGTTCAACGGTTTTGGTCATGTTATTTCTCAATGGTGACTTGTTTGATGACGACGGCTTGCACGGGCACATCACCGTAGGGGCCACGCTGGGTGGTTTCGACCTTGCGGATCTTGTCGACCACGTCCATGCCTTGGGTGACCTTGCCAAATACGGCATAGCCATTCCCGTCAGGTGAGCGGGCAGCGTCCAAGAATCCATTGTCCTTCACGTTGATGAAGAACTGCGAGGTGGCGGAGTCAGGCACGTTGGTGCGGGCCATGGCCAGTGTGCCTCGTACGTTGCTCAGGCCGTTACGGCTTTCCAGCGGGATGGGTGCGCGAGTTGGCTTTTGTTGCATGTCGGGGGTGAAGCCACCACCTTGAATCATGAAGCCATCGATCACGCGATGGAAAATGGTGCCGTTGTAGTGGCCTGCCTTGGCATATTGCAGAAAGTTGTCAACCGATTTGGGGGCCTTGGCGGCGTCGAGTTGAACCAGGATATCGCCTTGGTTTGTGGCGATGCGGACCGTTTGGGCTTGTGCAGCCACGCTGAAGGTCAGGGCAGCCGACACACCGGCTAGCGACAACAAGGTTTTGCGGATCATCCGATCACTCCTTCGTAGAAAATTTTCCAGAGGCCACCCTCTTTGCCCCAGTATTGACGTTTGACGGAGCCGGTGCGTTGACCGTCGGCGACTTCGCCGAAGGTCACGACCAGCAGGTCGCTCTTGTCTTTCCAGCCCAGGATGGAAAGGTCCTTGAGTTGGAAGCTGCGGGTTTTTTGCTGGCCAACTTCCTTGGTCAGGGCTGCGCGCCACTGCGAGAAATCATATGCGCCACTGGCGAACTGGGGCGAGTAGAAGGCCATGAGGCGATTGACATCGCCGCTGGCTCGGGCCATGCGCCAGCCTTCGATCAGGTTGTGAACGCTGCGACGGTCGGTTTCCGCGTTACCGGGCTGCACCCATTGAAGTGAGCGAGCAATGACGACAGGAGTCGAACGTGGCTGGACTCGCTCCAGAATGGTGCGCAATTCAGGGTTGGCCAAGGCCACGCAACCATCGGTGCTGTTGGGGCTTCGGGCGTAACTGTCGCTGGGAACGCCGTGCAGCCAGATGCCGCCGCCGGTGCGCCCTTGGCGACGGTCGTATTCGTTGGGGTAGTTCAGAAGCAGGGCGCCCGAGCCGTAGAAGTCGGTTAGTTGGTGACCGTCAAGCCGGCTGGTGATGTAGTACACGCCCAAAGGTGTGCGTTGGTCGCCTTCGGTGCTTTTCTCAATGCCCAGGCGGCCTACTGACGCGTAGTGGTCCGCCACCAGTTGCATGCCCTTGGGCCCGTTTTCAAACAGGTATAGACGTGAGCGAGTGGCGTCTACGGCAATGGCGTGTCGAGTACTGGGAGGCAGTTCGATGAACTGAGCGGGCAGGGCGCCAGCAGGTGGGCGTTCTTTCAGCGCAGCAAGCCGGCGCTCGGCTTCGGTTTTCAGTTGTGCCAGTCGTTGTGGCGCCATGGCCGACAGGTCGCTGGGAGCTGCGCCCATGGCGCTGAGCTTGCTGGTGCGAGCAACCAGTAGATCGGCATAGACCAACTGGGCCAGGTGGAAGTGAGGCACGTCGTTGACCAACGCTTGCGCCTTGTTGAGCGCATCACGGGTCTGTCCGGCACCGATCAGTTTGTAGATTTCAATGAGCCGAAGTTCGGCTGAGACCGACTGTTTTTGGGGGGGGGGCGCGGGGGTAGGCGCAGGCGCAGGCGCGGTTGCGGTCGGTGCGGCTTTGTGGGGGGCGGGCTTGGCGCGAGGCGAAGCGTGCGCTGGTCCCATCAGGCCAACACCGAGAATGCCGGCGCATGCGAGCGCCAGGCTGGGCGACATCTTTCCAGATCCAGACATCATCAGGAAGCGGAGTTTTCCTTCACGATCAACCAGGTGTTGCCGGAGCGAACCAGGTCGAGCTGTTTGGTGCCGCCGATGGACAAGCCATCGGCACGGTAGTCTTGGCGGAAGGTGGCGGTGGCCTTGTTGCCGTTCACCGCGATCTTCAGGTTGGAGATTTTGATCGAAATGTTGCGCTTGCCCATGATGCGTGCGCGGCGGTCATCTTCCCAGGCCTTGCGAGGCTTGCCTGGATTGAATTCTTTTCCGTAGAAGGAGAAGTAACCGTTGAGATCTTTCTTGCTCCATGCGGCCAGCCAGGACCGAATGGCCGAGTCCACCTCGCGTTCGCGGCCCGAAGAGGCCTCTTGCTTGGGTTCAGCCTTGGCGGTGGGTTTGGCTTCAGGCGCGGGTGCCGCCGCTACCACTGGTGCAGGGGCGGGGGCCACGGGCTTGACCATAGGCTTGGGCACTGCAGCCACTGGGACTGGCTGAGGTATCACCGCTGGTGCAGGCGCAGGCGCCACGACCGGGGCGGGTGCCGGTGCTGGGGCAGTACGAACAGGTGCGGGCGACACGGCCGCAGCGGTTCCGCCAGCCGAGGCAATCAGGCTGTTGCGCTCGCGTGGAAACAGGTCTTTGATCATGGCCAGCTTCGGGGCCACATTCGACTTGGTGTCGATTTGCAGCGCCTTGGAGTAGGCCTGACTGGCCAGCTTGGCATAGACGTCGCCCAGGTTTTCGTACGCCGTTGCGTAACTGGGGTTCGTGCGAATCGCCATTTCAAGTGCATTGCGCGACTTGTCGTATTGACCTTGCTGGGCGTAGAGCACGGCAAGGTTGTTGAATGGCTCTGGCAGTTCGGGGTAGTCCTCTGTCAGCTTCACGAACACGTTGATCGCATCGGTGGTGCGGCCAGCTTGCGAGAGGCTGATGCCCTTGAGGAAGCGCATCATCGGATCTTTGGGCTTGCCTGACAGATATTGATCAGCCTTTTGCAAGGCTTCGGGATTTTTCCCGGTAGCCAGCAATTTCTGAACGTCGGCAACTTCGTCGGCAAATACAGTGGCTGCTGTCAACGACAGGCAGGCCGCCGCGATGATTCTCGCAATCGATGGCATGTAATTCATTGTCCGATGTGGATGAACGTCAAGCGTCAGATGAGTGGCCGGGCGGCCGGATTGGTCTGCCGCAAAGCCGGTTTTCGGGCGGGCCGGTATACTCGGTCGATTGTATCTGAGCGGTCTGGGCGAGCTTGATATGTGCTTTCCCGACTTGGCCGACAGGGGCGCTCTTTGTTGTAAGTGTGTCTTGTTCGCGCCGCGATAACTCCGAATTCCATGACTTTGCGTTTATTCAATAGCCTTTCCGGACAGGTCGAACCCTTTGTGCCCATGGTTCCAGGCCAAGTGGGCATGTATGTATGTGGCATGACGATTTACGACTACTGTCACGTGGGGCACGCCCGCATGATGATGTCGTTTGACGTGGTGCAGCGGTGGTTGAAGGCATCGGGTTTGCGGGTCAACTATGTTCGCAATATCACCGACATCGATGACAAAATCATTCGCCGGGCGGTTGAGCGGGGCATCACCATTCGTCAATTGACCGACGAAATGACCGATGCAATGCATCAAGACATCGGAGCGCTGGGCATTGAAATGCCTGATCACGAGCCGCGCGCAACGGAATATGTGGGGCAAATGCTCGACATGATCGGCAAGCTGGAGCAGAGAGGCTTGGCCTACCGTGCGTCGAATGGCGATGTGAACTACGCGGTGCGCAAGTTCGAAGGCTATGGCAAGTTGTCAGGCAAGTCGTTGGACCAATTGCGTGCGGGTGAACGCGTCGCGGTCGACGACGGCAAGCAAGACCCGCTTGACTTCGTGCTGTGGAAGGCGGCTAAGCCCGAAGAGCCCGCCGACGCGAAATACGAATCGACTTTTGGCGCGGGGCGACCTGGCTGGCACATCGAGTGCTCGGCCATGAGTTGTGCCTTGCTGGGCGAGCATTTCGATATTCACGGCGGTGGTCTGGATCTGCAATTTCCCCACCACGAAAACGAGATTGCCCAAAGTGAAGGTGCCAGCGGCAAGCGCTTCGTCAATTACTGGATGCACAACGGTTTCCTGAACGTGGACAACGAGAAGATGTCCAAATCGTTGGGGAACTTCTTCACCATCCGCGATGTGCTCAAGAGCTACGACGGCGAAACCGTTCGCTACTTCATGCTTCGCGTGCACTACCGCAGCCCGTTCAATTACAGCGATGCCGGCCTGGACGACGCCCGTCAGGGCTTGCGTCGCCTATATACCGCGCTGGACTCGGTCGACCTCAATGGGGTGGACACCTCGCAGATCGACTGGACCCAAGAACATGCCGCGCGTTTCAAGGCGGCGATGGACGAGGACTTCAATACGCCGATTGCCGTGGCGGTGCTGTTCGAGTTGGCTGCAGAAGTGAACCGCAGTGGTTCTTTGACCCACGCAGCGGTGCTCAAAGGCTTGGCAGGCATTTTGGGCTTGCTGCAACAAGAGCCTCGCACCTATCTGCAAGGTGGCGCCGCCACGGGCGACGAAGCTGTTGCCATTGAGGCAGCCATTGAGGCACGTGCCGCAGCCAAGGCCGCTAAGAACTTCGCTGAAGCCGATCGCATCCGTCAGGAACTGCTGGCCAAAGGCATCGTGCTGAAAGACAGCGCGCAGGGGACCACATGGGTCAAGGCGTGAAGTCAGTGGTGCCAAAGGCAGAACCCGACCCGGTTGGTGCGCCGTCCATGCGTGTAACGCCGCCGTATTGGGACGAGGCTTGCAAGCATTTGTCCAAGCGCGATCGCGTCATGCGCAAGCTGATTGCCGACCACAGGTCCGCACGTTTGTACAGCCGTCGCGATCCGTTCACCACCTTGGCTCGGTCCATCGTGGGGCAACAGATTTCGGTGAAGGCGGCTCAATCGGTTTGGGAGCGCTTGCTGGCCGTGGTGGGCAATGGGCCTCAGGACACCCGTAGCCCTTTATCGGTGGAAGGCGTATTGGCACTTTCAGTCGAGCAGATCCGCTCTGCGGGGCTGTCGGCTCGTAAGGCCGATTACTTGTTGGACTTGGGCAAGCACTTTCACGAAGGCACGGTTCATGTGTCCCAATGGGAAGGGATGGACGATGAAGCGATCATCGAAGAGTTGATCGACATCCGCGGCATTGGGCGCTGGACAGCCGAAATGTTTCTGATCTTCCACCTGATGCGGCCCAATGTGCTGCCTTTGGATGATCTTGGATTGATCAAAGGCATCAGTCAGAATTACTTCAGTGGTGAACCGGTGTCGCGAGCCGAAGCGCGTGACATCGCCGAGGCCTGGGCGCCTTACCGCACCGTCGGAACCTGGTACCTGTGGCGCAGTCTGGATCCTGTGCCATCCGAGTACTGACACGGTTGCGGCTTGATAGAGGACACATTGCCATGAGCAAGCGACATTTTCTGGAATTCGAGCAACCCATTGCGGAGCTGGAATCCAAAATCGAAGAGCTGCGTTACGTGCAGAGCGAGTCAGCGGTCGATATTTCCGAGGAAATCGACCGGTTGAGCAAGAAGAGCATGCAGTTGACCAAGGACATCTACGCCAACCTGTCGCCTTGGCAGGTCACGCAGATTGCCCGTCACCCGCAGCGTCCTTACACCCTGGACTACGTGAACGAGTTGTTCACCGACTTCCAGGAAATGCACGGCGATCGCCACTTTGCAGATGATCAATCGATCGTGGGTGGTTTGGCGCGCTTTAACGGCCAGCCCTGCATGGTGATTGGCCACCAGAAGGGCCGTGACACCAAAGAGCGCGCCATGCGCAATTTCGGCATGTCGCGCCCGGAGGGCTATCGCAAGGCCTTGCGCCTGATGCAGACGGCTGAAAAATTCGGCTTGCCAGTGTTCACCTTCGTGGACACGCCGGGCGCCTACCCCGGTATTGGCGCCGAGGAGCGTAACCAGTCGGAAGCCATTGGCCGAAACATTTTTGAAATGGCGCGCCTTGAGGTGCCCATCATCACTACCATCATTGGGGAGGGTGGGTCCGGTGGCGCTTTGGCGATCAGCGTGGCCGACCAGGTGCTGATGCTGCAGTTCTCGGTGTATTCGGTGATTTCGCCTGAGGGCTGCGCCTCGATTCTGTGGAAAACCGCAGACCGCGCGTCGGATGCTGCTGAGGCATTGGGTATCACCGCGCATCGCTTGAAGGCCTTGGGTCTGATTGACAAGATCATCAGCGAGCCCGTGGGCGGCGCCCACCGCGATCACAAGCAGGCTTGTGCCAACTTGAAGCGTGCGCTCAATGATGCTTTCCGCCAGGTGTCGGACCTGAAAGTGAAAGACTTGCTCAATCAGCGTTACGAGCGCCTGCAGAGCTACGGCCGTTTCACCGATACCAAGGAACATTGACCCCATGCCGCAGGTCGTGCCTGAGACCGGGCCAACCTGCTTTGCGGTGGCCTACAGCGGTGGAAGAGATTCCACCGCTTTGCTTTATGCATGCGCCAGAGTGGCCCAATCTGTGGGTGCCAAGGTGGTAGCCCTGCACGTGCACCATGGCTTGAGCGCACATGCAGATGCCTGGTTGCAGCATGCTCAGGCGCAGTGTGAGGCATGGGTGGCGCAGGGTTTGCCGGTGCGCTTGCGTTCCGAGAAGTTGGCGCTGCAGGTGTCTGCGGGTGATAGCGTGGAGGCTGTTGCGCGGAATGCCCGTTACCAAGCCCTGGCTCGATTGGCTCACGAAGAGGGGGCGGATCTGGTGTTGCTGGCGCATCACCGTCAGGATCAGGCTGAAACCTTCTTGCTGCAGGCCATGCGAGGGGCGGGGGTGGCTGGTTTGGCTGCCATGCCCGAACAGATCGAGCGCGATGGTTTGACTTGGGGTCGCCCGTGGCTGGATCGGGAGCGCACCGAAATCGAGGCCTACGTGGCTGCCCATGGACTGACTTTCATCGACGACGACTCGAATGCCGACCAGCGGTTTGCCCGAAATCGCTTGCGGTTGTCGGTCATGCCAGTGCTGCGCTCGCAGTTTCCTCAGTTGGATCAGGCTTTGGCGCACGCCGCGCAGCACAGCGCCGATGCGGCTTGGTGCTTGGCTCAATGGGCTGAAATGGCGTTGCAGTCTTTGTCGGTGGGGCCTGCTGCGCTGGATGCTGCAGCATGGGCGGCTCGAGCCGAGCCTGAGCGGCGAGAGTTGCTGCGGCATTGGATGCAGCAGACCGCTGGCCTTACCCTCTCCAGAACGTGGGTGTACCGCTTGAATGATGAATTGCCTGCGGCCATTGCTGCGGGGCGGTCGGCACATTGGCCCGAGGTGTCTTTGGGCTTGTACCGTGGGGTGCTGTCCTGGTATGGAGTAGATGCAGCCAAGGCTGGGGCGCGAAGTGGCAGCGACGTGCGCCTGACTCTGACGGAGCCTGGGGACTACGCTGTGCCGCAGTGGGGGGGGGAGCTTCAGGTCAGCCTCGCTGCGCCGGGCGAGCCAGGCCTGCCCTGGGCGTATCTGAGCGATTTGAGACTTCGGTGTCGTTCGGGGGGTGAATCATTTCAGATTGCGGCAAATCGGCCTGCTAGAAGCCTAAAAAAGCAGTTCCAAAGCCTGGGTGTGCCTGCCTGGTTGCGTGATGCGCCACTGGTTTACAGCCAAGATCAACTGGTGCTGGTGCCCGCCTTGGGGCTGGATGCGCGGGCAACCGTGATCGATCCAGCGCAAAGGCTGGCGCAATTGACATGGCATTCATTGCCGGGCGACGGCGGCACGGGCTAAAATGCCGGGTTTGATCGCGCGATGGATCTGATTTGTGTTGGTTGCGCGCGGTTTTTTCCTGACAAAGATCCCCTGACAAAAACATGGCACTGATCGTTCACAAATACGGCGGCACGTCGATGGGCTCGACTGAGCGCATCCGTAACGTGGCCAAGCGCGTGGCTAAGTGGGTGCGTGCGGGTCATCAAATCGTGGTCGTGCCTTCGGCCATGAGTGGTGAAACCAATCGCTTGCTGGGTCTCGCAAAAGAGCTCTCTGACCGCGCCAATCCGCGCGAGCTGGACATGATTGCCTCCACGGGCGAGCAGGTGTCTGTGGGCTTGTTGTCCATCGCACTGCAAGCTGAAGGCATGGATGCCGTCAGCTATGCCGGTTGGCAAGTGCCCGTGAAGACCGATTCGTCTTTCAGCAAGGCCCGCATTGAAAGCATCGACGACAAGCGCGTGCGTGCCGATCTGGCCGCTGGCAAAGTGGTGGTGATCACCGGCTTCCAGGGGGTCGACCCTGAAGGCCATATCACCACCCTGGGTCGCGGTGGTTCCGACACCTCGGCTGTGGCGATTGCTGCTGCCTTGAAGGCCGACGAATGCCTGATCTACACCGACGTGGATGGCATCTATACGACCGACCCACGTGTGGTGCCTGAAGCGCGCCGCATGAACTCGATCAGCTTCGAAGAAATGCTGGAAATGGCCAGCCTGGGTTCGAAGGTGCTGCAGATCCGTTCGGTGGAGTTTGCCGGCAAGTACCGCGTGCCTACCCGTGTGCTGTCCAGCTTTACACCCTGGGACATCAACCTGGAAGAAGAAGCCAAGTCTGGCACGCTCATCAGTTTTGAGGAAGACGAGAACATGGAACAAGCCGTTGTTTCCGGCATCGCATTCAATCGCGACGAAGCCAAGATCACTGTGGTCGGCGTGCCCGACACCCCCGGCATCGCTTACCAGATCC
>CAYVOP010000056.1:0-19823 GCA_964453105.1 uncultured Aquabacterium sp. | reverse complement strand
TCTCCATCGGCTCCAACGACCTGACCCAGCTCACCCTGGGCCTGGACCGCGACTCCGGCCTGGAGTTGCTGGCCCAGGACTTTGACGAGCGCGACCCAGCGGTCAAGGCCATGATCTCGCGCGCCATCGCCGCTTGCCGCGCCCAAGGCAAGTACATTGGTATCTGCGGTCAGGGCCCCAGCGACCACCCAGACTTCGCCGACTGGCTGGCAGCCGAAGGCATCGTGTCGATTTCCTTGAACCCAGACACGGTCGTCGAGACTTGGCAGCGCCTGGCTGACCAATAAATCTCGCCGCTCAGCCAACAAAACGCCGCCGCACTTTCGCTGGCGGCGTTTTTCTTGCTACAATCGCAGGCTTTCCGTATGTTGCCTGGGCATTTTCTGCCCAGACAGCCCTTGCCGTATGCGGGTTTGACGCTTCGCAACGGCTTCCATCAACTGGAATCCACAAGGAGTTTCCATGCGTCACTACGAAATCGTCGTGCTGATCCACCCGGATCAAAGCGAGCAAGTGCCCGCCATGCTGGAGCGCTACAAGACCCTGATCACCACCACTGGTGGCCAGGTTCACCGCGTTGAAGACTGGGGCCGCCGTCAACTGGCTTACCAGATCAACAAGCTCGCCAAGGCTCACTACCTGTGCCTGAACATCGAAGCCACCAAGGAAACCTTGGTCGAGCTCGAAACCGGCTTCAAGTTCAACGACGCCGTTCTGCGTCACCTCACCGTTCAGAAGGACAAGGCTGAAACCGCTCCTTCCGTGATGATGAAGCAAGTTGAGCGTGAAGAGGCCCGCAAGGCCCAGCAAGAGCAAGCCGCTGCCTGATTGATGCCGCAAGGCGTCCAGGCACACAGTCCGAATCCGGCTGCCACTCCATGAATCGTGTGCTGTTATCAGCCCAAATCCTGGAGCGAAAAGCCTTGAGATACACCCCCGCTGGTCTTCCGGCTCTTGATCTCGTGCTTCAGCACGAATCGCAAGTCGTTGAAGCACAGCTGAACCGCAAGGTTCAACTGGAAGTCAGAGCGGTGGCCATTGGTCCGATTGCCGAGCAATTGAACCGCCAGGCCATCGGCGAACCCATTGCGGTCGCAGGCTTTCTGGGTGCCACTCGAACCGGACGAGGCGTGCTGCTGCACATCACCGAACTCAACGAATCGTTTTAATCAAATCCATCTGGATACTGAGAGGTCATCATGGCTGCTCCCCGCTCCAAGAACGGCAAGTTCTCCAAAGACCGCAAGGGCAAGCGCAACACGCAATCCCTGCTGTTCCGTCGCAAGCGTTTCTGCCGCTTCACCGTCGCCAACGTCGAACAGATCGACTACAAGGATGTTGACACCCTGCGTGACTTCATCGCTGAAAACGGCAAGATCATCCCCGCTCGCCTGACCGGCACCCGCGCGATCTACCAACGTCAGCTGACCACCGCCATCAAGCGTGCTCGCTTCCTGGCTCTGCTGCCTTACAGCGACCAACATCGCGTCTAAGGAGTACACGACATGCAAATCATCCTGCTCGAAAAAGTCGCCAACCTGGGTAACCTGGGTGACGTCGTCCGCGTGAAGGACGGTTACGCTCGTAACTTCCTGATCCCCACCGGCCAAGCTCGCCGCGCTACCGAAAAGGCTGTGGCCGAGTTCGAAGCTCGCCGCGCTGAACTGGAAAAGGCTCAAGCTGAAAAGCTGGCCTCCGCTCAAGCCCTGGGCGAGAAGATCAGCGGCAAGACCATCACCATCAGCCAAAAGGCTGGCGTGGACGGCCGTCTGTTCGGTTCGGTCACCAACTTCGACATCGCCGAAGGCCTGAAGGCTGCAGGTTTCGAAGTGGCCAAGCAACAAGTGCGTCTGCCTAACGGTCCTCTGAAGACCGTTGGCGAACACCCCGTGTCGGTGGCTCTGCACACTGACGTCGTGGTTGACGTCAACATCGCTGTGGTTGGCGAAACCGAGTAATCGGCTTCCCCTCGCACTGCAAAGCCGACCTCGGGTCGGCTTTTTTTTTGTAGTTGTCCACGCAAGTCCCCAGGATTTCCCACGGAAACTCACAGAGTTGTCCACAGGCAGTGCTGCCGGCTGCTTTTATCATTGACGCATGTCTGCCGTTTTCCCCTCCCCCTTTTCCTCCTCGGCCAGCAGCAACGACGAAGTCGCCAAACTGCGTGTGCCACCGCACTCCATCGAGGCCGAACAAAGCGTGTTGGGCGGCCTGCTGCTCGACAATTCCGCCTGGGACCGGGCAGCCGACCTGCTGGTTGACTCCGACTTCTACCGGTATGAGCACCAACTCATCTACACAGCCATTCGGCAGTTGGTGAACGCCTCCAAGCCCGCCGACGTCATCACCGTCTTTGAGCAACTGCAAACGCTGGGCAAGGCCTCCGACGTCGGTGGCTTGGCCTACCTCAACTCGCTGGCGCAATCGATGCCCAGCGCAGCCAACATCCGCCGTTACGCTGAAATCGTCCGCGAGCGAGCGGTTCTGCGCAAACTGGTCACTGCCAGCGACGAGATCGCCACCAACGCCTTCAACCCACAGGGTAAAACCGTCTCGGACATCCTTGACGAGGCCGAAGCCAAGATCATGAAGATCGGCGAGGAAGGCAGCAAGAACAAGCAAGGCTTCTTCGCCATGGACGGGCTGGTGGTCGACCTTCTCGACCGAGTCCAGGAACTGGCCGACAACGGCGCAGAAGACGTGACCGGTGTACGCACCGGCTTCATCGACATGGACAAGATGACCGCTGGCCTGCAAAAGGGCGACCTCATCATCTTGGCCGCCCGGCCTTCGATGGGTAAAACCGCCTTTGCGCTGAACATTGGCGAAAACGTGGCCGTGAACGAAGGCCTGCCCGTTGCCGTGTTCTCCATGGAAATGGGCGCATCCCAGCTCGCGCTGCGGATGGTGGGCTCCATCGGTCGCATCAACCAGCAGAACCTGCGTACAGGCCGCCTGACCGACGACGAGTGGAGCCGCTTGAGCGAAACCGTTGAAAAGCTCCGTACGGCCAACGTGTTCATCGACGAAACGCCCGGCTTGTCACCCAATGAACTGCGTGCCCGAGCTCGCCGCCTGGCTCGCCAGTTCGGCGGCACCCTGGGCTTGATCATCATCGACTACCTGCAGCTGATGAGCGGCTCTGGCGGCAACGAAGAAAACCGCGCTACCGTGATTGGTGAAATTTCGCGGGGGCTGAAGGCATTGGCCAAGGAACTGCAATGCCCGGTGATCGCACTATCCCAGCTCAACCGTTCGGTGGAAACACGCCCGGACAAACGCCCCATGATGTCTGACCTACGGGAATCGGGCGCCATTGAGCAAGATGCCGACGTCATCATGTTCATCTATCGTGACGAGTACTACAACAAGGAGTCGAAGGTGCCGGGCCCGGCCGAAATCATCATCGGCAAGCAGCGTAACGGTCCTGTCGGCAGCCTGCACTTGGCTTTCCTAAAGTCCAACACCCGCTTCGAAAACCTGGCCCCCGGCACCTACATTGGCGAAGGCGATCAGTACTGATCGCCACCCAATTCCCCAGAGGGCAGATCAAACCCCGTGTCGGGCCAACCAAGCCTGCAACTGCGGCCCAGACAGGGCGCCAGATACGCGGTCCACTTCCCGCCCTTGATGGAATAACGCCAAAGTCGGAATGCTGCGAATAGCATACTGAGCCCCCAGGGCCTGCTCAGCCTCGGTATTGACCTTGGCAAACCGCACCCTTGATGCCAACTGAGCCGAGTGCTGCTCAAACACTGGTGCAAACATGCGGCATGGACCGCACCAGGGGGCCCAGAAATCAACCAGCACTGGCAATTGGTTGCGGCTGATGAACCTATCCATGGTCGAACATGTCAGGTTCACAGGCGAGCGCGGCAATACCGGCTGCCCACATTTTCCGCAGGCAGGATCATCCCCCAAACGGGCCTGCGGCACGCGATTGATCGCACCACAGTGCGGGCACACTAACTCCAGACTCACACTCGTCATACCCGATCTCCCCGCTACAGATACAGACACAGTCGTAGCGATATTCCGGTTTCTCAGGTATGGCCTGCCGCCTTCATTTCAAGGCCAAGCATCACTCAGCAAGGCAACTCCCAACGCAGCACCCACATCCTGTCAGCCGCACAAAGTACAACGGGGCCACATGGGCCCCGTTCTCATATCCGACCACAACGTCAGATCACATGCAAAGTCTCTGCGAAAAACTCAATCGCGGTCGCCGCCAGCAAACGCCATCAGCAGTTGCAACAGCGAGCTGAACACGTTGTACACGTCCAAGTAAATGGCCAATGTGGCCGTCACATAGTTGGTCTCGCCGCCATCAATGATGCGCTTGAGGTCATACATGATGAACACCGAGAACACCAACACCGCCATGGCGGAAATGGCCAGATGCAGCGCGGGCATCTGCAGCCAGATATTGGCAATGGCCGCCACCATGATGACCACAGCCCCCACCATCAGCCACTTGCCCATGTTGGACACGTCACGCTTGGTGGCCTGAGCCCAGGCAGCCATGGACACAAACACCAAGCCTGTTCCACCAAACGCCAGAGAGATCAACTGCGCGCCGTTGGACAGGTGCAAAGCCATGCCCAGCAAGCGAGACAACATCAGCCCCATGAAGAAGGTGAAACCCAACAGCAGCAAAACGCCCACGCCGGAATTCTTGTACTTTTCTATGCCGAAAAAGAACCCGAACGAAATCGCCAGGAACAAGCCAACCGCGATCAAGGGGCTACCAGCAAAGAAGCTGAAGCCCATGGTCAAACCCAGCCACGCGCCCAACACAGTAGGCACCATCGACAAAGCCAACAAGGCGTAGGTATTGCGCAGGACTCGCTGGCGGTCCACGCCCATTGCCGAGCCATAAACCACATCCAACGGTTTCAGGGAACGATCCATTGACACTCCATCCACATTGCGGGCCTAAGGCCCGATAAAAAAGATTCTAGGGCTTTCCGCGCCGTTGCGCACGGTTGCGCATCACGGCCAGAGGCCCGTCACATCACAGCCGCCTGCGCAGCGACTCATAAAGCACGACGGACGCCGCCGCCGCCACATTCAGCGACTCCTCGCCGCCAGGCTGGGGAATCGAGACGGTGTACTGGCACTGTGCCATCACCGCAGCCAACACGCCCTGCCCTTCGTGCCCCATGACCCAGGCACAGGGATCGGGCAAAGGCGCCTGGTGAAGCGAATAATCAGCATGCGAGCTGGTCGCGATCAGGGGCACCTGCAATTCACCCAGGGCATCAGGCTCGACCTGCTCGACCAGATTCAGGGCGAAATGCGCCCCCATGCCAGCCCGCAGCACTTTTTGCGACCACAGAGCAGCGGTCCCCTTAAGAGCCACCACCTGTTGCACCCCCAGGGCTGAAGCGCTCCGCAAAATGCTGCCCACATTGCCCGCATCTTGAAGGCGATCAAGCACCACCGTCCGCATGCCAGCCTGAGCGACCATGCGCCCCCCTTCTCCCGCCAAGGCCTCCATCGACACCAGAAAACCAATGCGAGCAGGAGACTCCAGCCCTGTAAAGCCATTCCACAAAGCCTGCGGCACCACTATGATCTTGCGAGCTTGCCGGGCCAAATCGCTCAACCGAACAGCTTGGGGATCGTGCGATGCCCCCAGCCCACCTTCGCCAAGCCAGGCAGAGTCAGCGATCACCGCCGTCCCGATAGCCACCTTGCGCACCAGGGCTGCTGAGCACAAATGGTCACCCTCAAGCCAGATCTCGCCCAACTTGCGGTAGGCAGCCGGATCCTGGCTCAGTTTGCGCAAGCGCTGAATCAGAGGGTTGTCACGTGACGTGACCAGGGTTACTTGAGACATCGTGACTCACGTTCGTGAAAACCACCATCAACCGCGGCGTGTGCGCGGCTGAACCAGTGTGGGGTCGGGAGCCAAGCCCAAAACCACCTTGACCGGACCGAAACTGCGTCGATGCGCTGGCGTCACGCCATGCACCTTGAGCGCGGCAACGTGGTCCGCTGTGGGGTAGCCTTTATGGCCATCAAAACCGTACTGAGGATAAGCCTCGTGCAACTCGTCACACAAGCGGTCTCGGTGCACCTTTGCCAAAATCGACGCGGCTGAAATGGCCGCCACCTTGGCGTCGCCTTTGACAATGGCTTCGGCTGGCACCTTCAGCACCGGCAAGCGATTGCCATCAACTTGCACCAGTGACGGTTTCAGGCGCAGCCCCTCCACAGCGCGGCGCATCGCCAGCATCGTGGCTTGCAGGATGTTGATCTCGTCGATCTCTTCAACTGTCGCCTCGGCAATGCAACAGCACAAAGCCTTGGCGCGAATCTCGTCATACAAGCGTTCACGTTGTTTGGCGGACAGCTTTTTCGAATCAGCCAGCCCCTCAATGGGCTGCAACTCATCCAAAATGACAGCCGCGGCCACAACGGGCCCAGCCAAAGGGCCCCGGCCAGCCTCGTCCACCCCAGCAACCAAACCGGTCACCGGGCGAAAAAGCAGGTCCAACTGCTCTGGCGAGGCCACGGCCATTGGGCTCTTAACGGCTTTCGATGACTTGGGCGATGGCATCGGTAGCAGCCTGCGCGGTATTGCAGCGCAGAACGTGGTGAAGTTCGGTAAAGCGTTGAACCACCGCCTGCGCTTTGGCCGGATGATCCAACCAATCGAGCACATCACGCGACAACTGCTCTGGCGTGGCATCGTGCTGCAGCCGCTCCGGAACGACAAAATCGCGCAGCAAGATGTTAGGCAGCCCCACCCATGGCAGGTAGCCCATGCGCTTCATGAGTTGCCAACTCAGGCCACTGATCTTGTAGCTGATCACCATCGGGCGCTTGAACAGGGCCGCTTCCAGCGTGGCCGTGCCGCTGGCGATCAGCGTCACGTCACAAGCAGCCAGGGCATCATGCGACTGGCCATCCAGCACCTGCAGCGGCGCATCTGGCGCCCATTGCGCCACCATGGGCTCAATCATGGACCGCAACCCCGGCACCACCGGCAGCACGAACTTCAACTCAGGCCGCTGACGCGCGAGCAAGGCCACGGCCTGCAGGAACGTGGGCGCAATGTGTTGAATTTCGCCTCGACGGCTGCCAGGCAATACTGCAACCACCTCGGCCGCTTCAGGCAAGCCCAAGCGCTGACGCGCCGCCAAACGCGGCACATCCACGGGAATGGCGTCGGCCAGAGGGTGCCCCACATACGTGGCGGCAATGCCCTTGGCGTGATATAGCTCAGGCTCAAACGGGAACAGGCACAGGATGTGGTCGGCTGAACGATGGATCTTATTGATACGCCCCCCCCGCCAAGCCCAAATGGATGGACTCACGAAGTGCACGGTTTTGATCCCCGCCTCTTTCAGGCGCGACTCCAAGCCCAGGTTGAAATCGGGCGCATCGACCCCGACAAACACATCAGGCCGCTGAGCCAACAGGCGGTCGCCCAGTTCGCGGCGAATGCCCCAGATTTCACGGAAGCGGCGCAGCACCTCCATGTTGAACCCGTGCACGGCCAACTTTTCATAAGGCCACCAGGCATCGAAGCCATGAGCGGCCATCTTGGGGCCCCCAATGCCATGCGACTGCAACTCGGGCCAACGCGCTTTGAGCCCGCCCAGCAACAGTCCGGCCAGCAAGTCCCCAGAGGTCTCGCCAGCCACCATGGCCACGTTCAGTTGATCAGACATGATCAGCGAACAATGCCTCGTGCGGCCTGCGACAGAAATGCCACCATGTTGTCCACATCGGGATCGGCCTCAGGCAGCTGGCCACGCAAGGCCTCGATCTCGGCGCGGGCTGAGTCCAACGTCAAACCCTTGCGATACAACAATCGATACATCTGCTTGAGGATGGCCAGCCGCTCATTCGAATAACCTTGGCGGCGAGGCCCTTCCTGGTGCGCACTTTGCGCCTCAGCCGGGTTGCCTGCGGCCATGACAAAGGGTGGCAAATCTTGCGACAGGCGTGTTTGAAAACCCAGCATGGCGTAGTCACCAATACGTACAAACTGGTGAATGCCGCTGATGCCGCCGATCAGGGTGCGGTTGCCCACTTCCACGTGGCCCGCAAACTGCACGGAATTGGCAATGGTGTTGTAATCGCCAATGACGCAGTCATGGGCCACATGCACATAGGCCATGATCCAGTTGTCATTGCCGATCCGGGTATAACCCTTGTCTTGCACCGTGCCGGTGTTGAACGTGGTGAACTCGCGAATGGTATTGCGGTCGCCAATGATCAGCTGAGTGGGCTCGCCCTTGTACTTCTTGTCTTGCGGGTCAGCCCCCAGCGACGCAAATTGAAAAATGCGGTTATCGGCACCGATCGTGGTGTGCCCCTCAATCACGCAGTGAGGCCCGATCTCCGTGCCTGCACCAATCCGCACATTAGGCCCAATGAGGGTGTAGGCCCCAACGGTGACATCGTCAGCCAGTTGCGCCTGCGGATCAATAATCGCAGTGGGGTGAATTTTTGCCATGTTGATCTCAAGCCACCTTGCGCTTGGTGCACATCAACTGAGCCTCCACAGCCAGGTCGCCATCGACAAAGGCCTGTGCGTTGAACTTGTAGATGCCCGCCTTGACGCGGTCCACCTTCACCTGCAATACCAGTTGATCACCAGGTTCGACCGGGCGCTTGAAGCGCGCGCCGTCAATGCCCACAAAGTACACCACCGAATCGTCATCAACGGTCGTGCCTTGAGACGAAAACACCAGCAACGCTGCAGCCTGAGCCAGCGCTTCCAGCATCAACACACCTGGCATGACCGGACGCTTGGGGAAATGCCCTTGAAAGAACGGCTCGTTCACGGACACGTTCTTGATGGCCTTGATCTGCACGTTGTCTTCGATCTCGAGCACGCGATCCACCAACAGGAAGGGATAGCGATGTGGCAGCTTCTCAAGAATCTTGTAAATGTCCATCTTCATTTGTTTTGCTTTTCCAATGCACGAATGCGATCACGCAGTGCGTGCAGATGCCGAAGCGTGGCGGCGTTCTTTTCCCAGGACGCGTTATCGTCCAAAGGAAAGAAGCCCGTGTACTGCCCCGGCTTGTGAATAGAACTGGATACCACAGTGGCAGCAGACACGTGCACACCGTCGGCCAGGGTCAGATGCCCCAGCACCATCGCTGCACCACCCACGGTGCAACCCGAACCAATACGGGTGCTGCCGGCCACGCCAACACACCCAGCCATGGCCGAATTCTCACCAATCTGAACGTTGTGCCCAATCTGAATCAGGTTATCAAGCTTGACACCCATGCCAATGATCGTGTCGTCCAAGGCGCCACGGTCTACACAGGTGTTCGCGCCAATTTCGACATCGTTACCAATTCGCACCGCGCCCAACTGCTCGATCTTGATCCACTGCCCCTTCAAGGGCGCAAACCCAAAGCCATCAGCGCCAATCACCACGCCGCTGTGCAAAATACAGCGCGCACCGATGTGGCAGTCATACCCCACTGTCACGTGGGCAGACAGGCGTGTCTGAGCCCCGATGGAAGCGCGCGCGCCCACGACGCAGTGCGGCCCGATGACAGCACCCGCTTCCACACGAGCCCCCGCCTCAACTACCGCCAAAGGCCCAATGGTCACATCGGCCTCAATATGCGCGGAAGGATCGACAACAGCACTGGGGTGCACCCCTTGTGGCGCTTTCGGCCGGAAACGGGCCGCCCACCACTGGGTGAGGTATGCGAAGTAAAGATAGGGGTCGTCAGAGAGAATGGCTGACGGACGAGCCGAGGCCTCTTCACGCAAACTGCTGTGAACGATCACGCATTGCGCTTGCGTAGTCAGCAGTTGAGCCCGGTATTTCGGATTACTCAGGAAGGCAATGAAACCTGGCTCATTCGGAGCATCCAGGGGAGCAATCCGAGAGACAACTGTGTCATTCGCCCCAATCAACTCCCCGCCCAGATCCTTGACGATCTGGCTCACGGGAACAGCCTGCTGAATCACTTGGCCGATCCTGAGTTCAGCGCTCGAATAACCTTCTCAGTGATATCGATGCGCGGAGCCACGAACACAGCCTCTTGCAGAATCAGGTCGTACTTGTCTTGCTCAAAAATCTGCTTGACCACGCGGTTCGCACGATCCAGAACAGTCGACAGTTCCTCATTTTTGCGCTGGTTCAAGTCTTCCTGAAACTCTCGGCGCTTGCGCTGCAATTCGCGATCTTGCTCAACCAAATCGCGTTGGCGGCGGTTGCGCTCGCTCTCGCCCAGTGTCAGCCCGTCCTTCTCGAACTTATCCGAAGCCGACTTCAAGCGCTGCTCCAACTCAACCAGGTCCTTTTCACGTCGGCTGAACTCCGACTCCAGCTTGACTTGTGCCGCCTTGGCTGGCGTCGCGTCACGCAGTACCTTGTCCAGGTTGACATAGCCAATCTTGAGTTCCTGGGCCTGTGCGCCCATCGAACCCAATACGAGGCAGGTGGCCGCCAGGGCCTTGGTGATCATTTTCATGGTCAAAACGCGGTACCGATCTGGAACTGAAGTTTTTGGATTTTATCTTGGTCGAAACTGCGAATTGGCTTGCCGTAGCTCAATTTCAGAGGGCCAACAGGCGAGATCCAGCTCACGCCAACCCCCACCGAGGCCCGCAAATCGGCCAATTTGACGGTTTGCTGCTCGCCCCAGACGTTACCGGCATCGGCATACGCAAACATGCGCAAGGTTCGGTCGTTGCCCGCGCCAGGAAATGGCACGTAGAACTCAGTGTTGATGTTGAAACGACGGGCACCACCAATGTAGGCACCCTCAATGTCAGCAGGGCCCAGTGAGTTCTGCTCGAAACCACGCACGGTACCCAAACCACCGCCATAGAAGTTCTTGAAAACCGGATAAGGCTTGCCAGACAAACCGGTGCCGTAGCCCAGTTCCGTGTTCAGGCCAATGGTGAACCGATTGTTCAGCGGGAAAAACTGCTGGAACTGGTAATCACTGCGCAAGTAACGGGTATCGCCTGCCACGCCCACTTCCAGATTCAAGCGCTGGTAGCGACCTTGCGTAGGCGCAATCACGCTGTCCCGCGCATCACGCGCCCACCCGACGGTGAGCGGCACAGACAAACTGCGCTCGCCAAATAACTCCCGGTGAACCTTGTAGCTCACAGGCAGGCCCAAGTTGCCCTTGATAGCAGTCTGCTCGGCACCCAAGCCGAAAAACACCGTGTCGAATTCGGTGAACGGAACGCCGAAACGAATGGCACCACCCGGGGTCACGATTTGGTAGTCCCCCCCCTGGGTGCTCAGTGGACGCGATGTGCGATAGAACACATCGAACGAGCGGGAAATACCGTCATCAGTGAAATACGGGTCGACCGTGCTGACGACCACGGTGCGGTTGTACCGGCTGGTGTTCACTTCCAGACCGAGATAGTTACCAGTACCGAAAACGTTGTCCTGCTTGATGGACGCCGTCAAGGTCAGCTTTTCAGCGGTCGAGAAGCCGGCACCCACCATCAAGTTGCCGGTAGGCTTTTCTTCCACCGTCACCGTCAGATCAACCAGATCCTGCGTGCCGGGTACTTCCGAGGTCTCCACGTTGACTTGCTTGAAATAGCCCAGGCGGTCCACACGGTCGCGGGACAGCTTGATCTTCTGGCCGTCGTACCAAGCCGATTCAAACTGTCGGAATTCGCGGCGAATGACCTCGTCTCGTGTCCGCGAGTTGCCGGCCACATTGATGCGACGAACGTAGACCCGGCGCTGAGGCTGCGCCACCAAGACGGCCACGACCTGCCCCTTTTCGCGATCGATTTCCGGGCGCAGGTCAACCTTGGCAAAGGCGTAGCCAAACGCTGCGAAACGATCGGTGAACGCCTTGATGGTTGAAGCCACATCGTCTGCGCGGTAGGCATCGCCTGGCTTGATCGTCACCAGGTTGCGGAAAGCGTCTTCCTTGCCCAGATATTCGCCATCCAGACGCACACCGGTCACGGTGTACTTGGGGCCTTCCACCACGTTGATGGCGATCGAGATGTCTTGCTTGTCTGGCGAGATCGACACCTGCGTCGACTCGACCTTGAACTCCAGGTAGCCCCGGTTCAGATAATACGATTTCAGCGTTTCAAGGTCAGCATTGAGCTTGGAGCGTGCGTACTGATCCGACTTGGTGTACCAGGTCAGCCAACCGCCGGTGGTCAAGTCCATCTGGGACAACAGCGTGCTTTCCGAGAAAGCCTGGTTCCCTGTGATCCGGATGTTGCGAATCTTGGTCACATCACCTTCGGTCACGGTGAAGGTCACGTTGACGCGGTTGCGCTCAGTCGGCGTGATCGTGGTGACAATCTCGACGCCATAAAGGCTGCGCGACAGGTACTGACGCTTCAATTCCTGTTCGGCACGATCTGCCAGCGCGCGGTCGAAGGGCTGCCCTTCGCCAATGCCCACATCCTTCAGGGACTTGACCAATGCGTCCTTGTCGAACTCCTTGGTACCCACGAACTCGACGCGCGAAATGACGGGGCGCTCTTCCACCACCACCACAGCCACGCTGCCTTCAATCTGGATGCGCACATCCTTGAACAAGCCGGTGGCAAATAGCGAGCGCAAGCTGGCCGCGCCTTTGTCATCGGTATAGGTGTCGCCCACGCGGAACGGCAAGGCCGCAAACACGGTTCCGGCATCGGCCCGTTGCAAGCCCTCAACCCGAATGTCCTTGACAACAAAAGGTTCGACTGCCCACGCCGACGTCTGACACAGGACTGCGAACATCGCAGCCGCAAAGGTCGGCTTGAGCCGAGACACTGTCTTGGAAGGAATATGCATGCAATGCTTAGTGCGCGCCCAGCAGCCGCGCCAGATCGTTGTAAATAGCCAGCGACATCATGGCCAGCATGATGGCCACGCCACCACGCTGCAACCGCTCCAGCCACAGATCTGAGACTGGTCGGCCTGTCACCGCTTCGAAAAGATAATACATGAGGTGCCCACCATCGAGGACCGGCAGCGGCAACAAGTTCAACACCCCCAGGCTGACACTGACCAACGCCAAGAAGCCCAGGTATGCCACCCATCCCATCTCGGCCGACTTACCCGCGTAATCGGCAATGGTGATCGGGCCACTGAGGTTCTTGATCGATGCTTGGCCAATCACCATCTTGCCCAGCATTTCCAGACTCAAGCGCGACACATCCCAGGTATGCGTCAGCGCGCGCGTCAAGCCTTCTACAGGCCCGTACTGAACCTGAACAAGGGCAGGCATGCTACCCAGGGCCGCTTCGATGCGAGGCACTTGCTGGCCCTGCACTTCCTTGAACACCGGCGTGAGGACAAGCTGGCGAACCTGACCGGCCCGCTCAATATCCACCGTCAGGGCTTGAATGCGCCCGTCCACCGCGCTGGCGCGAATCCACTGACGCAGTTGAGTGGCATCTGCAGGCGAACGCCCATCCACCCGCAGCACCCGATCGCCCTTCAATAAACCAGCCTGCGCAGCCGGCCCACCGGGCACCACCTCGTCAATCACTGGCTCGGTGTAAGGCCCGTTCAAACCCACACGCTCCAGCAGGCGAGCATCAACATCTGAAACAGGAATTTCCTGCAAAGGCACCGACAACTGTCGAATCCCCGACCCCACGCTGCCATCGGGACGCCGGGTCTGAACCTGAAGCTCCAGCGCCTGGCCACTCAAAGCCACACGAGTGATGTGCCACTGCAGATCGGCCATCGAGCGCAATGGCTGCCAAGCCTCTTCCTGAGCAGACTTGATCGCCACAATATCGTCTTGCGCACGCAACCCAGCCCGCTCTGCCAGGCTTCCGGCTTTGGGTTGAGCCATCCAGGGGCGCAACTCCTCCACCCCCGACCAGTTCACCCCTGCGTACAAGAGCACGGCGAGAAGCAAATTAGCCAGCGGACCCGCCGCCACCACAAATGCACGCTGACCTAGCGACTTTCGATTGAAGGCGCGATGGGCTTCGGCAGCGTCCACTGCCCCCTCGCGCTCGTCGAGCATCTTCACGTAGCCACCAAAAGGCAAGGCGCACACCACAAACTCGGTCTCGCCTTTCTGACGCGACCACAGCACCCGACCAAACCCAACAGAAAAACGCAGCACCTTGACGCCACAGGCCACTGCTGCTCGGTAGTGCCCATATTCATGGATCACAACCAGAACGCCAATCGTCACCAAAAAAGCCAGGAGTGTGGTGGCCATGCTTGCTCCGTTCAGACTGCCAATTGAGCCGCAATCGTACGTGCTGCGCGACGCGCGCCAGCATCGAGTTCCAACAAGCCCGCCACGCTGGCGGTGCTACCCGACTCTGGCAGACAAGCTGACAACGTTTGCGCGTTCACCGCGTGGATTTGATCAAATCGAATTTGCCGCGCCAGGAAAGCTTCCACAGCCACTTCGTTGGCCGCATTCAGCACACAGGTGCTGCCCTCGGGGCCTTGAAGGGTTTCCCAGGCCAACTGCAAACCTGGGTACCGGCGCGCATCAGGCGTCTCGAAAGTCAGCGCACGCAGATTGGAAAAATCGAGAAGATCTGCCCCAGATTCAATACGTTGCGGCCAAGACAAACCGTAAGCAATCGGCACACGCATATCGGGCGTACCCATCTGAGCCAGAACAGATCGATCGCGACAAACCACCATCGAATGAATGATGCTTTGAGGGTGGACCACCACCTTGACTTGAGAAGGCTTCAGCCCGAACAGCCACTTGGCTTCAATGACCTCCAATGCCTTGTTCATCATGGTGGCCGAATCAACCGAAATCTTGCGCCCCATCACCCAGTTTGGATGAGCGCAAGCTTGTTCAGGCGTGATCTGATGAAACGTCTCGGGGCTTCGCTCACGGAAGGGGCCACCAGACGCTGTCAACACAATGTGGTCGATTCGATCCAACCAGGTCGTACGGTCTTCAGGCAAGCATTGAAAAATAGCCGAGTGTTCGCTGTCGATGGGCAAAAGCGTGGCGCCTCCCTGGCGCACCGCATCGATGAACAACTGGCCACCGACCACAATGGCTTCCTTGTTGGCCAAGAGCAAGCGTTTGCCCGCCTTCGCTGCAGCCAAACACGGCGCCAAACCGGCGGCCCCCACGATCGAGGCCATGACCATATCCACATCGGGATGAGCGGCCACATCCGACAGCGCCTGCTCGCCAGCCAGAACCTCGGTGCGCAAACCTGCAGCCTTGACCTGTTGACGAAGTTGTGAAGCCAACTCGGCATCGGGCATGACCGCAAAGCGAGGCTGCCACTGATGGCACAAAGCAAATAGCTCAGCCACGCGCGAAGCGCCGGTCAGCGCAAAGACTTCAAAGCGGTCCTTGTGTCGAGACAAAACATCCAGGGTGTTCGAACCGATCGAGCCGGTCGCGCCCAGGACACAAATTTGCTGTGGGCCAGTGAGTGCGGGATTAGCCATGACAGAGAGACATCAACGCCATTTCAATGGGCAACACAGGCAGCAAAGCATCAATGCGATCCAGCACACCACCATGCCCAGGCAATAACTGACTGCTGTCTTTCACACCCGCCTGCCGCTTGATCAACGACTCGAACAAATCGCCAACCACGCTCATGCAAGTCAGGAACATCAAGGCCAGCGCCATGCCGACGGGCCCCAAGCCCTGCAGCAAATGGCTGTACATGCTCGGCGAATCAACCGACAAAGATTGGTCTACCCAAATCCAGATCAGGGCCACCAGAACCACCGTGGCAAAACCCGACCAAACCCCTTCCCAGCTTTTACCTGGGCTGATGCTGGGCGCCAGTTTGCGTCGGCCAAAGGTGCGGCCACCAAAATAGGCCCCGACGTCGGCAGCCCAGACCAGGAACAACATGGACAACAAAAAGTTGATGCCGTGTCCACGGCCTTCCGCCATCGCCAACCAGGCCACTGCAAGCAGGGCCACGCCCAGCACTTGGCACAAAGATACCGGCAAAGTCCGCCAAGAGGTCTGACCATACCGCAGGGCCCACGCCCCACCCAGTACCCAGATGGCCAGGGCAGCCCACCAAATTTGAGGCGCCACAGAAAAACCTGCCAAGGCATGCCCAATTTCATGTACGTGGGGCACTGCTACATGAGCAGGAAAAAGACCGTGCCCAAGACCTTCCACCCCCATGAACTGCGCCAGCGCGCCGCCCAATAGCACAGCAGCTACACCGATCACCCATTGCACCGCGCCCTCGCGCCCGCACAAGCGAGACCATTCCCACCCCGCCGCGCCAATCAGCACCAACGTGAGTGCAGCGAAAGGCCACACGGCTTGCACCGACAAGGTCCCAACAAAAGCCCCGAACAAAATCAGAGCTGTTACCACACGCTGCCACAACATATCAGGCCCCCTCGCGTGTATTGCCAGACTCCGACATCACGCCACCAAAGCGACGCTCCCGTCGAGCGAACTCAGCCAGGGAACGATCCAACTCAGCCGCATCGAAGTCGGGCCACAAGCAGTCGGTGAAAAAGAGCTCGGCGTAAGCGCTTTGCCACAACAGGAAATTAGACAAACGTACCTCGCCCCCCGTGCGAATGAACAAATCAGGATCTGGCGCATAGGCCATGGCCATGAATCTGGACAAGGTTGCTTCACTGAGATCAGACGAGGTCACGCCGGCCTCCATCGCCCTGCGGCAAGCTTGGACAATATCCCAGCGACCACCGTAATTGAACGCGACCGTCAGCACCAGCGTGTCGTTTTCCTGGGTGGCCCGCTCAGCGTCATTGAGCGCCTGACGCACTTTGTCAGACACCTGATCAGAGTCGCCCACCACCCGAATGCGCACGCCGTCGCTCTTGAGTTTGATCAGATGCTTGGACAGCGCCACAATCAACAGGTTCATCAGCCCGGACACCTCCTCCTCCGGACGCTTCCAGTTTTCCGAAGAAAACGCGAAAACCGTAAGGTAGGGGATCCCGCGATCCACACAAGCGCGAACCACATTAACCAATGAGTCCACGCCGGCCTTGTGCCCGACACCACGCGGCATGAATCGCTTGCTGGCCCAACGGCCATTGCCGTCCATGACAATCGCAACGTGGCGGGGAGTGGATGAATCAGGAGATGGCGTGGCGGTCATGGGAGCGACGAACCAGAAAAAAGACGGAACAACAACGGCCCCGCTTGAAATGAATCGAGGCGGTCACACCGCCTCGGACTGCATGGAAGTTTAAGACAAAGCGACCGTCAGACCGCCATGATCTCGGCTTCCTTGCCCTGAATGAGTTTGTCGATTTCAGCAATCGTCTTATCAGTCAGCTTCTGGATCTCATCCTGGGAACGACGCTCATCGTCCTCCGTGATCAGCTTGTCCTTTTGCAGCTTCTTGGCTTGCTCATTGGCATCGCGGCGCAAGTTGCGCACCGCCACCTTGGCATCCTCGCCCGCCCCCTTGACTACCTTGGTCAAGTCCTTGCGGCGCTCTTCTGTCAGGGGCGGCATGGGAACACGAATCAAATCGCCTTGCGTAGCAGGATTCAAACCGAGATCAGACTCCCGAATGGCCTTTTCGATCTTGGGACCCAAGCCTTTTTCCCACGGCTGAACACTGATAGTTCGGGCGTCCAGCAAGGTCACATTGGCCACCTGGCTGATAGGAACCATCGAGCCGTAATACTCGACTTCCACCTGGTCCAGGATGCCTGGGTGAGCGCGCCCGGTACGAATCTTGGCCAACTCGTTCTTGAACGAATCAACCGACTTCTGCATTTTCTGTTCTGAGTTTTTCTTGATATCTGCAATGCTCATTTTTGACTCCAAAATCCTTCCGCCATTCCCGATCAAACGTGAACCAGCGTTCCTTCATCTTCACCCATGACCACGCGTTTGAGTGCGCCTGGCTTGAAGATGGAGAACACTTTCAGCGGCAGATTCTGATCGCGGCACAAAGCGAACGCCGTCGCATCGAGAACCTGCAGGTTCTTGATCAACGCCTCATCAAAGGTGATCGAGGTGTAACGCGTCGCAGAAGGGTCCTTCTTGGGGTCAGCCGTGTACACGCCATCCACCTTGGTTGCCTTGAGCATGATCTCGGCACCCACCTCAGCACCGCGCAGAGCTGCCGCCGTGTCGGTCGTGAAGAAAGGGTTGCCCGTACCAGCAGCGAACACCACCACCTTGCCCTCTTCAAGGTACTGCAGGGCCTTGGGGCGCACGTAGGGCTCAACCACTTGATCAATGCTGATGGCAGACATGACACGAGCCGTCATGCCCTCCTGGCGCATGGTGTCGGCCAAGGCCAATGAATTCATGACTGTGGCCAGCATACCCATGTAATCGGCTGTAGCGCGATCCATACCCACTGAACCACCAGCAACACCCCGGAAAATGTTGCCGCCGCCAATCACCACGGCGACCTCACAACCCAAGTTCGTGACTTCCTGAATTTCTTTGACCATCCGAACGATGGTTGCGCGGTTGATGCCATAGGCGTCATCGCCCATCAATGCTTCACCGGAAAGTTTCAGGAGGATTCGCTTATAGGCGGGCATGCAAACGTCCTTGTTCACTGACTTATCAACCAGACCGGAAGATTAGCGCAACTTCCCGTCCAGCCATGTTTTATAGATCCAAATTCACCGAAAGGTTCCCTTCGCAAGAAGAGTCTCCTTTCGTTTGCGCCATGTGATTCGCACATAGCACAAGGGGGCTCCAGGCCCCCTTGCTTGCTTCAGGCTTATTGGCCCTTGGCTGCGGCCATTGTGGCGGCCACTTCAGCAGCGAAGTCGTCTTGCTTCTTCTCGATGCCCTCACCCACCACGAACATGGTGAACGACTTGACAGTCGTGTTGGTCGACTTCAGGTATTGCTCAACGGTTTGCTTGCCGTCGGCAGCCTTCACGAACACTTGGTTCAGCAACGACACTTCCTTCAGGTACTTCTGAATGGCACCTTCGATCATCTTGGTAGCGATGTCAGCAGGCTTGCCAGACTCAGCAGCCTTGGCAGTTGCCACGCTACGCTCGATTTCGATCAGGTTAGCAGGCACATCGGCGGACGACAGCGACACGGGCTTCATCGCAGCGATGTGCATGGCCACGTCCTTGGCGGCCACTTCGCTACCGTCGAACTCGACGACCACACCAATGCGGGCGCCGTGCAGGTATGCAGCCAGCTTGCCGCCATCAGCATTGCGCTTGAAGCGACGGATGGACATGTTTTCGCCGATTTTGCCAATCAGACCCTTGCGAACTTCTTCCACGGTAGGACCGAAGCCGTCTTGCGACAGAGGCAATTCGCCAATGGCGGCCACATCAGCGGGATTGTTCTTGGCGATCAGGTCAGCCACAGACTTGGTGAAAGCCAGGAACGATTCGTTCTTGGACACGAAGTCGGTTTCGCAGTTGATTTCAACCAGCGCACCGGTGGTGCCGTCGACGGAAGCAGACACAACACCTTCAGCAGTCACGCGGGAAGCGGCCTTCGAAGCCTTGCTGCCCAACTTGACGCGCAGGATCTCTTCAGCCTTGGCCATGTCGCCATCGGCTTCAGTCAGGGCCTTCTTGCACTCCATCATGGGAGCGTCGGTCTTGCCGCGCAGTTCGGCAACCATGCTTGCGGTAATTGCAGCCATTGTGTTTTCTCCGTATTCAGTTCAATTCAACAGATAAAAAAAGGGGGCTGTTCGAGCCCCACTTTTTTTCGCGCAGGTCATTGCGCGGGCCGGGGGCCTCAGGCAGCGGATTCTTCCACTTCGACGAATTCGTCGGAACCCTCGCCCACAGCCTTCACCACTTCGGCGACGGCGTTGTTACGGCCTTCGACGATGGCGTCAGCGATGGCACGCACGTACAGTTCCACGGCCTTGGCGGAGTCGTCGTTGCCGGGGATCACGTAGTCGATGCCGTCGGGCGAGTGGTTGGTAT
>CAYVOP010000055.1:0-20032 GCA_964453105.1 uncultured Aquabacterium sp. | reverse complement strand
TTCACGCGAAGTATTCGGAGGGGCATCATGGATAACAGGTTGATCGATTGGACCAACAACGGCGGCCTATGCCCTCGCCATTCTTCGACCAGCAGTGCGCCGTTGTCGTCCAATCATCGCCAACGTTGAGAGTCTGCTTTCATCTGTCGCCACAGGCCGCTCCTGGCCGAGACCAGTCACGCAGCGCCAGAGGATGACTGGCTGCAATCGCTGCAAACCAGCCCTTGGTCCTTGCGGCCACGTTGATATCCCACAGAGGGTGCCAGCGCCTACCCACCTCTCGCACCACACCTCCGCGCCGTCCTGGTGCACCGCACAACACCGGTGCACTCCATCCTGCATTGCTTGAAGCCAAATCAGTCTCTGGCGCTTTAGAAATATACGCTAGCAGCTATTAATTTCATAGCAATCCACTAATTCCAATAACTGGCACGCGCTTTGCATTGATGCTGGCAGACCCCATCGGGGGTCACCACGGCGGCGCCACCCAACGGCGGGTGGCTGCCGCCTGTTACCGGACAAAGGCGTCCCCACCCTGCGCATGCGGCCCCTGGCTGGCGTGTGCAGCGTGAGGACGCCTTTTTTTGTTTTTCACGTTGCAAGGGGAGCCCCATGACCGATGTTCTGAAAACCAGCCTCAACCGCCGCACCGTGCTGCAGGCCGCCACCGTGGGCGCCGTGGGCGTGAGCCCGGCGCTGCGCGCGTTGGTGTATGCCCAGGGCTCGGACGCCCCGGAGAAGAAGGAAGTGAAGATTGGCTTCATTCCGCTGACCGACTGCGCCAGCGTGGTGATGGCCTCGGTGCTGGGCTTCGACAAGAAGTACGGCGTGACCATCATTCCCACCAAGGAAGCATCGTGGGCCGGCGTGCGCGACAAGCTGGTGAACGGCGAGCTGGACTTCGCCCATGTGCTGTATGGCCTGGTGTACGGCGTGCACCTGGGCACGGCCGGGCCGAAGAAGGACATGGCGGTGCTGATGAACCTGAACCACAACGGCCAGGCGATCACGCTATCCAAAGCGCTGGCCGACAAGGGCGCAGTGGACGGCCCCTCGCTCGCGGCGCTGATGGCCAAGGAGAAGCGCGAATACACCTTCGCGGGCACCTTCCCCACGGGCACGCACGCGATGTGGATGCACTACTGGCTGGCGGCGGCGGGCATCAACCCGCTGTCGGGCGCCAAGCTGATCACCGTGCCGCCGCCGCAGATGGTGGCCAACATGCGCGTGGGCAACATGGACGGCTTCTGCGTGGGCGAGCCCTGGAACCACCGCGCCATCATGGATGGCATCGGCATTACCGCAGCGACAACTCAAGACATCTGGAAGGACCACCCTGAAAAGGTGCTGGGCTGCACGGACGAATTCACCAAAAAGTATCCCAACACGGCTCGCGCAGTCATCATGGCCGTGCTGGAAGCCAGCAAGTGGATTGACGCCGGCTTGCAAAACAAGCTGAAGATGGCTGAAACCATTGCCGCCAAGTCCTATGTGAACACGGGCGTGGAAGCGATCAACCAGCGCATCTTGGGTCGCTACCAAAACGGCCTGGGCAAGACCTGGGACGATCCCAACCACATGAAGTTCTTCAACGACGGCAAGGTGAACTTCCCGTACCTGTCTGACGGCATGTGGTTCCTGACGCAGCACAAGCGTTGGGGCCTGCTGAAAGACCACCCCGATTACCTGGCCGTGGCCAAACAAGTGAACAAGGTGGACCTGTTCAAGGAAGCTGCCAGCGCCATGGGCGTGAGCGTTCCGAAGGAGTTGATGCGATCAAGCAAGCTGATCGATGGCGTGGTCTGGGATGGCAAAGATCCCAAGAAATACGCCGACGGCTTCAAGATCAAGGCCTGATCCCAGGCCCCATGTTTGTGCAACCCGCCCGATTCGAGTCTTTCGCTTTTTGCCACTGAGTCCCGCTGAGAACGGCAAAACTGGGTGCCTGGCCTGACCAGGCTCCAACCACATCACGCCCGTGAGGTGGATCAGGACATCCCACAGATGGATGACCCAGTTATCGCCACTTTGTGCAGACATCGAATCGGGCGGCCCCTGCGCCCCACGCATCTCTTTTTGATACGGAACAGGAGGACCTCATGGTCAGCGCCGTTTTTCACAGCCCTTCCGATGCCGATGACGCTCCGCGCGTCGGCACCCCTCTCGTCAAAGCCACCCCGGTGTCACAACCCACCACGACCAGCACCCCTGCCCCACGCACGCCGAAGGTGCCCGTGGACTGGGCCGGCATGGCCTTGAAAGCCCTGGCGCCATTGGCTGGCCTGGCTCTGCTGGTGGCCATATGGGCCTTGCTGACAGTTAAAAGCGAGACCTTTCCAACGCCCCTGGCGACGTGGAATGAAGCCGTCAAACTGTTCTCGGATCCGTTCTATAGCAACGGCCCGAACGACCAGGGCATTGGCTGGAACATCCTGTTTTCGCTCAAGCGCGTGGCCATGGGTTTCGGTTTGGCGGCAGTGGTGGGGATTCCATTGGGCTTTTTGATTGGTCGCTCCAAGATCGCCAGCAGCATGCTCAACCCCATCATCAGCTTGCTGCGCCCCGTGTCGCCGCTGGCCTGGCTGCCGATCGGGCTGCTGGTGTTCAAGTCGGCGGACCCGGCTGCGATCTGGACGATCTTCATTTGCTCGATCTGGCCCATGATCATCAACACCGCCGTGGGCGTGCAACGTGTGCCGGAAGACTATCTGAACGTGGCCAAGGTGCTGAACCTGAGCGAGTGGAAGATCGTCACCAAGATTCTGTTCCCCTCGGTACTGCCTTACATGCTGACGGGTGTGCGCCTGTCTGTGGGTACGGCCTGGCTGGTGATCGTGGCGGCCGAGATGTTGACCGGCGGCGTGGGCATCGGCTTCTGGGTCTGGGATGAATGGAACAACCTGAATGTGCATCACATCCTGATCGCGATTTTCGTGATCGGCATTGTGGGCCTGCTGCTTGAACAAGCTTTGGTGTCAATCGCCAAGCGCTTCAGCTTCGAATAACCCTTTGCACCATCGACAGGAGTTTCACATGTCTCACTTCATTGAAATCAGCCAAGCCGAGATGGTGTTCAACACCAAAAAGGGTCGCTTCCACGCCCTGCGTGACATCAACTTGAACATTGAGAAAGGCGAGTTCATTGCCCTGATCGGGCACTCGGGCTGTGGCAAGTCCACCCTGCTGAACCTGATTGCGGGCCTGCTACTGCCCTCCAGCGGGGGCCTGATCTGCGACAACAAGGAAATTGCCGGCCCTGGCCCCGAGCGTGCCGTGGTGTTTCAGAACCATTCGCTGCTGCCTTGGCTGACTTGCTACGACAACGTTTACCTGGCGGTAGAACGGGTGTTTGGCGCCAAAGAAGGCAAAGATCAATTGAAGCAGCGCACTTTGGCTGCGCTGGAGTTGGTGGGAATGAGTCACGCCACCCACAAGCGCCCCCACGAAATTTCAGGCGGCATGAAGCAGCGTGTAGGTATTGCCCGCGCATTGGCCATGGAGCCCAAGGTGCTGCTGATGGATGAGCCCTTCGGCGCATTGGATGCACTGACTCGGGCGCACCTGCAAGACGAACTGCTGAAGATCGTGGCCCGCACGAAGAGCACAGTGGTGATGGTGACGCACGATGTGGACGAAGCAGTGCTGCTGTCTGACCGGATCGTGATGATGACCAATGGCCCCGCTGCCACGATTGGCGAAGTGCTGGACGTACCTCTGGAACGCCCACGCAATCGGGTGGCATTAGCCGAAAACCCGACCTACATTGCCTGCCGCAAAGCAGTACTGGATTTCCTCTACACCCGTCACGGCACCGCTCACAAAGAAGCTGCCTGAGCTGTTTTCAACCCAATGCAAACAGAGGTCAAGCCCAAGCGGTTGGCACGACCCTTGCTGAGTGATAGTTGGCCGCCTGAATCGCCAGAGCCAGGCGGTCTTCCTCAGCGGGGGTCAGTGGTCCGCGAAAGCTCCACCGACCTCTTCACGCCTTCCGGCTCTCGGGCTGGAAGGCGTCTTTTTTTGCCAGGCCGTAAAACACCGCACCTAAAACGATCATCGGCATGCACAACCATTGGCCCATGCTCATATTCAGTGCGAGCAAGCCCAGGAAGCTGTCGGGCTCGCGGAAGTATTCAGCGGTAAAGCGCATCAAGCCATAGCCCAGCAGGAACAGCCCGGCCACGGCACCGCGCGGGCGCGGTTTGAGGGCATAGATCCACAACACCACGAACAGCAGCAGCCCCTCCAGACCAAACTGATAGAGCTGCGAGGGGTGGCGCGGCAGATCGCTGCCCGACTCAGGAAAAATCATGGCCCATGGCAGGGCTGGATCAGCCGCGCGGCCCCACAGCTCACCATTGATGAAATTACCGATGCGACCGGCCGCCAAACCGATCGGTACACAGGGCGCAACCAGGTCGGCCACCTCGAAAAAGGGGCGCCCGACTTTGCGGCCATACAGGTACATAGCCAGAATCACGCCCAGCAAACCGCCATGGAAGGCCATGCCGCCCTGCCAGACCGCGAAGATTTCAGCTGGGTGAGCCAGGTAATAGGTAGGCTTGTAAAACAACACATAGCCCAAGCGCCCACCGAGAACGACCCCCAGTACGCCAAAAAACAGCATGTCTTCGACCTTCTGTCGATCCCAGCCGGCCTCGACAAAAGGAGGCCGCCGGGCACGCCAGTTGGCCAGGAAGTAGAACGTCGCAAATGCAGCCAGATAAGTCAGGCCATACCAGTGCACCTTGAGGGGGCCCAACTCAAGCGCAATCGGATTGATGTGAGGATGGATCAGCATGGCGCGAACGATAACCGAAGATGAGCACCGCCGCTGCTAGGATCACCACATGAACCCTACCTTGATCCAGTTGATTGGCGCGGGCCTCTTTGCTCTGGCCCTGATCCATACCTTTTCGACCAAGCTGTTCGAACGTTTGGCCCATAGTCGCCCCCGCCATGCAGGGGTGTGGCATTTGCTGGGTGAGGTCGAAGTGGTGTTTGGATTCTGGGCCTTTGTATTGGTAGTGGCCCTGTTTGCGGTAGAAGGCAAAGCCAGCGCCACGCACTATCTGGACACCCGCAACTTCACCGAGCCCTTGTTCGTGTTTGCCATCATGGTGGTGGCCGCCAGCAAACCCATCTTGCAAAGTGCCAATGCCTTGGTCCAAGGTTTGACACGATTACTGGTTCGGGTTCTGCCGATTGCCCCCGGCGCCGCGCTGACACTGACCGTTTTGACCGCAGTTCCGCTCCTGGGCTCGTTCATCACCGAGCCAGCGGCAATGACCTTGGCTGCGCTGTTGCTGCGGGATGCGCTCTATCCACACTTGCGCTCCAATCGACTGAAGTATGCGGTTCTGGGTGTGTTGTTCGTGAACGTGTCAATCGGTGGCACGCTCACCCCCTATGCAGCACCGCCCGTTTTGATGGTGTCCTCGGTTTGGCAGTGGGATCTGACGTTCATGCTGACCCATTTTGGAGAAAAGGCCGCATTGGCGATCGCGCTGAACACCGGTTTGCTGGTCTGGCTGTTTCGCCAGGATCTGAAAGCCGTTCCACCCATGAACATGCCGCGAGACCAAGCCGCCCCATGGCCCATTGCAGTGGTTCACATGGCCTTTCTGGCGGGTATCGTCGTCTTCGCTCACCACCCTGCCGTGTTCCTGGGGCTGTTCATGTTCTTCCTAGGCTTCACCTCGGCTTACGAACGCCATCAATCGCCCTTGATCTTGCGTGAGGGATTACTGGTGGCATTCTTCCTGGCAGGCCTGGTGGTACTGGGTGGACAACAGCAATGGTGGCTCGAGCCCCTACTGCGGTCCATGGATGCCAATACGGTGTTTCTGGGCGCCACGGCGCTGACCGCCATCACCGACAATGCCGCCCTCACCTATCTGGGTTCATTGGTTCAGGGGTTGGACGCTTCATTCAAGTACGCTCTGGTGGCAGGTGCCGTGACAGGAGGCGGGCTGACCATCATTGCCAACGCCCCCAATCCTGCGGGTGCGTCGATCCTGAAATCGCAGTTCCACGATGAATCGATTCACGCGGGCGGCTTGTTTCTGGCCGCACTGGGGCCAACCTTGATCGCCCTGCTGTGCTTCAAATTTCTTTGACGAAAAGAAGCATCAGCCTACCCCACCAAAACAAAGAGGCCCCGCAGGGCCTCTTTCACTGTGCATTGGCTCTTGAGCCAATCAGCCCATGTGCAAACCACCGTTGACAGAGAAGTCGGCGCCCGTGGCAAAACCAGCGTCTTCGCTGGCGACCCAGGACACCATGGAGGCGATTTCCTCGGGCATGCCCAGGCGCTTGACGGGAATGGTGGCCACGATCTTATCCAGCACATCTTGGCGAATGGCGCGAACCATCTCGGTGCCAATGTAGCCAGGCGACACGGTGTTGACCGTGACACCCTTGTTGGCCACTTCTTGAGCCAAAGCCATGGTGAAACCGTGCATGCCAGCCTTGGCTGCGGAGTAGTTGGTCTGACCAAACTGCCCCTTCTCGCCGTTGACCGAACTGATGTTGACAATGCGGCCCCAGCCACGCTCAACCATGTCGTCAATGACCTGCTTGGTCACGTTGAACAGGCTGTTGAGGTTGGTGTCCATCACCGCATCCCAGTCGGCCTTGGTCATTTTGCGGAACATGCCGTCACGGGTGATGCCAGCGTTATTGACCAACACATCGACGGGGCCATGCTCGGCCTTGACCTTTTTGAAGGCCTCAACGGTGGAATCCCACTCGGCAACGTTGCCCACCGAAGCGTAGAAGGTGTAACCGAGAGCCTTTTGCTCGTCCAGCCACTTCTTGTGGTCACGGCTTGGGCCGCAACCTGCAATGACCTTGTAGCCATCCTTGTGCAGGCGTTGGCAGATTGACGTGCCGATGCCACCCATGCCACCGGTAACGTAGGCAACCTTTTGACTCATCGTGTACTCCTCTCGTGATGCAAGTCGTGAGACGACCTTGTTTATAAAAAGTTCAACGCTCGATGGTCAGGGCCACGCCCATGCCACCACCGATACACAGCGATGCGATTCCCTTGCGGGCCTCGCGACGCGCCATTTCATGCAGCAGGGATACCAGGATGCGGCATCCAGACGCCCCAATCGGGTGGCCAATGGCGATGGCACCCCCGTTGACATTGACCTTGCTGGTATCCCAGCCCATTTCCTTGTGCACGGCACAGGCTTGCGCGGCAAAGGCTTCATTGATTTCCAGCAGATCCAGATCGGACGCTTTCCAGCCGGCGCGCTCCAGCGCGCGACGCGAAGCTGGCACCGGCCCCATGCCCATGTAGGCGGGGTCCAAACCGGCGCTGGCGTAAGAAGCGATGCGCCCCAGCACCTTCAAGCCCAGCTGTTCGGCCTTCTTGGCCGACATGACCATGACCGCGGCGGCACCGTCGTTGATGCCAGAGGCATTGCCTGCGGTGACGCTACCAGCCTTGTCAAAAGCGGGGCGCAGGCCAGCCAGCACTTCGGCACTGGTCTTCCGGTTGAGGTATTCGTCCGCATCGAACACGATGGGGTCGCCCTTCTTCTGGGGCAACAACACCGGCACGATTTCGTCCTTGAACTTGCCCGCGTCCTGCGCAGCAATGGCCTTCAGTTGCGAAGCCAAGGCCAGGGCATCTTGCTCCTCGCGGCTGATGCCGTACTGACGGGCCACGTTTTCTGCGGTGATGCCCATGTGGTACTGGTTGTACACGTCCCACAAGCCATCGTTGATCATGGAGTCGACCATGCTCCAGTTGCCCATGCGTTGACCATCGCGCGAGTTGGGCACCACGTGGGGCGACAGGCTCATGTTTTCCTGGCCACCGGCGATGACCACCTCGGCGTCGCCATCGCGAATGGCCTGAGCAGCCAGCATGACGGCCTTCAAACCCGAGCCACAGACCTTGTTGATGGTCATGGCGGGCACAGCCTGAGGCAGGCCCGACTTGATGACGGCTTGACGGGCGGGATTCTGGCCGCAGCCGGCCTGCAGCACCTGACCGAGGATCACCTCGCTGACTTGATCACCGGGCAAACCGGTGCGACGCAGCAAGTCCTTGATCACCGTGGCGCCCAGGTCGGACGCGGGTGTCTTGGCCAAGCTGCCGCCGAACTTGCCTACGGCCGTACGGGCTGCAGCGACGATCACGATGTCGGTCATGGTGCTCTCCTTGAGGATTAGGACTTGCGCTGGACGTAACGCCCAGGCGCCGCCTCGATGACGGGATGTTGACGGCTACCTTGCGTTTTGGGTGCAGGAACCATGCCACCGGCCTGGCCTTCCAGCCACTTGGCCCAGGTAGGCCACCAGCTGCCGGGGTTTTCGGTGGAACGCTCGAACCACTCTGCCGAGGTGGCAGGCAGTTTGTCTGCGGTCCAGTAGCTGCGCTTGTTCTTGCTGGGGGGGTTGATCACACCCGCAATGTGCCCGGAGGCACCCAGCACGAACTTGATCGGCCCCTGGAGAACCTTGGTCGAACCGTAGGCGCTTTCCCAAGGCACGATGTGGTCTTCGCGAGAGGCATACACGAAGGTGGGCATATCGAGCAGGCGCATGTCAAGCGGTTGGCCACACACGGAGACCGCTCCAGGCTTACACAGCTTGTTTTCGAGATAGGTGTTGCGCAGGTACCAGGTGTACATGGGGCCCGGCAGGTTGGTGCTGTCGCTGTTCCAGTACAGGAGGTCGAATGCCGGAGGGGTTTCGCCCTTGAGGTAGTTGCCCACCACGTAGTTCCAGACCAGGTCGTTGGCGCGCAGGAAGGAGAAGGTGGCAGCCAATTCGTTGCCGCGCATCAGACCGCCTTGCTGAGGGCTCAGCGTGCCGATGGTCATCTCGCGCATCTGCACCATGGCTTCGTCGATGAAGATGTCGAGCGTGCCGGTTTCGGTGAAGTCCAGGAAGGTGGTCAGCAGGGTCAAGCTGGCTGCGGGCTTTTCACCGCGGCCGGCCAGTGTGGCCAGTGCGGTTGCCAGCAAGGTGCCGCCCACGCAGAAGCCCAGTGCGTTGACCTTATCAGACCCTGTGATTTCACGTGTGGTGTTGATGGCCTTGATGACGCCTTCTTCAATGTAGTCATCCCAAGTGCATTTGGCCAGGGAGTCGTCCGCGTTGACCCAACTGACCATGAACACGCGATGCCCTTGCGACAAGAGGTAGCGCACCAATGAGTTGTCGGGCTGCAGATCAAGGATGTAGAACTTGTTGATGGCCGGGGGCACGAAGATGAATGGCACTTCGTGGACCTTGTCGGTCAGCGGCTTGTACTCGATCAGTTGGAAGAAGGGGTTTTCATAGACGACCGAGCCTTCGGTGGTGGCCACGTTGCGACCCACTTCGAACACGCTTTCGTCGGTCAGCGACATGTGACCTTGTTTGAGGTCGTTGAGCAGCAATTGCATGCCCTGGGTCAGGCTTTCACCGCGCGTGTCGACCGCTTTTTTCTGCACTTCGGGGTTCAGCGCCAAGAAGTTGGCGGGCGATGCGGCGTCGACCCATTGCTGAACAGCGAAACGCACACGCTCGCGGGCCTTGTCGTCGCCCTTGAGCGAATCAGCCATGCGCTGCAGCGTGCGCGCATTGAGCAGATACATGGACGCCAGGAAGGCGCTGCCGGGGTTGGCGGCCCATTCGGGAGCGGCGAAACGGCGGTCTTTCGGGGCCAGTTGTTCGGGCTTTTCCAGCGCGTGGTTCCACAACTCGGTGGCCTGCTTGAGGTACTCCTCCTGAATTTCCTTCAGGTTGGTCGGGTCCATCGACAAGGCGGCCATCGACTTCAAGGTGGCGCCCAGGCTTTGACCCATGGCTTCAACCGCCTGTTTCACTGGGTGGCCAAACATTTGCTTGCCGGCATCGGCCACGGAGCCCAGTTGCGAAAACTGCCCCATTTGCCCGAATTGCCCCATCTGCCCCAACTGCTTTTGGGCTGAACTCAGCCACTCTTGCAGAGAGCCGGGCATGCCCGCGCTGGCCGACAGGCCCGGCATGTTCAGCCCGGGAATCTGGAATGCGCCGAATGGCGATGCGTTGGCCGCATCAGGCGCTGCCGCTGTGGTGTTGCCTTGTGGCGCCTGTTGTGCACCATTTTGGGCACCCGCGCGCGATGCAGCCTTGCGGGCTGGCGCGGTCTTGCGAGCCGCTTTCTTGGCGGCGGGAGTAGCTGGCTTGGCGTCCTCGTTGGGGGTCAGGGAAAGTTGTGAATCAGCATTGCGCTTAGCCGCGCCGCCCTTGGCGCGCGACTGTTGAGAACCAGCCATATATCTCCTCAGTGAACATCTGGTATGCGTCTGTCATGCCATGATGGCGTGATCGTGTGACATATTCTGACGGGACATCCCTCTTTCTCTTTGACCTGAGATCACAGAATTGCAACCAATTCAAGCTGGCGCGACACGGCGCTCGGCGTATGAGCTCGGTCAGATCAAAGCAATGCCTAGGCCAGCCTGCCAAACCAGACACATCCGGAAACAAAACAACATTTCCGGAATCTTCGATCGTCCGCCCAGTCCTGTCACTTGTCTGCAGGACTTGCCCTAATCACCCTCTGAACGTATGTGGATTGTTGCCATCGCCTGGATGTATGTGGCCGTGATGATGTCGCTGACGGAAGCGACTGCCCCCAATGGCAGCGTGCTCGGTGCCATCTTCACTTTTCTGTTTTATGGCGCCTTGCCGGTCACGCTGGTGATGTACTTGCTGGGCACCCCTGCCCGCCGCAAAGCGCGCCGTGCGGCCGAAGCGGCTGAGCGGGATGCGCCGAACCCATCAGCGCAGCCAGATGCAGGCGGCTTGCCGTCCGGTGACCCCATCGCGACGGAACGAGAAAAACCTTGATGCATCGGAGGCGGTGCACCACGGCCCCGTCTGCACTTGCAAGACCCCGGTCGCGAACAGTCTTTGGCGAGCCAAGGCCACCAAGTCAGCCCACCAGCGGGGGCGACCATCGTCACCCAGACGATGGAAATGAAAGCCTGCGGCCTGAGGTGCCTGCGCTGATGCCGATGCCAGCGCCGACGTCGGGTCAATGCCAAACCCAGCCAACACATCGGGGCCCACTTCGAATTGAGTGGGCCCGATACAAGGCCCCAACCAGGCCTGGAGTTCAGCAGGCGCGCAAGCGGTTTGCTCGCACAGCGCTTGCACCCCCGCCTCAAGAATGCCCTGCCCGTTCATGGCGCCCGCACCGGCCAGCCCTCGCCAACCGGCATGCAGGGCCGCCACGCCCCTGCCCTGCGGCGCAGCTAGCAATACCGGCAAGCAATCGGCCACCATGACGGCGCAAACAACACCCGGTTCGAGGGCGTAGCTGCCGTCAGCATCCACCACCTGACCAGAGCGGGCCAACAAGACATCGGCACGCACCACGCGGTTGCCATGAACCTGATTCAGCCACAAGGCCGGTAGCCCGATGGCGGCTTCCAACTGCGCGCGGTTCGCTGCCACCGCCAGAGGATCGTCGCCCACATGGGTACCCAAGTTGAACCCGTCGTAGGGCGGCTGGCTATGCGACCAAAGTGACCCGATGGAGCGGGCCGTCATGCATGCCCCTACGCTGCCCCAAAAATCAGGTTGCAGCCAGTCGCCAGGCAGACTCAAGGTCAACCCTGCGTCGGACTGGGACTGAGATGTGTGACAAGGGCCGGCAGGGTGTGACATGGGCAAGATAAGGCTCAGGCTATGATCGCGGCCCGATGCTACATCGTCTGCCCAGTTCTGCTCTGTTGATCGCCTCTCGCCATGCTGCGGTACCTGGCGCGGGCCGCCGCACGCCGGTTTCGGCACGGACACGGCAATGGTTGACTGCCCCCGGATCGCTGACGGCCAGATTGCGCCAACACGGCACGGTGCAAGTGCGGGTGTTGCGACAAGGGCGCGAACCGTTGTGGCCCCAGGAACAGATGGCGCTGGCTTCCCGTTTCGGACACGTCCGCGAAGTGATTTTGATGCTCAACGGCCAACCCGCAGTGTGGGCCCGTAGCGTCACCAGCGCGCAGGGGCTGAAAGGCCCCTGGGGGGCGCTCAAAGGCTTGGGCACCCGGCCGCTGGCGGAACTGTTGTTCGAACACCGGGGCGTTCGCCGCGACCCACTATGGAGTCAACGGTTGACTCGACATGGCCGCGAACACACACATTTGCTGCGCTCATGGAAGCTGGCCAGTTCGGAGCCCGGGCCAGCCTGGGTGCGACGGTCTGTTTTTTGGCACAAGGGTCAGCCCCTGCAGGTGATGGAATCGTTCGCGCCCTGGGTTTTGGCACTGCCTGCGACACACAGCCCCTGAGAAGACTCGGTGACGCCGCAGTCTCAAGCGTGATGCCCTACACTGGCACACATGCTGTTTTCACGTCGAATCGAGCACTGCCAGGTTTGTGGCACCGCGGTGAGCTATCAAATCCCCGAAGACGACAACCGCGAACGCGCGGTGTGTCCGGCTTGCCACCACATTCACTACGTCAACCCGTTGAACGTGGTGGGCACGTTGCCGGTCTGGGAAGATCAGGTGCTGCTGTGCCGCCGCAACATTGAGCCGCGCAAGGGTTTCTGGACCCTGCCCGCTGGCTTCATGGAATTGGGCGAGACCACCGAAGAAGGGGCCGCCCGCGAAACCGACGAGGAAGCAGGCGCCCGCATCGAGATGGAAGGCTTGTACTGCGTGCTCAATGTGGTCACCGCAGGGCAGGTGCATTTGTTCTACCGGGCCCGTCTGCTGGACACCACGTTTTCGCCAGGCCCGGAGACCATCGAAGCGCGTTTGTTCCGTCAAGATGAGATTCCATGGTCCGAATTGGCCTTCCGTACAGTGAAAATGGCACTGGACCGCTATTTTTCGGATCGTGAACGGGGTCAATTCGGCGTGTACTGTGCCGATATTCGCTGAGAAATCCGCCCGTGCATGATTTGGCGAGCGGGTCCGGTTTGCCCGATCGCATCACATGAACGCCCCGCAGGAACCCATCGCGCCCCCCTCTCAAGCCACGCTGAATGTGCGTGAAGACCTGATCGCGCCGGATCCTTTGCTGGATTGCCTGATCGAGGTGGCACGCCTGCATGGCTTGGCTGCATCGCGCGCGTCCTTGTCTGCTGGTTTACCGGTGGACCAAGGCCCCTTGCCTTTGGCCCTGGCTGAACGAGCTGCTCGCCGCGTGGGGTTGGCGGCCAAGCTGCAACGGGTGGCGCTGGATTCGATTGACCCGCTCACTCTGCCGGCCATCCTGATCTTGCACAACAACCAGGCTTGCGTGCTGTTGGGGCGAGATGGTCAGGGCGACACCGCCACCTTGCGTTTGCTGATGCCCGAATCGGGCCAAGGGTCGATCACGGTATCAGCCGCTGAGTTTGCCCCCCGCTTGACCGGCGTGGTGCTATTTGCGCGCCCGCACTTCAAATTCGACGAGCGCACGCCCGAGGTGAAAGCCACGCGGTCTGGCCATTGGTTCTGGGGTCCGGTGCTGGCGCAGAAACTGGTGTACCGCGACGTGCTGTGGGCCGCCTTGATGGTGAACCTGTTCGCCATGGCATTCCCGATTTTTTCCATGAACGTGTACGACCGTGTGGTGCCCAACCATGCCACCGAAACACTGTGGGTGCTGGCCATTGGCGTGACCCTGGTGCTGTCAGGCGACCTGTTCATGCGGCTGATGCGCAGCCATTTTGTGGACGAAGCCAGCGCACGCATTGATGTGCAGATTTCCGCAACCCTGATGGAGCGGGTGCTGGGCATGAAGCTGGAGAACCGCCCCGCATCAGTCGGGTCGTTTGCATCCAACCTGCGAGGGTTTGAGCAGGTGCGCGACTTCATTGCGTCAAGCACTGTGACGGCCTTGATAGACCTGCCCTTCGCCCTGCTGTTCGTGCTGGTCATTGCATGGATTTCGCCGTGGCTGGTGTTGCCTGTCATCACGGTGTTCGCCGTCATTGTGGTGGCGGCCTACGTACTGCAGCACCGTTTGCATGAGTTATCGCAAAGCACCTACCAGGCATCCGCACAGCGCAATGCGACCTTGGTGGAAAGTCTGACCGGCATCGAAACGATCAAGTCTCAGGGGGCTGAAAGCCAGATTCAATCGCGCTGGGAACGCGCCAACCAATTCCTGGCCAGTTTGAATGTGCGCATGCGTGGGCTGTCGTCTGGCGCCATGTACCTGACGGCCACCTTGCAGCAAATGGTGTCAGTGGCCATCATTTTGATTGGCGTGTACCTGATTGGCGATAAGTCGCTGACCATGGGGGGGCTGATCGCCTCCAGCATGTTGGCCGGGCGCGCCCTGGCTCCCGCAGGGCAAATTGTGGGCCTGCTGATGCAGTACCAAGGCGCCCGCACGGCATTGGAATCGCTCAACAAGATCATGGACCAGGGGGTTGAACGCCCTGACAACAGCAGCTTCATCCAGCGTCGCGAGCTCAAGGGCGAAATTGAATTCCGCCATGTTTCGTTCGCCTACCCGGGCAGACAAGACTCGGCCCTGCATGATGTGAGCTTCAAGATCGCCCCGGGCGAAAAAGTGGCGCTGATCGGCAAGGTGGGTTCAGGCAAGACCACGCTGCAAAAACTGATCCTGGGCCTGTACCAACCCAAGGACGGATCGGTTCTGCTTGATGGCATCGACATGCGCCAGTTGGACCCGGCCGATGTGCGTCGCAATGTGGGCTACGTGTCGCAAGATGTGACGCTGTTCTACGGCACGCTGCGCGACAACATCGTGTTCGGCAACCCCCACGCGCAAGACGACGCTGTGGTCGCCGCCACCGAAGCAGCCGGTCTGGCCGAGTTCGTGCAGCGTCACCCCCAGGGGTTTGACATGCAAGTAGGCGAGCGTGGTGAATTGCTGTCTGGCGGACAACGGCAAGGCGTGGGCGTAGCGCGGGCCATTTTGCACAACGCTCCCCTGCTGTTGCTGGACGAACCCACCAGCGCGATGGACTTTTCGACCGAAGCCTTTGTGACTCAAAAAATTGGCGCGTTTGCGCAGGGCAAGACGGTGGTGCTGGTCACGCACCGAACCTCCATGCTGTCTTTTGTCGATCGTGTGATCGTGATTGACCAGGGCAAGGTGGTGGCCGATGGCCCCCGCGAGCGGATCATGCAGGCCTTGGCCGCAGGCCGAATTTCGCGTGCATCGTGATGAAGGCGCAGGTGCGAGCATGACGATGTGGACCCAAGCAGGCAAAAATTTAATCAGCAGGCTCGAACGCATCCGCGTGCGAATCGCGCCTTGGACTGACCGGGTGTTGGACGCATTGGGCGGTCCGCGCGTTGACCCCGCGGCCGCTCGTGCAGCCGGCATGCGCAGCTTCGAGATGGATGCTGACGCGGTCATGTCGACCCCGCAAACCTATCGGGCGCAGACGTTGGTGCGCACCGCCTTGCTGGTGTTGGCTTTGTTGATTGTTTGGGCTGCACTGGCCCCGGTTGACGAGGTGACTAAGGGCGATGCCAAAGTCATCCCCTCGCGGCAGTTGCAGGTCATCCAGTCATTGGATGGTGGTGTGGTGTCGGAAATTCTGGTCAAGGAAGGCCAAGAAGTGGAAGCGGGGCAGATGCTGTTGCGCATTGACGAAACCCGCGCCACCTCGGGTGTACGCGAAAGTGCTGCCCAGGTGTTTGCCTTGCGAACCAAATTGGCGCGCCTGAAAGCACTGGCTGAAGGCGAGGCTTTCAGCCCCCCAAAGCCCCGCGAGGGCAATGCTGAAGAGCTGCGTGTGGTCGAGGAAGAGCGCGACCTTTACAACAACAAGCGTTCGGAACTGCAAGCACTGGTGGGCATCAGCGAACAACAGTTGGCGCAACGCGAGCAGGAAATGAGCGAAACGCAAGCCAAGCGCGATGCGGCCACCCGCAGTCTGGAGCTGGCGCAACAAGAGTTGGCCAAAACACGCCCCCTGCTGAACAGTGGGGCTGTGTCAGAAGTGGAAGTGCTGCGCCTGGAGCGGGAAGTGAACCGTGCCAAGGGTGACAAGGAACAGGCCACCGCCCAGAGCGCGAAGGCCAATGCAGCCATTGCCGAAGCGCGTCGCAAGATTCAGGAAACCGAGCTGTCGTTCCGCAATGAGGCGCGCAAGGAATTGTCAGAGGTGCTGGGGCGACTCAATGCCATGAACGAAGGTGCGGTGGCGCTGGCCGACAAGGTGGACAAAGCCCAGGTCAAGTCACCCGTGCGCGGGCGGGTGCAACGGCTGCTGGCCAACACGGTGGGCGGCGTGGTTCAGCCAGGCAAAGACATTGTGGAAATCGTGCCCCTGGACGACGCTCTGGTTCTGGAAGCCAAAGTGCAGCCCAAGGACATCGCCTTCATTCACCCTGGCCAAAGTGCCACGGTGAAATTCACGGCTTACGATTTCTCCATCTACGGCGGGCTGGACGCCGTGGTGGAAAACATCAGCCCCGACACGGTGACCGACGAGCGCGGCAACAACACGTTCTACGTGGTGCGCGTGCGCACCAGTCAAACCCACTTCAGCGAAAAGATGCCCATCATGCCGGGCATGACTGCGGAGGTAGACATATTGACGGGCAAGAAGACGGTTCTGTCTTACCTGCTCAAGCCAGTCTTGCGCGCCCACGCTTACGCGTTGCGCGAGCGCTGATCACTTCGCTGCGCTTGGGGCAAGGTCCAGCGACCACCCTGGGTGTTCAAACCGATCGCCATAGTGTTTCAGGGTGCGAAGCACGCCTTGAGCACTCAGGCGCTGAACTGCCTGCTTGGGCGAGGTGCGCATGAGTGACGCGTCTCGCGTCAGATCCGCCAACACCACGGTGTGAAACGCCTGGTCCACCTTGGGCGAAAGTTTGCAATTGGCCACGATGGTGGCCAGGTGGCGCTCCACCGATGCCCCCATTTCCTGGTAATCGCGGGAATTCAGGCGGTCGGCGTCCATGTCTGCTCGACGAGCCACCATGGTTTGGCGGATCTGGTCCATGCCGGACTTCAAAGCCGCGTCGGTCTCCCATTTCTTCGCCGAGGTGGGGCCTTGCTCATGGTGTTCGCCATGGCCGTGGCCATGGTTGTGGGTGTTCTGAGCCACTCCGGGCTGGGCGAACAAGGCAACGGCCAACCCGAGGGTCAGCGACTGAATGCTGGGGGTTTTCTTCCACATATGACTGCTTCCTGTTGGCTCGACTTTGTCAAAGCTGATCAGCGGGGGCTCCGGCTCCTTTGGCTCCGGTTCCTTCTTGGTTCCTTCTTTATAGGCCATTGTGAAAACACGGCCTGCCGAGCTCCTTGATCCAGCTTCAATTCTGGGCGACTCAACCACACCGATCTGACGCCGCAAGCCCACCACCCTAAAGGCCAAGAAATGGGGGCTGGGGCGTGAACTACCCCTCAAATTGGCCGGTTTGGCGCCGACATACCGAACAGCGAGACGAGTTCGAGGCCGCGCCCTGCGCTAATGGGCGGATTTTCCTGACCTTTTCTCCAAATCAATCACGAATTCCCTGACAGCGAAGTGCGCGAGAGGCACGCCCCGTGGCTATCCTCAGACTGCGCTTTGTTACGTTCTGAAAGAGGTTTGTCATGTCCAAGTCCGCGCAAGTTCCAGGCGGTACCGTTACCAGCATCCAGGGCCGTGCCACGGTCATTCCTGCTGGGGAGGGGGCAGCGCGCTTGCTGAAGGTAGGCGACACCATTCAGACGGGCGACGCCGTGCTGACTTCAGCTGGCACACAACTGCAGATCACAGACCCACAGGGCAACCCCTGGGCGCCGCGTGACCTTCTTCTGGCACTGGCGCAAGCCAACGCATCTCCCGTTCCTGCAGGCAAACAAAGTAAGAGCCTGCACGCCAAAGTCAAGGCGCTGACAGGCGAGAAAGAGACCTCGGGCAAAGAAACCGATCAAGCCATTCAGGCCATTGAACAGGGCGACAAGGATGCGGCCCCTGCGGCTGGAGTCGATGGCGGTGGCAATGGGTCGATGACCCCCGGGCTGCGTGTGGACCGGGTCATCGAGGTCGTGGGCACCCAGGAATTCGCCTTTGGCACGACTGAGCGCATTGGTGGAGGCACCACTGAGGCCGCCCCTGCTGCTGCAGTTCAAGACACAGCGATTGCCGACGCCGTTGCCAAACTGGCCGCTGCCGACGACACCTTCACCACGAACAAGGGCGTCGCGGTGGGACTACCCGTATTGTCCAACGACACGATTGAAACGGGCTCAGGCGCACAGGTCGTGGCCATCAACGGCCAAGCCATCCTGCCCGGCGGGCAGATCGTTGTGGAACATGGCCTGGTGCAGATGACCAGCACGGGCGCATTGACCTTCGCCCCAGCTGATGGCTACACCGGCACGCAAGCTTTCACCTACACGGTGACCAACGCCAGCGGGCAAACAGCTGACGCGTCGGTCACGGTGAATGTGGTGAATGGCAGCAATGTGCCTGTGCCCTCCCCTGACCTGCTGTTAACAAAGGAAGACACGCCAGTGACCTTCCTGGTCACTGGCAATGATGAGCCTGGCAGCGCCGGCCCCATTCAGATCACGGCCATCAATGGACAAAGCCTGGTGGCGGGCGACACGGTTGCCGTCTCGCACGGAAGCGTGACGCTGAACGCCGACGGCACCCTGACCATCACGCCAGAGCTGAACTATGCAGGCGACATCGGCTTTGCCTACACCGTGACAGACCAGGCCGGGCAAAGCGCCAATTCAACCGTGCAGGTTCAGGTTGAGGCCATCAATGACGCGCCCCTTGTCTCGGGCGGCACGCTGGTCGATGTTAACACTGCGGAAGATGCGCCAGTATCAGGCAAGGTCAACGCCACCGACCCTGAGGACGACGCGCTGACCTTCACCCAAGGCACGGGACCCGCCCACGGTTCTGCCACAGTCAATGGCGATGGCACTTGGACCTACACGCCCAAACCTGACTTCAACGGCAAAGATTCGTTCACAGTGACCGTGTCGGACGGCAACGGCGGCTCGACGGAAGTCACCATTCGTGTCGACGTGGCCGACGTGCCTGATGCGCCCCGCGTCGGCTCCCCCAGCGATCCCACGTTCGACGCCGGCTCTGGCAACTACAACGTCACAACCAACGAAGACCAGCCAGCCAATGGGCAAGTGACAGCGCAGGATCCGGACGGCGACCCGGTGACTTTCGGAAAGGGATCAGACCCCACACATGGCAGCGTCACCGTCAACCCGGATGGCAGTTGGACCTATACCCCAGCCAAAGACTACAACGGCCCAGATTCGTTCACGGTGACCGTGTCGGATGACAACGGCCATTCCACGACCACAACCATCAATGTGGGGGTGATCGCTGTCCCCGACTCCGCTGTATTCGATTCAACAGGCACACAAGGTGCTGTAACAGAAGATACGGCCGTGAACGGTTCCGGCCAGTTGACGACAGGTGGCAAGCTGGTGGCTGTGGACCCAGACAGCGGAACATCTACCTTTCAACCACAAAGTGGAACGCAAGGCGCCTACGGCAGCTTTGAACTGAATGCCGATGGCACTTGGACTTACACCGCTGCCAACGGCAACCCTGCGATTCAAGCGCTGGGCAATGGCGACACGCTGACTGAGACCTTCACTGTCAAATCTACTGACGGCACCTCGGCCACCGTCACGATCACCATCAATGGCAACAACGATGCTGCTGTGATCTCCTCTTCGGGCACCACCGGCTCTGTCACCGAAGATGCGGGCGTCAATGGCGCAGGCAACTTGGTGGCCAACGGCACTTTGTCGGTCACCGATGCCGATGCGGGTCAAGCTGGCTTCCAGGCTGGCACCACCCATGGTGCCTACGGCGACCTGGCTCTGAACGCCGACGGCACTTGGACTTACACCGCCGCGAACGGCAACCCTGCGATCCAAGCGCTGGGCAATGGCGACACGCTGACTGAGACCTTCACCGTCAAATCTACTGACGGTACCCCAGCCACCGTCACCATCACCATCAATGGCAGCAACGATGCTGCTGTGATCTCCTCTTCGGGCACCACCGGCTCTGTCACCGAAGATGCGGGCGTCAATGGCGCAGGCAACTTGGTGGCCAACGGCACTTTGTCGGTCACCGATG
>CAYVOP010000054.1:0-20109 GCA_964453105.1 uncultured Aquabacterium sp. | reverse complement strand
GAGCCGACCAGCCGTTCTCGGTGTACTGCTTGTAGGCTTCCTTGAAGCCGTCAGGTGTCTTGACCTCGTGGGTTTCCTTGTTCAGGACGCAACCTTGCACGTCGCCAACCAGGTTCAAAGGCGCGATCACCTTCGAAGCGAACTTGCCGCCTTCTTCCAGCACGGCGTTGACGGTGTCAACGTCCAGATCGCCATAGGCGGGGATCTGCTTCAGTTCGTCGACAGCGCCCAGCAGTTCGTGCATGACGAATTGCATATCGCGCAGTGGGGGATTGTAGGAAGGCATCTTGAAGGCTCCTCGGTCAGAAAAATCAGATCAGAAAAGTTGATCGCACCACTTATTCAGTGGACGGGTTAAAGAGGTGTCGCCGGCGATCGCTCGCCTTTGACGTTGGCTGCACTGGAAGCAGCCGCTCCAACTGGCGCTTGCGCAGGGGCTACAGCATAAAACTGAATGACCCGCTCAAACGCCTTGTGGGCCCGATCCACCGCGCCCGACGAACGCAAAAAACGTGCGTCGTGGTGCAGCGAAAGGATCAACCCATGGATTTCGAACAGCATTTGCATCGGATCGGTGTCGGGTCGCAGGTCTCCCACGTCGACCGCCAGGCGAATGGCGCGATCAAGGGCGCCATGCCAGGTCCGAACCATCTCGACCAGGGCGTCACGCACCGGGCCAGGACGATCGTCGAATTCAACCGCACCACTGATGTAAATGCAACCAGAATCAATTTCGGTGGCCACCTTGTCGACCCAGCGGGTGAACAAGGCCCGCACGCGGGGCAAGCCACGGGGCTCGCGGATGGCCGGCAGGAACACCTCGTCAGCAAAACGCGCGTGGTATTCCCGGATGACGGAAATTTGGAGTTCTTCGCGAGAACCGAAGTGGGCGAACACGCCCGACTTGCTCATGCCGGTGACTTCGGCCAACGCCCCGATGGACAGGCCTTCGATGCCCATCTGGGAAGCCAGGCTCAAGGCGGCATCCAGAATGGCGGCACGGGTCTGCTGGCCTTTGTGTGCCCCGCGCCCACGCTCACGCCCCACCTCTTGGGCGGGCTTGGCGTCATGGGACAGGATTTCGGCCACAGGCAGTCCTCAAAATAAAACGAACGGTCGTGCTATTTTGCAGAAAACAATTCGTTTGTATAGCCCCTACAAGAATATTTTTTGAGAAATTTCCGGCAGACAACCGTGCATTAATTTCAGCCCCGGCAGCACACACCAAGGGTTACCGCTAGGCATGCACCTCACCCCCATGAACAGGGGGCAGCCATGATGCACACAACATGGCGCCAACGTGACGACAAAGGTTGAGAAAGTCACAGAAGCTGCACTATCCTGCACACATCAAGCCCTTTGATGGAGAGGCTGCATGGACGTGCTGCAACTTGATGTGTCAGGCCGTCCGCAGGCTTGGCTATCAGCCAAGGAAGCGGCGGTTCTGTATGCCAATGACAGTGTCGCGTGGACGCTGGGCGACCCGTTTCTGCTGCTGCGAGGCGGCATTCAGCGGCGAACGGGCGTGCAATCGCGTCTGGAGTTGCACCCCATCGTGGCCGTGCATGGGGCCATTCCCTCTCGCGCCTGGCGGCTCACCCCTTCGATGAGCAACGCGAAGCTGTTTGCGCGCGACCGCCAGATGTGCGCCTATTGCGGCGGCGTGTTTTCGCTGGATGAGTTGACGCGAGAGCACATGCTGCCGTCTTCACGTGGCGGGGCCGACTCGTGGATGAACTGCATCACGGCTTGCCGCAGTTGCAACAGCCGCAAAGGCAACCGCACACCCAATGAGCTGGGGTGGTCGCTGCATTACCTGCCTTATGTGCCCAGCTTGCATGAAGACATGATTTTGCGTGGCCGCCGCATCGTGGCTGACCAGATGGACTTTTTGCTGGCCAGCGTGCCCTCGCACAGCCGGCTGCTGATGTCTTAAGTTAGAGGCGCCGCAATTCGAGCGAGCCGTTGTCGAGCGCGAATCGCGCCTGCACCTGGGTTTGCGATTGCGGCATGACCGGGTGAGACGTGGCGCGGAATTCGGCCACCATTTGCTGGGGAGTCACATCCAGAACGACATAGCCACGCTGATCGCTGCGCAGGTGCAGCAAGTCGGGGTTGCTCATGCGCATCCAGCCGCTGAGAAACTCGCTCAAACCGCGACTGCTGAGCGACGAGGTGACGATTTCGGTGGCGACCACGTCGGTTTGGCGGTCTAGCGGATTCAAGCGCAGTTGCGCGGCCACGTGCCGGTGAACATCGCCGCCCAGGAAGACCACGTTTTGAATGCGCGGCTGGCCAATGGCTTCGAGCAGGCGTTCGCGGGCCTTGGGAAAGGCATCCCAGCCGTCGGCGTGATAGACCCGCCCCAGCGGAGTACGCAAACCGCCCGGGCTCACCTGGGTGGACTGCGCAATGAACTTCCAGGTGCGGGTGCTGGCCAACAGGGTGTCGCCTAGCCAATTTTCCTGCTTGGCCCCGAGCATGGAGCGCACCTCGGCGCCCGCTTCGGCGCACCGCCACAGGGCCTGCCCGCCAGCCAGCGACGAACGCGTCTGACACACCGCCGCATCGCGATGCTGCCGGGTGTCCACCGTCCAGAATTCAGCCAACTGGCCCCACTCCCATCGGTCGCTCAAGGGCATGGCGGCCCCGACCGGCATGCGCCGAGGCGAAATGGGCAGGTGCTCGAAGTAAGCTCGGTAGGCGGCGGCCCGAATTTTCAGGAAGGTGTCTTTGTCGGGCACCTCGGGAGACTGTTCGGCCGTGTAGTCATTCATGACCTCGTGGTCGTCCCACACCAGCAGCCAGGGGTGCGCCGCATGGCTGGCCTGCAAATCGGCATCCAACTTGTAGCTGGCGTGATGCAGCCGGTAGTCTTCGAGTGTGTAGTCTCGCTCGTGGCGGGGAAATACATGGGGGTGCTGACGCACACGACTCAGCCCCGGCATTTCGGTGTCGTAGATGTAGTCGCCCGCGAACAAAACCAGGTCCACATCGGCCTGTGCAATTTCACGGTGTAGGGTGAAGTGCCCCGCCTCGTAATGCTGGCAAGACGCCAAGACCATGCGCAGCCGCTGTGGGTAAGACTGAGGCTGCGGCGCGGTTCGCGTGCGACCGATCGGGCTGACCTGCCCGGCCGCCATGAAGCGATAGAAGTAGCGACGCCCCGGGGTCAAGCCATCCACCTCCAGGTGCAAGGCGTGAATGCGCTCAGGCAAGGCCTGCGTGGTGCCCGAACGGGCAATGCGCAAGAACTGCTCGTCGTGCGCCACCTCCCAGATGACCGGAATGGGGCGAGCGGGCATGCCCCCATCGGGCATGGAGGGAACGGGGGCCAAGCGTGTCCAAAGCACAACAGAATCAGGGCGCGGCTCGCCACTGGCCACCCCCAGCGAGAACACGTTGGACGATGTGGTCCAAGGTGGCAGCTCGACCTGCGCCTGTACGGGCGAGGCAAACAACTGCTGCCACGCCAGGGCGGCAGCGAGTCGACTCCATTGACGGAAAAGGTGGCGGCGTTGCATTTCGCGTTTGATTATGGCGGCGGATTGTGTTGCGCGAAGGCCCAGCGCGGGCACAATGATCCGGATACACAGGAGGCGACGATGAGTGCAGATTCTTCCCAGTCCAACTCTTCTGGCAGCTCGGCAGGCCCTGGTGCCAACCCCTTCACCGCAGGCCTGGGCTTTTTCCAGGATTGGATGAAAGCCGCCGGCAGCGCCATGCCAGGCATGCCGCAAGCGGGCGCCACGGCAGGCACGGCCTCCCCCATGAGCGGGCTGGGCGCCTGGACGCTGCCCACGCTCGATCCACACGAGCTGGAAAAGCGCATCACCGATCTGAAAACGGTGCAGTTCTGGCTGGAACAAAACGCCCGCATGATCGCCATGACCATTCAGGGCCTGGAAGTGCAGCGCATGACGCTGTCCACGCTCAAAGGCATGAATGTGTCGATGGACGCCTTGCGCGAGTCGCTCAAGGCCCGGGCGACAGCCACCACAGAATCAGCGCGACAGCCTGAAGCAGAGGCGCCGGCTGCACAAAACGACACCTCGGACACGGCTTCTGCCGAGGCGGGTGGTCAGGGCATCAACCCCATGCAATGGTGGGACACCTTGACCCAGCAGTTCACCAGCCTGGCCAGCCAGGCCGCGCAAGCTGGGGTGGACGTGGGCTCTGCGGCCACCAACACCATGGCGCAAGCCGCTGCCTCGGCCACGGCCGCTGCGGCCAGTGCGGCTGAGGCCGTGCAGTCAGCTGCCAAGCCTGCAGGCAAACGTGGAGCGGCCCGCGGAGGCGCAGCCCACCCACCCAAGGGCCAGAAGACCAAATCGGGCGGCCAGGCCGACTGATTCCCCCTGCCATGCACCACCCGCCCCTTCAGTTTCTTCACGCGCACGCCACCCACCCTCAGGCAGACATGGCGGTGCGCCTGGTTTGGGCGCAACTGGCTTCGCGCGGGGTGGAAGCCTTTGGCCCCACCTTGGGCTGGTGCTATATGACAGATGAGCTGGCCCCTCAGGCGCAAGCCGTCTTGCATGCGCTGCGCCAACACCTGCCCCATGTCGCCTGGGTGGGCGCCAGTGGTGTGGGCGTGCTGGCCACGGGGGTGGAGTATTTCGACGAGCCCGCGCTGGTGGTGATGGTGTGCAACCTGCCCCGCCAGGAGTTCCAGATTTTCAACGGCTGCCAACCGCTGAAGGAACGCGGCGCCAGCGGGTTCGTGCCGCATTCAGCGCTGGTGCATGCCGACTCGCAGGTACCCGATCTGCCTGAGCTGTTGCAAGAGTTGGCCGACCGCACCCAAAGCGGCTACCTGTTTGGCGGCATCACGGTAGGTCGGCGTGCGGCCGTTCACCTGGCGGTTGATCCCTTGCGCCCCTTGCCTGAAGAGCACACAGGGGTGTGGGAAGGCGGGCTGTCTGGCGTGAGCTTCAGCGCGCAAGCCCAATTGGTCAGCCGCATGACGCAGGGCTGCATTCCAATTGGCCCCAGCCGCGAGATCACCGATGCCGACCGCAATGTGGTGTACGAACTGGATGGCCAGCCGGCTCTGGGCTGCCTGCTCCAGGACTTGAATCTGCTGGCCGATCTGTCAACCGACGGCTGGGAGCGAGATGCGATTCCGCGCATCCGCAACACCCTGGTCGGACTGACCGATGCCGACACGGACCTGATGGCGCACGGGCAGCACTTTGGCGCCGATACCCGTGTGCGCCACTTGATCGGGCTGGACCCCAATCGACACGGCGTGGCCATGGGCGAACTGGTGGAGCCCGGGATGCGCATGGCGTTTTGCAAACGCAATGTGAATGCCGCCCGGCAGGATCTGGTCCGCATGGCAGCCGAGGTACGGGAAGAGTTCGACCCCGAACAAGGCTCGGAAGGTCAGGCGACGGGCGCGTTGTACATCAGTTGCGCAGGCCGTGGTGGGCAGCACTTTGGCGGCCCGCATGCCGAAATGGCCCTGCTGGCCCATGCCATGGGCGACATTCCCTTGGTGGGGTTTTTCGCCGGGGGCGAAATTGCGCGCCACCACCTGTTCGGCTACACCGGCATCCTCACGGTGTGGAGCTGAGCCCCCGCGCCGACATGGCCATGGGCACAAAGGCAATGCCACGCGACTCGATACGCTGGCCTGCGGTGGCAAACCCGATGCGCTCGTAAAACGGCACCGCGTACAAAGAGGCGTTGACCGTGAAGCCTCGATCGGCGCGCCCCAAGGCCCCCGCCTGCTCGAGAACGGCCTGCCACAGTTGCGTGGCCACCCCCAGGCGCTGCCAGGCCGGCGCCACAAACAAATGGAACAGGTGATTGTCGTGACGCAGGGCCGCAGCCCCCGCCAGGCTGCCATCGTCGGTTCGGGCCACCAGATAGACAAAGCCAGGGTCCTGGATGTAGCCAGCAATGGCATCGGCACTCATGCCCACCAGAAAGGCTTCGGCCCCAAGACCTTGAGGGTGAACGGTGAAGTAGCGCGCCACCCCAGCAATCAGGGCGCTGATCTGCGGGGCATCTTGGGCCACCGCACGACCGATCGAAATGGGAGCCATAACAAACCTTCCTGACCGGGCCAGCTTAACCCACCCTCTGGATGGTCGGCTATCCCTAGATGTACCCCCACCCAAGAGGGATGGCAAGGCACCCGTCGCCCCCGCACACTGGCAGCACCCCCCGCCCCGCTCTGTCCCAGCCAGGAATTCGCCATGATCGCTCGCACCCAGCCACGCCCCCAGCCCATCCCCTTTGGCGCCCCCTCGGTGAGCTGCCGGCCTTCGGCCCGCAGCACCATGCCTCCAATGGCCCCCACGGTTCGCCGCGCTCTGTCATCCCCCACCCCGGCGACCGTCGGCGCCAGCGCCCGCTTTCTGGGGCAAGGTTCGCTGAGCGTGCAGTCCAGCCTGACCGGCCGGCTCTACCGCTTCCAGGGGCACGGCCACAGCCTGACCATCGACTCGCGTGATGCCCTGATGCTGGGCCGCATCCCCGATCTGATGTTGCTTTGACCGCGACGACGGCGCTCGGCGCTGCGGTTAAAGTGACGCTGATGGACACCACGGTCACCCTCTCGCAGCCGCCCGACGCCTCAACGCCTGGCTCGAACGACACACCGGTTGATGCGGCACAACGGGCCCTGCGCCAACAGGAAGTGGTCGCGGCCCTGCTGAAAGTTCTGCCGGCACACAGCGTGCTGTGGCGCGACGAAGCGGTCACCCCTTATGAGTGCGATGGTCTGACGGCTTATCGGCGACGCCCTCTCGCGGTCGCCCTGCCCGAGAGCCACGAGCAGGTGGGAGCCGTGCTGGCGGCCTGCCATGCGTTGCAAGTGCCCGTGGTGGCACGCGGCGCGGGCACCGGGTTGTCGGGCGGAGCCATGCCCGACAGCATGGGCGTGACCCTGTCGCTGGCGCGACTGACCCGCATTGTTCGCATCGATCCGTTGAACCGCACCGCCGTGGTCGAGTGCGGCGTGCGCAACCTGGCCATCAGCGAAGCTGCAGCCCAGCACGGCCTGTACTACGCCCCCGACCCCAGCAGCCAGATCGCTTGCAGCATTGGCGGCAATGTGGCCGAAAACGCCGGCGGCGTCCATTGCCTGAAATACGGGCTGACCGTGCACAACGTACTGCGGGTGCGAGGCTTCACGGTGGCAGGCGAGGTGCTGGAGTTGGGCAGCGAGGCCCTCGACTCGCCCGGGCTGGATCTGCTGGCCGCCTTCATTGGCAGCGAAGGTTTGCTGGGCGTGGTCACCGAAGTGACGGTGCGCCTCTTGCCCAAGCCCCAGGTGGCGCGCTGCCTGCTGGCCAGCTTTGATGACGTGAGCAAGGCGGGCAACGCGGTGGCCGCCATCATTGGCGCCGGCCTCATTCCGGCCGGGCTGGAGATGATGGACCGCCCCATGACACAAGCTGTGGAAGACTTCGTGCATGCCGGCTATGACCTGCAAGCCGAAGCCATATTGCTGGTGGAGAGCGACGGCACCGCCGAAGAAGTGGAAGAGGAAATTGCACGGCTGACCGGGGTGCTGCAGGCAGCGGGCGCCACAAGGCTGGACGTGAGCCAGACTGAAGCCCAGCGCTTGCGCTTCTGGAGCGGGCGCAAAAATGCGTTCCCGGCCACGGGCCGCATCAGCCCGGATTACTTGTGCATGGACGCATCCATCCCGCGCAAGCAACTGGCCACCATGCTGCAAGCCATCCAGCGCATGCAGCAAGCTTACGGCTTGCGCTGCGTGAATGTGTTCCACGCAGGCGACGGCAACATGCACCCCCTGATTCTGTTCAACGCAAACAACCCGGACGAACTCCAGCGGGCCGAAGCTTTCGGCAATGACATCTTGCGCACAGCGGTCTCGCTGGGCGGATCGATCACCGGCGAGCACGGCGTGGGCATTGAGAAGCTGGATGCCATGTGCGTGCAGTTCACCGACAGCGAGCGGGCCCAAATGCTGGCGTTCAAGGCGGCCTTTGACCCGATGGGGCTGCTCAACCCCGGCAAGGCCATTCCCATGTTGAGCCGTTGCGGGGAAACGCGCCCGGCCCCCGGCGGCCCCATGGGCCGATCCCCGGCGCTCGAGGCGGCGCTACAAGAACTCCCGCGCTTCTGACACTGACGTTTCCCCTGGCGTTGGGCGAATCTCGCCCCAGTGATATCTGCATCGCCGCGCGTTAAACCCTGATCTAGACTGGCCATGCCAGCCACATCGCTGCGGCTGGCAACGCTCGCCAATGCGGGCCTGAAATGGCCCAACAAAGAGGCAAAAAAGGGGCATTTAGCGACAGGCCTACCCCCTACCAGCCAGACTGAGGCCTCTTGTCAGCCTCCTCCAAGCAGACGCATTTTCGCCCCCAACCTCTCGCGCAAACCGAGACAGGGGGTCGCCAAATTTCAAACGGTCGTTTCAAATTGGCCCCCATTCGAAAGCTCTCCGACGAGGTGCCACATGCCGCAGTACAAAGCCCCCTTGCGCGATATGCGCTTCCTGATGAATGAAGTGTTTGACTACCCTGGCCATTACGCCAGCCTGTCGAATGGTGCCGATGCGACCCCCGACATGGTGGAAGCCATCATGGAAGGTGCGGCCACTTTTTGCGAAGAAGTGCTCGCCCCCCTGAATCTGAGCGGCGACCAGGAAGGCTGCACGATCGACGACGGCGTGGTCACCACCCCCAAGGGCTTCAAGGAAGCCTATGCCGAATACGTGGCCGGTGGCTGGCAAGGCTTGTCGCACCCCAAGCAGTACGGCGGTCAGGAAATGCCCATGTCGCTGAACCTCATCAAGTCGGAAATGATGGGCACGGCCAACTGGTCGTTCACCATGTACCCCGGCCTGAGCCTGGGCTGCATGAACACCATCATGCAGTTCGGCTCCGAGGCGCAAAAAGACCTGTACATGCCACGACTGGTCAGCGGCGAGTGGACGGGCACCATGTGCCTGACCGAACCCCAGTGCGGCACCGACCTGGGTCAGGTCAAGACCAAGGCTGAGCCGCAAGCCGATGGCAGCTACAAGATCACCGGCACCAAGATCTTCATTTCGGCGGGTGAACATGACCTGGCCGACAACATTGTGCACATCGTGCTGGCGCGCCTGCCCAACTCGCCTAAGGGCACCCGCGGCATTTCGCTGTTCATCGTGCCCAAGTTCGAGGTCAACGAAGACGGCAGTCTGGGCGCTCGCAATACGGTCAAAGCCGGTGCGCTGGAGCACAAGATGGGCATTCGCGCCTCGGCCACCTGCGTCATGAACTTTGATGACGCCACGGGCTACCTGATCGCGCAGCCCAACCAGGGTCTGGAGGCCATGTTCACCTTCATGAACACGGCCCGCATTGGCACCGCGGTGCAAGGCATTGCCCACGCCGAGTTGTCTTACCAGGGCTCGCTGCCCTATGCCATGGAGCGCCGCTCCATGCGCGCCTTGTCGGGCAAGAAGGACGCCGACCAGATCGCCGACGCGCTGATCTGGCACGCCGACGTGCGCCGCATGTTGCTGACCCAGAAGGCCGTGGCCGAAGGCGGCCGCGCCATGATTTACCACGCAGCCAAGCTGGCAGACCACATGGTCAACGGCATTTTGGAAAAAGACCAGGCCAAGTACAACCGCTATGACGACAAGCTGGGCTTCTTCACCCCCATCCTCAAGGGCTTCCTGACCGAGATGGGACTGGAGTCGGCCAACCTGGGCATGCAGGTGTTTGGTGGCCACGGCTACATCAAGGAACACGGCATGGAGCAAATCGCGCGCGATGCTCGCATTGCCACTTTGTACGAAGGCACCACGGGCATTCAGGCGCTGGACCTGCTGGGCCGCAAGGTGCTGCTGGCCACCAAAGGCCAGTGCGTGCGCGACTTCACCAAGGAAATGCTGGGCTTTGCCGCCAAGCACTGCCTGGACGGCGACCCCGTGGGCCGCATGGCCCGTGAAATCGCGAAGCGCGCCGTGCAATGGAATGTGATCACCACGCGCCTGATGCTGCGCGCGGCCAAAGACCGCGACACCGTCAGCTCGGCCTGCTACGACTACCTGATGTACTCGGGCTTTGTGACCATGGGCTACTTCTGGGCCCAACAGGCGCAAAAAGCCAAGCTGCTGCTGAGCTCAGGCCAAGGAAAGGAACCCGCCGAGTTCTACAAGGCCAAGATCCAGACCGCCGAGTTCTACTTCGAGCGCCTGCTGCCCCGCGCCGATGGACACAAGAAAGCCATGCTGGCGCCCACTCGTGCCGTCATGCAGATGGACAACGAACATTTCAGCTTCAGCTGATCGCTCCCCAAAAAAGCAAGGCCCCGAGGGGCCTTGTAAAGGAGTTGTCAGAGAGACAAGCAATGAAATGGTTTCATCGGGCCCAGTGCTGGAACATGAACTCCACCTGGCGTACCAGGGCTGCCTGGGCCCCAGGCAAAAAGGCGCCATGCACCTGAAACACATGCCAGCGTTTCAGGTACACCTCCAACTCGGCATGCCGGCCCGCTTTCGCCAGGGCCTGCGCCGCCCAGATGGAATCGTCATGCAAGACCTCGTCTTCTCCCACCTGGACCAAGCTGGGAGGGTAGGCGGCAAGGTCCAGCGCTTGCGGATTGCCCAAAGGGTGTTGATGCGGCATTTGCAACCAGCGAATGGCCTGCTTGACCCAGGAGGGGTGGATCAGCGGATCACGGTGAGCTCGCTCTTGCGCGCTGGCCGAATCGAATTTCAGATTCAGCGCGGGTGACATCAACACCAAAGCCGCAGGGCGAGGCAAACCGGCGGCGGTGGCTGCAGCCGGCAGGACGAACGACAGGGTGCCCCCCGCCGAGTCGCCCGCGACGGCCACGCGTTTGGCGGCATACCCCGCTTGCAGCACACAGCGATAGGCCTTGATGGTGTCCTCAATCTGCGCGGGATAGGGATGCTCGGGAATGCGCCGGTAATGCGGAACGAACACCTCGGCCTGCGCCAGTTGCGCTAGGCGTGTGGTAATGCTGCGGTGGCTGCGCGGGCTGCCGACACAGAAGGCCCCGCCGTGCAAATACAAGATGGCATGGCGCGGCTGCACGCCCTTGGGCGTGATGCGCTCGATGGCCAGGCCGTGCACCGTGTCGCGCCGAATGCTCACCCCACCCACCCCGGGCATGGACACCGCCAGGGCATGCATGACCGCACGCTGCACCTGCACCGGAACGGGCGGCCGCATGACTGGCTTGAATGACGCAAAGAGACCGGCCTTCAGCAGGCGCGACAGCCAGGCCTCACGCCAGCCGTCACCCGGCACATAGTGGCGCACGATGGGTTCGGCCAAAGATTGGCCCGTGTGGTGGGCCGTGCTACGCATGTTTCGTTGATGCAATGCCGCCCCCATGCTCACCCCATCATGCCTTTCTTGGCAAACAGCGTGGTCAAGGGCTGATAGCGGGCGCCAAAGAGGCGAACCACCTTGTCGAGGAAGCGCGCATCGGGCCCCACCAGCACACGGCGCTGGTTGCGCTCCACCGCGCGCAAAATTTGTTTAGCCGCGCTGTCCGCCGAAGTGGTGTTGAGCATCTTGTCAAAGCGCTTGCGGGCCACATCGGGGTCCACCCCGGTCTTGGCGGCCATGCCTGGGTCAATGCGCGCGGCCATGGCAATGTTGGTGCGAATGCCACCCGGGTGCACACAGGTGGCACTGACACCGCACTGGTCAATGTCGAGTTCCTGGCGCAGGGCCTCGGTGAAGCCACGCACAGCAAACTTGCTGGCGTTGTAAGCCCCTTGCGAAGGCACGGCCAGCAAGCCAAACAGACTGGAGGTGTTGACGATGTGCCCGTCACCCGCAGCCTTCAGGTGCGGCAAAAAGACCTGCGTGCCCCACACCACACCCCAGAAATTGATGCCCATGATCCACTCGAAATCTTCGGGCTTGAGGCAATCCACCGTGGCGCCCAGGGCCACCCCGGCGTTGTTGAAGATCAGGTTCACGCGCCCGTGGTCTCGCACCACGGCATCGGCCCACGCCTGCATTTGCTCTCGATCAGCCACGTCGATGAGGGCCGTGGTGACCTTCACGCCGGCCTTGGCCGCCATCTGCGCGGTTTCTTGCAAACCCGCGGAGTTGACATCACTCAGTGCCAGATGGCAACCGCGACTGGCCAGATTCAGCGCCAGCGTACGCCCCATTCCGGAAGCAGCCCCGGTGACGGCCGCGACCTTGTTCTTGAACTCTTTCATACGACTGTGATGACTCGATTCAGATCAAACCGGGCGTTAACCGCATTGGCGACACTCGGAACCTGAGGCAAGATGTCGCCCGCTCACAGCGTTGCGCATCAGCCCCGGTTGATCTTCATTTGGGTTGTGGGTTTGCCTCCTCGGTTGATATCATCTGACAACAACCGGTTTCAAAAATAATATCTGACAATGGTTGTTTCCAAAAACAGGGTTAACCCCTCCTCCCCCGGTAATGCGGGGAATAGCGGCCGCCGCTATGGCGGCATCGACTCTGACGAGCGGCAACGCCAGCGCAAGCAGCGTCTGGTCGAGGCCGGCTTGGTCGTGTTCGGCGAGAAGGGCTTTCATCAATCCACCGTGCGCGATGTGTGCGGGCAGGCGCAACTGACCTCGCGCTACTTCTACGAGTCCTTCGAAGGCATGGAGGACCTGTTTCGGGCGGTCTACACCGCAGTGAGCAAGCAACTGATGCAGGCCACCGTGATGTCGCTGACCCACTGCTCACCCGACCCGGAAAAGCTGGCGGCGGCGGGTTTGCGCACGTTCTACGAATTCATTCGCGAAGACCCACACCGGGCCCGTGTGATGCTGATTGACGCCTTCACCGCGGGGGAGTTGATGTACCAGCACACCTCGCAAACCAACCAGGACTTTGCGCACCTGATCACCGGCATCATGCAGCAGCAGTTCCCCGGCATGGACCGCTTCGGGCTGGACACGCTGCTGATCGCCAACGGCCTGGTGGGAGCCAACAACCACATTGCCGCGCAATGGGTGGCCGACAAATGCCGCTCGCCGCTGGACGAGGTGCTGCGCAACTCGCTGATGATTTACGAGGCCTGCATTGAGCACGCGCGGCGCATCAGCAAGCCCGCCGCCCCCGCCACAGGCAACTCAAATTGACCAGTCCAGGGGCCGCGAAGGACGGCCCCGACCGGCCAATTGGTCGACCACACGCAACAAACGGCCCACATCGATCGGCTTGGTCACATAGTCGGCAAAGCCGGCCGCCCGGCCCCGCTCCAGGTCTTTGGGCATGGCATTGGCACTGACAGCCACCACGGGAACCGACTGGGTCAGCGGGTTTTCGCGCAAGCACTGCATGACGGCATAGCCATCCATGTCAGGCAAGTTGATGTCCAACAAAATGACATCAGGCTGATGCGCTCGCGCCAACTCCAGCCCCAGGCCCGGGGCAATGGCGCTGATCAAGCGCACGTCGGGCAGCATGCCCAACACGCTGTCGATCAACTGCAGATTGTTGGGGTTGTCTTCAATGCACAGCACGGTGCGCGTGGCCTCGCGCCCCGCTTCAACGGCGCTCAGCCCTGTTGCCAGTGAGGGCACCGCGTCCGCCCCCCCACGCAAAACATCGTCTGAGGCACGAACCAGCCGCACCCAAAACGTGCGGCCCACATCCGGTTGGCTTTCCACGCCAATGCCCCCGCCCATCAGCGCCATCAACCGTTTGCTCAAAGCCAGCCCGATGCCGGTGCCCTCGATTTGCTGGGCATCGGCCTCCAGACGTTCGAACGGCACAAACAACCGCGCCTGCTGCTGGGGCGAGAGCCCTGGCCCGGTATCGGCCACATGCACCAACAGGGAGTGATCTTCCAACACACAACTGACTCGCACCTCACCAGCCACCCGGTTGTACTTGATCGCGTTAGACAACAGATTCAGCAGCACTTGCTTGAGGCGAATGCGATCCGCCATGACCTGCAGGCGCGGAGGACATGCGCAGGCATGCAACACGACCTGACGCGCCTCAGCCTGCGGGCGGACCATGTCCAGACACTCCTGAACCAGATCGAACACCGCCACCCGCTCCAGGCTCACGCTCATCTGACCTGATTCAACCCGAGCCAGATCCAGCACCTCGTTGATCAGGGCCAGCAAGTGTTTGCCACCATGAATGATCTGGCGGGCATGCTCCTGCTGCGCCGAGTTGTGCAGCGAAATCTCCAGCAACTGCCCAAATCCCAAAATCGCGTTCAAAGGGGTGCGCAGTTCATGGCTCATGCGTGACAGGAACTCGCTCTTGGACAGATTGGCCCGCTCGGCCTCATTTTTGGCCGACAGCAACTCCGCCGTTCGATCCAGCACCCGCTGCTCCAGTTGGTCATTGAGTTGAAGCAGGCGCTCCTGAGCGTGCTTGCGTTCGGTCACATCGCGCGACAAGACCAGAAAGGACGGCACCCCACCAGCCACCCCGGCTTTGCGGGCCACCGAGATCTCAAACCAGCATTGCCCGGCAGGCACATCGAGCCGCAATTCGCGCCCCCACACGCCCCCGGTTTCGCCGGCATCCTGCAGGGCCTGCAGCACCACCCTCGCAGCGGTCACGGGCAGGATGTCGCCCACCCGCTTGCCGAGCAAGTCCTCAGGGGTCGTTCCTTCTGTCAGCAACTCGGGGCGCGACGCCATCACGCGCAGGTAGGTGCCCTGCGCATCCATTTCGAACATCAGATCGGGCATGGCCCGCCAGGTGGCCGCCAAGTCTTGCCGCAAGGAATCAAACGCCGTGGCCAGGTGATCGATTTCCGCAAAGCCACCCAGAGGAATCGCCGTTTGCCACTGCCCATGGCGCAGAGCCAGAGCCGCCTGATCCAGGCGCGCCAAAGGCTTGGTCACATAGCGCCCCACCCACCACACCAGGGGCCCCAGCAGCAACAGCAAGCCCACCATATCGGGCAGGCGCTTCATGGCTTCGTCGTAGCGGGCCAGTTGCCGACTGGTGGTCAGGTCGTAGACCACATAGGCCATGCCGCGCCGACTGCTGCGCACCTCATGATCGGCCGAAGGCAGATCGAATGACTGCAAGGCATCCATGCGATTGCCATCGCCCGACACAGCCCAATCGGGCATGCGCCCTTTGGCCACCTTCTCGACACGAACCATGTCCAACTCGGGCCAAACGTCCTTGACCGACCGGCCTCGCCACGCCAGCCGATGCGCCAGCAGCACTTCCCCGTTGTCAGCCAGCAGGAAGGCAGCGACCACTTGAGGCCGGCACGCAATCTGAGCCAGGTCGGCCGAAATGAGATTCACCTCGGCTGGCCACCCTTGGTCAGCCAGGCGCGCCAGCCGGGCCACATCGCCCAACAAGCTCACCCGCGACTCTTCGGTCAAGTCTTGCTGGCGGTGGTACTGCGCATACCAGAGCGAGGCCGCGCCCAGGCCGAGCAAGGCGCACGCAAACAGCAGGGGCAGAATCAGGCGAAGGGATTTCTGCCTCATGCGGACTCCGGCAGAAAACTCGCGTCACACAACTTGGCCAGATTGGGGGCCGCTTTGAGCAAGCGGGTGCGCTGCATGATCGCCCCCACAGTTTCCGCCGCCGTCGTCAGACGGGGGTGCCCCCCCGTAAGCCACGCGCGATTGCCCACCAGATCCGGCACCGAAATCCCCCCAAAAGACGACACCACTTGATCTGGCGTCAGCTGCAAGCGAGGCGCCATCAGGCGCGCGGCATCTTGCGGTCGCGCCAGCCAGTAGTCCAGCGCCTGGAAATAGGCCGCCAGCAATTGCCGAATCTGATCGCCCTCTCGCACCAGATCGGATGTGTGGGCCACCAGCACATCCACGATCAAGCCAGGGAAGCGGCTGCTATCGAGCAAACGGCGAGCCCCCTCACTCACCAACTGCGAGGCCACCGGTTCGAACGTCACGATGGCATCGACCTGGCCCTTGCGAAAGGCCTCCACATGCCGCTCCAGCGTGACCTCGACCTTCACCACGTCGGCCGCACTGAGGTTAGCCAGGTCCAGCAACTTGGTCAGCATCAAGGCCCCCACGGCGGAAGACTCCACACCAATGCGCTTGCCCCGAAGATCGGTCAGGGTTTGCACGTTGGGGCCACCCAGCACCACATCGGCCCCATTGGATTCGTCAAAAACCAGCACGGCCCGCAGATCGACACCGCCCTCGCGAGCCAGCAGAAATTCGTCCAGCGTCAACGCCCCCAGTGACACCTCGTGGTTCACCAAGGCGGTCAGGCAGGCGGTGTTGGAGGGGAACTCCACCAGCCGCGCCACCGATTCAGACAGGAAGCCCAGTTCGCGAGCGAGGAACATGGGCTCATAGCCAAGCCAGACATTGGACGCCACGCGAATGGGCTGCACAGGCCGCTGACAGGCGCTCAAGACCACAGACAAGCCCAACGCCCCCGCACCCATGGCCCATGGCGCAGACCGCACAAAATCGCGACGATTCATCGACACAGACCCTTCCCCCGCCCAAGATTTACGGCAAGGCGTGGGAGCCATTGAGCCGGACACCTGCTTGCGCGACTTGCGCTAGATCAAGCCCATCAGGCCGCTGACCGAGAATCTGCAATTTATACCCACCCCAGTGTTGCAATCGAATGACGCCCGCTTCAGTCGTATAGTCGGCACCTTGGCGGCAACACCACCGCACGCCGCCCGACCTCCGCGAAACCAAGAGTACCGACATGAAGCATCTGAGCATTCTGGCTCTGAGCCTGCTGGCCCCCGCTGCAGCCTGGTCTGCCGTGGCTGTGGCCGCCCCTCCAGCCCTGGAGAACACCGCCTACGTCCTGATGGACTTTGATTCTGGCCGCATCCTGTCAGAACGCAATGCGCAGCAACCCCTGCCCCCCGCGTCGCTGACCAAGATGATGACCAGCTACCTTGTCGAACAGGCACTGAAATCCGGACGACTCAAGCCTGAAGACCAGGTTCGCGTGAGCGAAAACGCCTGGTGCCGCGGCACCAACGCTGAGTCCTGCATGTACCTGCCGCTGAACGGCTCGGCCTCGGTGCTCGACATGTTGCGCGGCATCATCATCCAGTCTGGCAACGATGCATCCAAGGCCGTGGCCGAGCACCTGGCTGGCACCGAAGCCTCTTTCGCCGGGCTGATGAACGCCGAAGCCGCCAAGCTGGGCATGAAGAACTCCCACTTCGCCAACGCCACCGGCCTGCCTGACCCGACCCACAAGGCCTCGGCGCAAGACCTGGCCATCCTGGCGCGCGCCATCATTGGCAACAGCTCCGAGTACTACGGCATCTATGCCGAAAAGGAATTCAAGTACAACGGCATCAAGCAAGGCAACCGCAATGCCTTGCTGTACACCGACCCCACCGTCGATGGCCTGAAAACTGGCCACACCGCAGAAGCCGGCTTTTGCCTGACCGCCTCGGCCAAGCGCAATGGCATGCGCCTGATCTCGGTGGTCATGGGCACCAAGAGCATGCAAGACCGTGCTGACCAGACCCGTGCACTGTTCAACTGGGGCTTTGCCACTTGGGAAAACGTCAAGCCCGTGAGCGCAGGCATGAGCCTGGCCAAGGCCCCCGTGCGTTTCGGCAAGGTCGATGAGGTCAATGCCGGCGTGGCCCAGGACTTCATTGCCACCGTGCCGCGCGGCCAGGCCGGCGCCGTCAAGTCGGCAGTGCAACTGCTGCCCAACATCACCGCCCCCATCGCTCAGGGTGCCACGCTGGGCAAGGTGGTGGTGACCGTGGACGGCCAGGTGTTTGGCGAGCAAGCCCTGGTGGCCCTGGAACCTGTGGAAGAAGCCGGCTTCTTCAAGAAGCTGTGGCAACGCATCCTGTCCTGGTTCAAGTAATTCGGATAATGTGTCGTGAAAAAGGGCCCTGCGGGGCCCTTTTTCCATTGTGGAACTCAAGGATGCCCGACTCGCACCGAAATGGTGTCGGCATGGGGCGAGGTTATTGCCCCGCCCAAACTTTCAGGAGTTTCGATGCGTTCCAGTTCGCGCCAGTCGCTTTCCCTGTCTCTGCTGACCTTGAGTCTGGTCAGCGGCACCGCCATGACAGCCCACGCCGGAGACTTCACCTACTCCGGCTTTGCCACCGCCGCCATTGGCAAGGTCATGAGCGGCTCGCGCACCGAGCGCCTGAACGACCACTACGATTGCCCCTGCTTCATTGCCGACTATGGTCAGGGCGCGCTCTATGGCCCTGACTGGAGCGTGGGGCAGGAGAGCAAGATCGGGCTACAAGGCACCTATAGCTTCAACACCCAGTGGTCAGCCACCGGCCAGGTGGTGGCGCGCGGCATGGACGGCATCAAGACCGATCTGGAGTGGGCCTACTTGTCGTACGAAGCCTCGCCGCACTGGACCATTCAGGCCGGTCGCAAGCGCCTCCCCCTGTACTTCTACTCCGAATTCCAGGACGTGGGCTACGCCTTCAACTGGGCCCGCGTGCCCACCGACCTGTATGGCTGGGAAATCGTCAACTACAACGGGGTGAACGCCACCTACCGCGACGACTGGAAGGGCTGGTCGGCCAAGTCCAACTTCTTCACCGGCAGCGAACGCACCAAAGACAACCGATTCAGCCGCATCTACTACGCCAGCCCGCAAGACGTGACCTGGAAGAACATCATGGGCGCCGACCTGGAGTTGAACCGCGACTGGCTGACCCTGCGCTTCAACTACATCACCTCGCAAGTGCAACAGTGGGACAAAACCGATGGCGTGCGCACCCGCGTGACACCCGCCGAAGACAGCGAGCGCAGCAGCGAACGCCAGAACATCTACGGCGCAGCCATGAACATTGACTACAACAACTGGCAGTTCCGATCCGAGTACAGCGTCTTCGACCGAAGCCACTACAGCTACCGCTCGCGCGCCTTCATGCTGGCCTTGGGCTACCGTTGGGGCGACTTCCTCCCCATGGCCACATTCACCCGCTATGGGGAACACAACCCGCACGACCACGAAGCCGTGCAGGCAGAAAAGGTCATGTCACTGAGCTTGCGCTACGACATCAACGAGCACAGCGATGTGAAGGTTCAACTCGACCGATCCAAGGACTTGTCCGGCCCGGGCACCGCGCCCTACTTCGTAGGCACATCGAACGCCATCTCGGTGTCGTACGACACGGTCTTTTAAAACATCAGGGAGTCCGGACCATGTCCATCGCTACACCATCTCTGCCACGCCTGGCAGCCCTTGCCCTTGCGCTGACCCTGGCTGCTGGCGCCACTCAAGCCCAGGTTGCCGTGATCGTTCACCCCAGCAACAAAGCCGTCATCGATGACGAGTCCATTGCCAAGCTGTTTCTGGGGCAGATCAAGACCTTCCCTGGCGGCGCGCCTGCCACCCCCATTGAACAGAAGAATGGCGGCCTGGCCGAAGAATTCCACGTTCAGGTGCTGAACAAGCCCGAAAAAGAAGTACGCAAGATCTGGGCGCGCAACGTGTTCACCGGCGGGCTCAGGCCGCCCACCCATCTGGATGACGACGAGGCCGTGCTGCAGTTTGTGGCCAACACGCCCGATGCCATCGGCTACGTGCAGGCCTCGAAGGTGAACAACAAGGTCAAGGTGGTGCGCAAGTAAGCCTGATTCGCCGCCGGGGCTCAACGCCCCGATGCGTCACGCGCTTGGCGCCACCCCGGCCTTGGCAGCCTGCTGGTCGGCGTGGTACGACGAGCGCACCATGGCCCCCACGGCCGCATGGGTGAAGCCCATCTTGCGGGCTTCTTCCTCGTACATCTTGAAGGTATCGGGGTGCACGTAGCGGCGCACGGGCAAATGATGCCCCGACGGCGCCAGGTACTGACCAATGGTGAGCATGTCGATGCCGTGTTCACGCATGTCGCGCATCACTTGCAAGACCTCTTCATCGGTCTCGCCCAAGCCCACCATGATGCCGCTCTTGGTTGGCACGCCCGGTACCGCTTCCTTGAAGCGCTTGAGCAAATTCAGACTGAACTGGTAGTCGGAACCGGGGCGCGCTTCCTTGTACAGGCGCGGCGCGGTTTCCAGGTTGTGGTTCATCACATCGGGCGGCGCGGCTTTCAGAATGTCGAGCGCGCGGTCCATGCGGCCACGGAAATCGGGTGTCAGGATTTCAATTTGCGTTTGCGGCGACTGCGCCCGCACTTGCTGAATGCACTCCACAAAGTGCCCGGCCCCACCATCAC